>NCFS01000064.1 GCA_002281295.1 Halothiobacillus sp. 35-54-62 | reverse complement strand
CACTGAGCGATATGACCCGGAAATTACCACCGTAAGCAAAAATCCCAGCGTAGCCAGTACACTGACCCAGATGGGTATGCCGTAGAGCGCGCCGACGCCTGCGATACCGCTCATTTCGGTAATCAGCGCACCAAGGCAGGACACCAGCAATGTGGACACAGACAACCAGGCCCAGCCCTGGCCGAAGTGTTGCTTTATAAGTTCACCGTGGCCGCGACCGGTGAGTAGGCCCAGGCGCAAAGTGAGTTCCTGCACCAGATACAGAATCGGGATCAACAATAATTGCAGAGCCAACAGCTTGTATCCCCATTGGGCACCGCTCTGGGCTGCGGTAATTACGCTACCTGCATCCGTATCAGCCAGCATCACGACGAGGCCAGGCCCGGCCACAGCAAAGAAAGTGGCCAAGCGTGCACGTGACGGTGTGACAATTGTTTTTATCATGTCAAAATTCACTAGAGTGGCTGACCGGTTGAATCCATCACCGCTACATTCCGGGGAAATGGCCTACGGAACGTGGTTTATGCCCGACACTGGTTGGGAAAAATGTCTGAGCAAGCGCAGCCCGTTGAACACCACCAGGAGGCTCGCTCCCGTATCCGCGAACACGGCCATCCACAGCGTCGCATGCCCGCTCAACGCCAGACCGAGGAATACGACCTTAATGCCCAGTGCCAGCGCGATATTCTGTTTCAAGACCGATCCTGCACGCCGGCTTAAACCGATAAAATCGGCAATCTTGCGTGGATCGTCGTCCATGATGGCGACGTCGGCGCTTTCCAATGCAGTAGCGGTACCGGCGGCTGCCATCGCAAAGCCGATGTCTGACCGGGCCAGTGCTGGCGCATCATTCACCCCATCGCCGACCATGCCGACCGCACCATACCGCCCTTTTAGTTCGGCAATGGCTGCTTGCTTGTCCTCCGGCATCAGGTTGCCGCGCGCGTCTTGAATTCCGAGTTGATCGGCAATCGCTCGAGCGGTAGCCGGGTTGTCGCCTGTCAGCATCACTGGTTCGACATTTAGTGCCTTAAGGGCCACCACTGCCTGCAAGCTCTCGGGCCGAACCGTGTCGGCCACGGCAAACACGGCCACCGGGCCGGTAACTGCACACAGGACGATGACGGTCTTGCCGGCGCGTTCCAATCCGGCCAGGCGGGCTTCCAATACCGGTGAGCATACCCCCAATTCTTCGACCAGACGGTGATTGCCAAGATGCCATAGTTGGCCGTTGATGCTGCCTTTGACGCCGCGTCCGTTGAGCACGCCGAAGCCTTCAACGGGCAATATTGTGGTGTCCGGTTGTCGTTCTCGCCATCCGGCGACCAAGGCTTGTGCTACCGGGTGGGTGCTGTGTTCATCAAGGCTGGCCGCAATCAGCAAAGATTGTTCGATGGGCATTTCGCCAAACTGCGCGGTATCGGTCAGTACTGGTCTGCCTTGGGTTAGCGTACCGGTTTTATCGAGCGCCACGACTTTCAAGAGCCGTCCCCCTTCAAGATAAGTCCCGCCCTTGATCAGAATGCCGTGCCCGGCAGCTGCGGCTAGGCCACTGACCACCGTGACCGGGGTGGACACGACCAGTGCACATGGGCAGGCAATTACCAGTATTACCAGTGCTTGGTAGAACCAATCTACCCACGTTCCATCGAACAACACGGGCCCGAGCATCACTACTAAGACGGCTAGGACAACCACGGAGGGGGTGTAGTAGTGAGCGAACTGATCGACGAAGCGCTGTGTCGGCGCGCGCTGCGATTGCGCATTCTGGATGGCGGCAGCGATGCGGGCCATGGTGCTTTCACCGGCTACGGCCGTCACGGTGGCCTCGACCACACCGTCGGTGACGATGCTGCCGGCGTACAGCGCATCACCGGCCTGCTTGTCTATCGGTAGGCTCTCGCCGGTGATAGGTGCTTGATCAATCGCTGCACGGCCGAATTCGACGCGCGCATCGAGCGGCACCCGCGAGCCGGTTCGAACTCGAATTCTGGCACCCACGACAACACCATCCACAGGTTGCTCCTGCCAGTTATCGCCGATTTTGACCTCGGCGATTTCCGGAGACAGTGAGGTCAGTGATCTGATCGCATTGCGCGCTCGTTCCAGGGACAGTGTTTCGATTGCCTCTGCCAGCGCAAACAGGAACACCACCATCGCCGCCTCCGGCCATTTACCGATGATGACGGCACCGGCAACCGCCAACGACATCAGGAAGTAGATGTTAAGGGTCAGGTTCTTGAGCGCGATCCATCCCTTCTTCAGTGTAGGCAGACCAGCACTCAGGATGGACACCGCAGCTAGAACCATTACCAGCCATGATGTTTCCTGCCCGGTTGTCCAGGTGATTGCTTCGGCGCCGACCGCCGCCAAGCCACTGATGGTCAGCAGCCCCTTCAGTCTTGGGCTCAGTGCCGGTGGAATCGCCTCTGCCGATACACCGGCTTCGAGCAGACTGGGGGCCATATCCAACCCCACCAGTGCCGTGCCAATAGGCTGAGGGTCATCCAGACGATGGTACACCGTCAGTTCCCGGTCCAGCAGGTTGAAGTCGAGCCGAACAACGCCCTGCATGGACTCTAACTTGTTGCGGATCAACTGTTCCTCAGTCGGGCAGTCCATATTGTCGATGCGGTAGCGCACCCGGCAAGTATCTTTCGGCGGCGAGGTTTGCTCGGCAAACGACAAGCCTTTGCTGGCTTCCGTGCCAGGGGTGCAGCACACATCGACATCATCATGATGGGGGCCGTTATGGCTATGATCGTGATTGGCTTCATCGGCTGGCGCCCGGTCATGCTCATGCTGATTCATGGTGGTATCTCTCGGAGAACAATGCCACCATTTGACAGCCTGTATCTACCACAGGGTCAAGGACTTTTTGAAGGAAAAAGACATGAGAATCGGAGAAATAGCAAAACGTAGCGATTGCGACGTGGAAACGGTGCGTTTTTACGAGCGAGAAGGATTGCTTGATGTGCCAGCACGCGAGGCCAATGGCTATCGTCGCTACTCAGAAATGCACCTGGTACAACTCAACTTCATTCGCCATTGCCGCTCGCTCGGCATGGGACTAGCGGATGTTCGCACGTTACGTAGCTTTCAAGCCAACCCCGAATTGGCCTGCGACGAGATCAACCAACTAATCGATGGGCAGATTGCGCGCATCCACCAGCAAGTCGAATCACTTCGTTTGCTCGAACGGCAGTTACACATGCTGCGCGATACCTGCCACGCCAATCAAAAGATCAGCGAGTGTGGAATCATACGCAACCTGACACAGGCTGCTGAGGGAGAGGGTTGTTCCTGTCATCCGTTTGGTAAACCAAATTGAACACAGCCGTGTGTTTTCAACCAAAGCAAGCCGAGTGAAGTTTTAACATTTCCTGATCTGAATTCTCAAAAAAGACGTTTGCAGTTGACCCGATCCCAATCCCGCGAATAAACATTTTTGGAAAGGACCAGGCTTATTTTTCTAATCAGGGCGATGGGGCCGCAGATACCTGATCCATCAACCGATACTTTCCTTGTTCCGCGCCCATATCCTGAGGCCAAAGCAAGCAGAATGCCCTATGTTGGGCTCCTGGCAAGAAGAATCATCTTGGGAATAGGGCGGGTGGCAAATGTAGTGCCACGATCAATCTAATGTAGAGCGAGTTGCAGGGCGTAAGCACCCATTTTAGGAGCGGTCCAGATAATATCCGAGCAAATCCAGCCACCACCAGCGAGACGATCAGCGAACCCAACATATCGAATGGGAAATGAACACCGACATAAACTCGGGCCCAAGCGATGGCTAATCCCGCGAGCACGAGCACGGCCCCCCAACGTCGTAGGTGCCCTAGGATCAACAGAGCGAATCCCAGACTCCACAAAAAAGTTGCATGATCACTGGGGAATGAGTTATCCGGCAAATGTGGCAGATATTGATGTCCCAACCCAATCATGAAGGGCCTAGGGTGGAAATAGATCGCACCCAACAGCTGATTAACCCCAAGACCAATCAACATCACCACGGTGGCAGTGAGCAGACTTCCCCGCGCGTTCGTAGATGTACGAACCCATAGTGTGATGAAGAGCAGCACCGCGAGAGGCACCAACCAGTTGGCCAAGAATAGGGCCGTTGTAAGAACGGGAACGGGCGGATGAACACTGGCGTTAATAACAAGAAAAAGAAGGCCGTTGATGTGTTCCATAGGTCTCTACAAAATGACGTTACGGTCTATGGCTCAGATATTAAAAGAAGCGCATTTGGTTTATTTCGACGATTTTGTCCACAATGGACACCTACGTTGTCCTACCTAAATATCGCGGCCATTCCAAATAAAACCTGGCAAGACTCGGTTAATTCAATAGTTATTCATTTGAGTATTTCGCGGCCTATACACCACCGAATGTAGCCACAATAGTCAACCCCAAGGCCAACACGAGGAACGAAAGCAGAGTCATCCAAATCAGCTTATTACCTGAGACCTTTTCTACAACACCGTGCATGGTGTGATCGCCTTTTAATTTCAAATTTTCGTTGTCACTATGCATCGAGTTGTGTGTTTGCAGGCTTTCATCTGCCCCCTTGATCGCTGGCAACTCTGGGGCTCGTACGGTCATCATCCCGTGTTTCATATGGTTGGATACCAGCCACCAATTCATAGGATACGCAGTGACAAAGCCAACGAGAAGGGCCATGGACATAACGAACCAAAAATCCGGTCTGAAGGGATCGCCGCTCGCCGATACATAACTCTTCGCCAAAATCATCGTCGGCACCATGCCAGCCATGAGACAGTTCATTGACAATAATTCCGGAAGAAAAGTGCTGGAGAGTGCTTGAGTATAAGAGCCACCCGCAGAGTTTTTCATAAAAAAAGCCTGAAAAATCATCCAGCCGAAACCGAAGCCTAAAACATACTCTAACGCAATATCCGATACTATTGATAGATGCAAAAAACTAGCAATTACGGCACCTACCAAAATACCTACGCCATCTCCCGCCACGCAGTGCATTGTCGATCCGAGCACCTGCCGCCATCGCACTGCCACGTAGCGTTCATGCAACCCCGGCAGTGGTTCGCGGCAACCGAGTACGTAAAGAAAGGCGCCTAAAGGTCCTGTGTATGCAGTAAGCAATACGAAACCCCATTTGAGGACCGGAGATTCTGGCGTTTTGCGAATATCAACTGTTACAAACAGTAGAGATAGTGCAGTAAGCACGAACCAAAGAAGCATTACACCATTAAACATTTCGGCCTCTTTCTATAGCCATGTTTTAATTAGCACTACGAAAAATAGCGGGGCCTATGATCCTTGTGCGCTACGGAAAGATTGCCAATCATAACCCACGACTTGGTCGTTAGATGAATATTAAGCGTAAAATCTCGCAGTATCGTGTGCTACGTAAATCCATCTCACCCCAATAATGCACCACGAAATTGCTCTTCGTGGCAGGTGATATTATGCTGGTATTTTTTTATAATACATTTTTCCACTCGGATAAGTGCAGAGTAATTATTTACTGGCTATCTACTCTGGGACGCTGGGCAATAAATTACTCTGAATGGTGACTCAGGCATATGAGGAGGGATCTATTTTATCTGCATGTTTCCAAACATACCGGCAGCGTAATGCCCTGGAATGTGGCAGGCATACTGAATGGTCATCGGTTTTGTGAAGGTCCAAATAAGAGATTCACTTTTCCCTTTCGGAATGCTGACGCCATTCGGATCATCCATTTTCATGTGGGGGTGATCTAACATCTCTTTGTCATGTTCTTTTTGTTCCGTGATAGTCCCGAGTACAAATTCATGATCGACTTTTCCTTTATTCGTTATGATGAATTTGATTGTTTCACCTGATTTAACAGAAATTGATGAGGGTTCATATTTAAAATCGAGTGCTGTGATTTTAATTACACGGGTTACTTCGTTAGATTTTCCTGGATGGCCAAAGGGGAATGTTTCGACATGAGAGGATTTATTCCCATGCATGTCTCCCATGTTCATTCCCTGCATTTCTTCAGCTTGGCTAAGGAAGGGGTATGAAAAAGCGAAAGCTGTTAATACAGAAACGGATATGGCCTTAATTTTTTTCATGAGAACTATCCTGATTATGATGGGTTTTATACGATGGAATTTACATGGGATGCACCACATAATGTGCATTTATTGTAATGCACATTTTCAAAGATAGATCACAGAATAGTTTCTGTCAAGGAGACTGGCGGATATCTGTCACATCCCGGGTGATTATAAGGGCGTTTCATAAACAGATGTGGGTGCGTTTGATACCAGTCTTTCATGGCCTGGATGGGTGTTCGACTGTGCAGTGCGGACTGGGGTAACTGGTGGTTGTAGAGGTGCACATAGCGCATCAGCGTTTGCTCCATATCTTCCCCGCTGATGAAGCGGTTGGTCTTGAGGATATCGGCAATCCGGCCATTGAACCGTTCGACCATGCCGTTGGTCTGTGGTGATTTGGGCCGGGTCAGTCGATGCTCGATGCCCAGGGCCTGACAGAGCTGGTCGAACTCATGCCGTCCGCTGGGTTGTCGTGCCTGGTTGGCGAACAGACGGTCGGTGAACTCCTTGCCGTTGTCGGTCAGGATACGACTGATCTTGATGGGACAGGCAGCGTGCAGGGCTTTGAGGAAGCTTTTAGCACTGGCGGCCGTCTTGTTGGGTTTGAGGGCGACATAGACCCAGCGGGTCGCCCGATCGATGGCCACGAACAGGTAGCGACGGCGGGTTTCATCGGCCATTTGCGGTAGGTATTTGATATCGATGTGCAGAAAGCCCGGTTCGTACGCCTTGAAGGCCTTGGGCGCTTCCTGCGGTGTTTTCGGCTTGAGCGCATTGAGGTTGCCGACGCCATGGCGGTGCAGGCAACGATCCAGGCCTGAGCGGGAAACATCCGGGCAGAGGAACTCATGCGTCACGGCCAACAGGTCATCCAGCGGCAATAGCAAGGCCCGGCGCAGATACACCACAATGGCCTCCTGCTCGGGCGTCAGGCGGGTTTGCAGTCGATGGGCCGTGTGCGAACGATCCGTGGTGTTCTTGCGATGTTTCCATTTGTACACTGTGCCTTCGCTGATGCCATAGCGTTCGGCCAGGACACGCGCACTGTCCGTGCTCGTGGCAATCTCGGCACGAATCAAAGGTGTTGTCCGGGCATTCTTGTGCAAAGAAACCATCATGGTCGACTCCTCCCACTGCGGGTATAGTCGTCGATAATAGACCGAAAGAAGCTTCTGGCAACAAACAAGGGCCAACGCTTCATGTCAATGCAATCATCCGGGACTCTACAGGTAGGTACTGGCGGATCAACCCGTTGATATTTTCGTTGCTGCCACGTTGCCAGGGGCTATGCGGATCGCAGAAGTAGATAGCCACCCCGGTTCGCTGTGTGATCTCAGCGTGCCGTGCCATTTCCCGGCCTTGGTCGTAGGTCATGCTCTTGCGCACCGCCTGCGGCATACGATTGAGTACCGCGCTGAAGCCTTCCATCGCCGAGGTCGCTGTCGCGTCATTCATCTTCACCTGCATCAGGTAGCCACTGGTGCGCTCGACCAGCGTGCCCACAGACGATGCGTTAGTCTTGCCCTTGATCAGATCGCCTTACCAATGCCCCGGCATCAGGCGGTCTTCGATCTCGGGAGGACGAACATGAATGCTCACCATCTCCGGGATCTGACCACGCCGATCCACACCACCAGAGCGTGGTCTACGTGCTGTCTTGCCCTGACGAAGACAGATGATCAACTCCTTGCGTAGCTCACCGACCGGCAGGGCATAGATCGCGTTGTAAATCGTCTCGCGACAAACGTAGGCATCTCTGAGGCTGGGTATGTTCATACGGCGTAGCTTGTCGGCAATCTGCTCTGGAGACAAACGCTCGCGCAGCAAATGGACCACCAACTCGAAGCGCTCACTTCCCGGCAACAACTTGTGCTTCGGTCGGCAAACCTGGCGGCGAGCCTGCATCTGTTGCTGGGCTGCGCGAGCCGAGTAGTCTCCACAGTCATCTCGATTGCGGCGCAACTCTCGGCTGATGGTCGAAGGGGATCGGTTGATCAGGCGGGCAATCTTGCGCTGGCTGAGCCCCTGAGCATGACCGATTTGAATGGTGGCGCGCTCTTCAACGCTGAGTTCGGAATAAAACATAGGGGCAACACCGTACCGAGAAAATCTGGTGTTGCACTCAGTTTCTGCCGCAGCCCAATGAAAGAAGTTTCCTACCAAAATTTTGTTATGGGAGTTGCAGCACCGACTCGCATTGTCGTTAGGCTACACCCCGCCCGAAATGAGAATCAATATTATTGACATATGGTATGAGAATCATTATCGTTCGCCCCTGTCGTCTTTTTCGTCTTTTGTGGAGGTGTTGTCATGTCTTTTTGGAAAGGTTGTGCGTTGTTGATCATGCTTTTTTCATCCGCGGTTTTTGCCGCTACTCCTGATGTGCATGTATCCATCAAGAATCATCGGTTTAACCCGGTAGAGGTCCATGTACCTGCGGGGCAGAAGATCCGGCTGATCGTGGAGAATCAGGACGCCACGCCAGAAGAGTTCGAAAGCCATGAGC
>NCFS01000063.1 GCA_002281295.1 Halothiobacillus sp. 35-54-62 | reverse complement strand
AAAAGCGGTGTTTTGCCTGAGAGATTGAACAGAATTCGGTCGCTGTCATCATTGCGCGCCGGGATTCATTGAAAACCTCGGGTTATTCGAGGTGCCCTATATTGGCCGAGAAAAAATTAACTTTCTGTCCGGTTTGAGTTGACCACTACAATTCGCCGGGTGGGATGGTGTGTTTCCGAATGGTTATATCCATGGCTGCACTTTATTGCGGTTGGTTTTGTCATTGTATTTATTCGATAATATCCAGAGTTGTCCAATAGCATTTTTCTGATTATATCCATTTTGTTATTAGTGACTTAGCCTGTTTATCCTGATGCCAATCAAGACCAAATTCCTTGGCTTGTGCTGTTATCAGGGTGAATGCAGATGAACACAATCAGTTGGGTATTTCTTGTCGTTGTTGGTAAGGAGCAAGGTGTAATTCGGCTGGCGCCGAATTCAACCCTTCGGTCGCTAACGCTCCCTTCGCCCCCGTTCGCTGACGCTCAGGGGGTTGCTTCGCCCCTTCCGACCACGCCCCCCGGGGCTGTCGGTTTTGGTTTTGGCGGAGGTCTATGATGATGACCATTGATCAAACCAAAACCAGTCGTCGCCCACGTCGGGGTCATGTCTTGGCTGAGTCTGACCGTCGCCGCCATAAGGTGATGACACGGGTCAATGATGCGGAACTTGCCGAAATCGACGCCCGTCGCGGCCTATATGATCGCGGTGAGTTTTTGCGTATGTCCTTGTTCGGGATGAAACAGGCAAGACCTCGGCCTACGATTATCATCCCGGCATTGAATCAGACGGCATGGCTTGTGCTGTCCCGATCAGCTTCCAACCTCAATCAGCTCTCCCGTCATCTGAATGAGGCTGGTCTTCAAGTGGCCGACTTGCCGCAAATCATCATCATGCTGACTCAATACCGTGATGCCTTGATCGGCGCCCGGCTGCCCGAGGATCAAGACGATGAAAGCTAAGGTCACTCGTGGCACTGGGTTTCGTGGGGTATTGGACTATGCACTGGATACCGGCAACCAGAAGGGCAAGAACCCGGAGATTGTCGGTGGCACCTTGACGTCGGGCAGCGCCAGAGCCATGTCAGACCAGTTTGCCGTCACCCGACGCCTGCGACCGGATATCAAGTCTCCGGTATGGCACGCCTCCCTGGCATTACCGGAAGGAGAGCGGCTTTCATCCGAACGATGGTCATCTATTGCTGATGACTTCATGCAAGAGATGGGATTTCCATCAGAATCTCTATACACGGTCATTCGGCACAACGACACCAAGCACGACCACATCCACATCATCGCCAGTCGAGTCAGCCTTTCTGGCGGACTCTGGCATGGGCAATGGGAAGTATATCGAGCGATCAGGGCCACCCAAGTTCTGGAGCGCATCCATGGTCTGACCCTGACACCTGGTTTGGGTGAACCAAAAGATGAAAAGACCCTGACCAAAGGTGAAATCGAACAAGCACTACGCACTGGGGCAGAAGCCCCACGCCAGCGGCTTCAGCGCCTGGTCAAGGAAGCCGCCCAGGGCAAGCCAACCGCCGTCATGTTTGCCGAACGGTTGGAACTGGCTGGAGTGGGCGTGCGTTTCCAGATACAGAAAACCGGCATTACCGGCGTGAACTATGAACTTGATGGTTTTGCGTTCAAGGGGCAATCCCTAGGCGATTCCTACAAATGGTCGAAATTCTCGAAAAAATATGGAGTCAGTTATGAGCAAGCTAGAGACAGTGAAAGCCTTGAACGATACACAACCGCAATTGCAGATCGTACAGGCCGTGATGAACTTGGAAACGCAGGCAGAAGCCTTGAGGTCGATGCTGGGTTCGTTACCCCAAGCAGTAGCAGAGCAGACAGCCGAAGCACTGGAGCCGTTGGCGAAGCTGAGGGCGGAGGTCATTCAAGTTCTGACCGCTTACGACAAAGTGACCGCAGCACAGCGCCAGACACTGGAGGAATTGACTCAGCAGATGAGTACCAGCGCAGCGGCAGCATTCGAGCAGAAGGCCGCGAAGCTGGACAAAACAATCTCCGACCTGTCACGGAGTCTGTCGGGGTTGAAATCGAGCATCGACACGATGGCGAAGACCGCACAGAACATCGAGACGATCCCGGATCAACTCAAGAAATCAGCGCAAGCCATGACAACCACGGCGAACGAACTGAGCGCGGCGGCGAGATCGACACGACCGAAGATTTGGCGTCAGGCCCTGGGGCTGATCTTGGCCAGCGCAATCGGTGGGATTCTGGTGCTCACTGGGCAAGTCGCTTTAAACAGGCTTCTGCCGCCAAGCGGCGTGCAACAGGCGGCGGACTGGGTAAACGTGCTATTAAGCAAAGCGACGCCAGAAGAACGCGCGTTACTGAGCAAGATCGTCAATCGGCCCGCGAACTAGACCCGACCGCTTACCTCGGAGCTAACGGTTACGATGTGAAACACGAAGGTCGACATCGGAGCGTCAGGCTGCATGGTGATGAGGTGTACCGAGTTACCCAGAGGCAGGATGGGCATTGGGTCTGGTGTGATCTGTACGGCAACAACGGTGGCGACAATATCGACCTCGTGCGTGAGATCGAGCCAGGCACCGGATTCGCGGAGGCTGTTTTCCGCCTTGCTGGCGCGCCGACTGTCGGGCCAAAGCGCCGTCCGCCTGCCGAACCCAAGCGCCCACCACCGCGACTGCCTAAGCAGGAAGTGGCAAGTCGGGCACTAGGACGAGACTACCTGATTAATGATCGGGGGATTAGCATGGACACCATTGAGCATGCCGAGCAATGCGGCATGCTGCGCTATGCCAATGGCGGGGTTTTGTTTGTTGGCTATGATCAGGCAAGTACGCCACAAAACATCACCCGCCGAGCGATTGAATCTGCCGACCCCATGCAGAAGCGTGATTTGCGCGGCAGTGACAAGCGATATCCGCCGATTCTGCCGGGTGATCCGTCAACAGTCTGGATTGTCGAGGGCGGCTCTGATGCGCTGGCCCTGCACGATATCGCCAAACGTCAGGGCCGGCCACAACCTACCGTCATTGTCTCAGGCGGAGCGAATGTGCGCAGCTTTTTGGAGCAGGTAGAAGTACAGGCGATCTTGAAGCAAGCGGAACGCGTGACCATTGCCGGAGAAAATGAAAGGGACGAAGCAACGCAGAAGCGAACTGATGAGGCGCATCAGAAACAAGTGCAGCGCGTGAAAGAAATTACAGGACGTGCGGTTAAATCATGGACGCCGAAGCAGTATCTGGGTAAAGATCTTGCGGAAATGAATTACCGACAACAACCCGAACTGATGCCTGTGCAATTGATAAATCTAGACCAGCGGGCGGAAACAAAGCCATCACAAGTAATAGAAGGTGATTTGATACTGGGCCAATGAGCAAAAAGCCCAACATCCACGGTCAACGAGGGCTTTGTTGGGCTTTGATGCCTGATTTTGCCCAGCATCAGAGATGAGATGCTGGGCTTACGGGGCTTAACGGCGATCATCCAGCCATTGCTGGACCTCTGATCTTCGCCATCCGACCGCTCGAACGCCGAGTTTCACGGGTTGCGGAAAAATCCCAGCACTGACCCACAGATAAATGCTCGATCGGGATGCGCCGGTAATCCGGAGCACATCGTGCAGGCGTAAAATACTATCCATTTCTGCCCCAGGGGCATATTTCTGACACATGATTGAAAAGTCTCATTTTTAGGGGTTAAAAATGAGGCGGTACCGACCAGAAAACCAGACTCACGCATTTGCATAGCGAACTGCTAGCGCGTAGAATGTACCCAGAGTGTTGTTAAGACACTTCCGGTGTTGTCTGCCGGTTAAACAAGTGACATTGAGCAGCTAAACTCAAACTCTTTCCGACCGCCTCTCGCGTGTCTCGGAGCAGCCCGTCAGGTACTAGTAATACCGAACGGGCTTTCTTTTTTGGAAAGAACTTTCCGGGACAAGTGTCATTTTAACAGATTCACTCATGCCAACTCGTTTTCACGAAAAACGCGCTTTTTTATACAGAACCGTTCACTGCTCGATGAGAAGTGAACGAGTCAAGTTCGGATGACAGGTTTGGATTGGTCTGGATGCCTCTGTAGCGTCTGTCTGGTGACGGTATATTTGACGGTATCTTCAGAACATGAACCTGGAGCCCCGCATTGATGCTTTGGATGTGACGCCCGTCCGCGCGCCAATCGATGGTTTTACAACGTCTGATAAAGTTCTAAAGCCTTAATAAAACCCGCATTCCACCTAGGTTTGCGGGTTTTTTTATGCCTACAGCGTCCTAAATCATTCCTTTGCAGTCAGCGGTTCTTGACGGTATGACGGTGTTGATATCGTCAGCCTGTGAAAAAATCCTGCCAAAGGGGATACTGTCATGGTACTAACTGATACCGCGATCAAGCCCAGCAAGCTGTTTTAAGTGCGGTTTTTTATGAACCCTCTACGGGCGTGCGTTGCGATGCTGCCGTAACGGTGTGCTTTCCGTTATGATGCCGCCCAAACCCTTTTTATATGAGTCGTTATGTCCTCTCGTTGGCAGCAAACCCGATCCGATATTTTTGAAGCATTAGGCCGGCTGCCGGCGGCTTTGTTTTTATCTTGGAGTGATACCAAAGCGCGCTACAAGCGCAGTATGCTGGGGCCATTTTGGCTTACTTTGGGCACGGCCATTGGGGTGGGGGGCTTGGGCTTTGTGTGGAGTACTTTGTTCAAAATGGACAAAGCAACCTTTATTCCGCTGCTCACCGTGGGCTTAATTCTTTGGGGTTTTATCGCGGGGATTGTGACCGAAAGCAGTCAGCTTTTTATTCAGAATGCGCAACTTATTCGCAATTTACGGATTCCGCTGTTTTTTTATCCGATTAAGTTGGTTTTGCGCCACTTAATTAATCTTGCGCACAACGCAATCGTGATTGTGATTGTGTTTTTAATTTACCCGCCGGATTGGCATTGGGGGGCTTGGTTGGTTATCCCGGGCTTTATTTTGGTGGTGTTGAATTTAAGCTGGATGAGTTTATTTATTGGCATGTTTGCCGCGCGTTACCGCGATACCGAAACCGCGATTACCAACTTTATGCCGCTGCTATTTTTTATGTCGCCCGTTCTTTTTAAGGCCGAGCAACTCGGTGTGGGGAGCTGGATTGTATGGCTCAACCCGTTCAGTTATTTTATTAGCATTGTGCGCGACCCGCTCTTGGGGCATTCCAGCCCTGAGTTCGTTTGGCCGGTGGCTATCGGCATGGTATTGGTGGGCTGGGCGCTCACGCTCTGGATGTTTAATTCGCGCCGCACGCGCATTCCGTACTGGATTTAATCATGGCGCACTTAGTGTTTGAGAACGTATCGGTTCGCTACCCCATCTACAACGCGCGCGCGCAATCGCTGCGGCATCAATTTATGCGGATCGCCACCGGTGGCAAAATTGCGGCCGAAGCGGGGCAAACGGTTGCCGTTACCGCCTTGGATGACGTGAGTTTTGAGTTAAAAAGTGGCGATGCCATCGGCCTTGTTGGCCACAATGGCGCGGGCAAAAGCACCTTGCTGCGCACGATGGCGGGCATTTATACCCAAGATTCTGGCCGGATTTTGCGCGAGGGGCGCATTGCTACGGTGCTGGAAATTGGTTCGGGCATGGATCCAGAGCTTTCCGGCTACGAGAATATTTTGCGAATGGGCATGCTGATGGGCATGTCGCTTAAAGAAGCGCGCAGCAAAATCCCCGAAATTGAAGAATTCACCGAACTGGGCGACTTTTTAAGTCTGCCGGTTCGCACCTATTCATCCGGCATGTCGATGCGGTTAATGTTCGCCGTGGGCACGAGCTTTCAGCCCGAAATTTTACTGGTGGATGAAATGTTCGGCACCGGTGATGCCGGTTTTCAAGAAAAAGCGAAAGCGCGCATGCACGATTTGATCGCGAATGCGGAAATTTTTGTCTTCGCCTCGCACGATCACGTGATGCTAGGCAGCTTGTGCAGCCGCGTGTATGAGTTAAAACACGGCAAAATGAATCACTTGCCTGATTTTCATGTAAAAACTTTGGAGCAGCCTGAATCATGATTTTGGTTACCGGCGGCGCCGGCTTTATTGGCGGCAATTTTGTGCTTGATTGGTTGGCCGGCTGCGATGAGCCGGTGGTTAACCTCGACTTGCTTACCTATGCGGGCAATCTTGAAACGCTTAGCCGCCTTGCGAACCATCCTGGCCACCATTTTGTGTTGGGCGATATTGGTGATGCGGCGCTCGTCGCCCGCTTGCTGGCCGAGTACCAGCCGCGTGCCGTCATTAATTTTGCGGCAGAAAGCCATGTCGATCGCTCCATCACAGGGCCTGAAGACTTTATTCAAACCAATATTGTCGGCACGTTTCGATTGCTTGAAGCGGTGCGCGCGCACTGGTCTGGCCTGCCTGCCGCATCACAAGCGGCCTTTCGTTTTTTGCATGTCTCTACCGATGAAGTGTATGGCTCGCTCGATAAAACTGCGCCCGCGTTCACCGAAAACCACCGCTACGAGCCTAATAGCCCGTATTCGGCCAGCAAGGCGGCATCCGATCACTTAGTGCGGGCGTATCATCACACCTACGGCTTGCCGGTGCTCACCACCAATTGCTCCAATAACTATGGCCCCTACCATTTCCCTGAAAAGCTCATCCCGCTGTGCATTCACAATGCTCTAGCGGGCAAGCCTTTGCCGATTTATGGTGATGGCCAGCAAATTCGTGATTGGCTGTATGTAAAAGATCATTGCAGCGCCATTCGCCGCGTGCTCGAAGCCGGCCGCTTGGGCGAGGTTTATAACGTGGGCGGTTGGAACGAAAAAGCCAATTTGGATGTGGTCAATACGCTGTGCGCCATGTTGGATGAAGCGCAGCCGCGCGCCGATGGCAAATCGTATGCCGAGCAAATCACCTTTGTGGCCGACCGCTTAGGGCATGATCGCCGTTATGCCATTGATGCGACTAAATTAGAGCGCGAATTAGGCTGGAAACCAGCCGAAACCTTCGAAACCGGCATACGTAAAACCGTGCGCTGGTATCTAGATAATCCCGATTGGGTGGCGCACATCACCAGTGGTAGCTATCGCGATTGGACAGCTCAGCAGTATGGCGATACCTTAAATGCCGGAGATTAGTCGGTTTTTAGGGGTCATTGTTTTTATGCATTGGGGTGATCATCCGTTGCCCCATTTTCACGCTCGGTACGGTGATTATGAAATTACCGTTGAAATTCAAACCGGCGTTGTGCGGGGTGTGTTTCCCAAGCGAGCCTTGCGAGCCGTGTTAGATTGGCTGGATATTAATCAAGCCGAATTAATGCAAAATTGGGTTTTAGCGCAAGAACGTAAACCCATCAAGCCAATTGCCCCCTTGGAGTAAATTTATGTTTTTACATACAAGTTTTGTTGAGCCTCGCCTGGGTTATCGGTTGTTTGTGCGGTTTGATAATGGCGCATCAGGTTTGGTGGATCTTTCCACTGAACTTTGGGGCGAGATTTTCGAGCCCTTGAACAACGAAGCGCTTTTTATGACAGCCACTCAAAATAACATTCTAGGCACGGTTGTGTGGGCCAATGGTGCCGATTTCGCGCCAGAGTTTTTATATGCGTTACTGCAAAAACAAACCGGCCTCGCCGCATGATGTGCGCGCCAGCAAGTGTTCCGAAGATTCTGCTTTTAGGTAAAAACGGCCAAGTCGGCTGGGAATTGCAGCGCGCCTTAGCACCGCTTGGCACCGTGATCGCCCTAGATCGTCACAGCAGTGAACACCGAGGTGATTTATCGGATTTGGCCGCGCTTCGCACCACCATTGCACGCCTTGCGCCCCATGTTATCGTGAATGCAGCCGCGTACACGGCGGTTGATAAGGCCGAAGCCGAGGCAGCATTGGCCGATGGCATCAACCATCAAGCCGTGGCCGTGATGGCCGAAGAGGCCGCCAAACTCGGTGCGCTGTTGGTGCATTACTCTACCGATTACGTGTTTAATGGCAGCGGCAGCACACCGTGGGTTGAAACCGATGCGCCCGCCCCTTTATCGGTGTATGGCATAACCAAATTAGCGGGCGAGCAAGCCATTATCGCCAGCGGCTGCGCGCACCTTATTTTTCGCACCAGTTGGGTTTATGCCGCGCGCGGCGCCAACTTTGCCAAAACCATGCTGTGCTTAGCGGTCGAGCGCGAACAGCTCAATGTCATTAACGATCAAATTGGCGCACCCACCGGCGCCGAGTTAATCGCCGATATTTCGGCGCATGCCCTTCGTGCCACCCTAAATAATGCGCATCTGGCTGGGGTTTATCACCTTGCCGCACTGGGTGAAACCTCATGGCATGGCTATGCCGAATTTGTCATTGCGGCGGCGCGGGGGCAAGGCATCGCACTTAAAACGACCCTGATAAACCCCATTCCCACCCACCAATACCCCACACCGGCAGCGCGGCCGCACAACTCACGGCTCAATACGGCTAAATTACACGCCGCATTCGGCTTAACCCTGCCGCATTGGCAGGCCGGCGTTGCACCGCATGAAACCCCATCAAACCCAACGCAAAGGCATTATCCTCGCCGGTGGCAGTGGCACCCGCTTGCACCCCGTGACCTTGGCGGTGAGCAAGCAGCTCATGCCCGTATACGATAAGCCCATGATTTACTACCCGTTAAGCACCCTGATGCTGGCGGGCATTCGCGATATTCTCATCATCTCCACCCCGCAAGATACGCCGCGCTTCACCCAGCTTTTAGGCGATGGCAGCCAGTGGGGTATTAATCTTCACTATGCCGTGCAACCCTCGCCCGATGGCTTGGCGCAAGCCTTCACCATCGGCGCGGATTTTTTGGGCAACGCGCCATCCGCCCTCGTGTTGGGCGATAACTTATTTTACGGCCATGATTTGCAACGCCGATTACACGCCGCCGATAGCCAAGCCCAAGGCGCGACCGTATTCGCCTACCGCGTGAAAGACCCTGAGCGCTATGGCGTGGTGGAATTCGATGAAGCTGGCCACGCAATTAGCTTAGAAGAAAAACCGCTCAACCCCAAAAGCCACTATGCCGTCACAGGCTTGTATTTTTACGATGAGCAAGTGGTAGACATTGCCAAACACCTCAAGCCCTCAGCGCGGGGCGAGTTGGAAATCACCGACGTGAACCGAATCTATCTTGAGCGCGCCGCGCTAAACGTGCAGCTGATGGGGCGAGGCGATGCCTGGCTTGATACCGGCACGCACGATTCCCTGCTTGAGGCGGGGCAATTTATCCAAACCATCGAGCAGCGCCAAGGGCTCAAAATTGCTTGCCCTGAAGAAATCGCCTGGCGGCAGCAATGGATTACCGATGCAAAGCTTGCGGCACTGGCGCAGCCATTGGCTAAAAGCGGCTATGGCCAGTTTTTACAACAAATTCTTAAAGAGCGGGTGTTTTAATGAAAGTTACCCCCACCAAAATCCCCGATGTGCTGATATTGGAACCAGAAGTATTTGGCGATGAGCGCGGCTTTTTTATGGAAAGCTTCAATGCGCGCAAGTTTGCCGAGGCGACAGGCTTGGATGTGCAATTTGTGCAAGATAACCACTCGCGTTCTGCCAAAGGCGTGCTGCGTGGCTTGCATTATCAACTGCAACAACCCCAAGGCAAGCTCGTGCGGGTCGTCGTATTCGATGTGGCGGTCGATATTCGCAAACATTCTGCCACCTTCGGGCAATGGGTGGGGGTTGAGCTTTCGGCAGAAAACCATCGCCAGCTTTGGGTGCCCGCCGGTTTTGCCCACGGGTTTTTAGTGCTAAGTGAAACCGCCGACTTTTTATACAAAACCACCGACTATTACGCACCCGGGCATGAGCGCTGCATTCGGTGGGATGACCCAACGATTGGGATCGAGTGGCCGATAAATGTACCACCCGCCCTGTCGGGTAAGGATGCACAGGGTGATGGTCTTTCTTCGGTATTTTGAAATTAATGAGTCTCTAGTTTGCTCTGAGGTTTCTAGTTGGGTGACTAATGATTCTTAAGTTGTTTGTTTGGTTGATTTTTTTATTCAAGGGGTTTTAATGAATAAGGATGTTTGTGTTATCGTCCCTTATTATAATGGCTCGAAATTTATAGAGCGCGCATTGAAAAGCATATATTCACAAACAGTCACTCCGAGCGAGGTGATAGTTGTTGATGATGGATCATCAGAGGATGAGGCTGGATTTCTAATTAAAATCGCTGAAAAATACCCGTTTAAGTTGATTAAAAAGGACAATGGTGGGCAAGGCAGCGCAAGGAATGAAGGAGTTTTCGCAGCTAAAAGTGAATATATATGTTTTTTGGATCAGGATGATTACTTTTATCCTTGGCATATCGATAAGTTGCTGAGCGTAGTTCCGGATAATAATAATTTTTTTGGTTTTGCATATGGTGATGTTGCTGAGGCTGAGGGCAACGGAGACATTGTAAGGTCTTCCATGATTAAAGAGCATTCGGTTCATCCCAAGGAGAATCTATATCAAATTCTTGGTAAAGATATGTTCGTTTTGCCTTCGGCTAGTATTATATCCAGAGTTGCGTTTGAGAGTGTGGGCGGATTTGATGAGCAATTTACAGGGTATGAGGATGATGATTTATTTCTGAGAATGTTCAGGGGTGGTTTTACGAATATTTTTGTTGATGAGTCAGTGACGGTTTGGTGTATCCATAGTGCATCTACTTCCTATAGTGTGAAAATGTCGCGTAGTAGGTGGCGTTATTATAAAAAATTGAAGGAGCTATATCCTGATGACCGATTAAAGAAACGCTTCATATTCAGTGATTTATTGCGCCCTCGTTTTGGGCCATTAATATTTAACGATGCGTTGCAGTCAAAATTATGTAAATCAATAGATTACCCAGAGTTGAAGGGGTATTTTGTTGAGTTTTTTTTCACTCTTTTTAAGGATAAGCATGTCCGGAAAGTTGTGAAATTAAAATATTTGTTGTGGCTTTTGCTTCTTGGTTTGCCAAGATGGCTGCTTTTTATACTTCGGATCCGTTGTGGTTTTTAAAATAATTTTGGGTTTTTGTTTTGATTTTTGCAATTATTGTTACCTATAATCCAAGTCTTGAGTCATTGAGGTGCAATTTATCTCGTATTGCTCATCAGGTTGATAGCGTTGCTATTTTTGATAACAACTCTGATAATCGATTCGATATTGCACAACTTTCTAATGATTATTTGAATTGCTCCTGTGAGGTTTTTAACGACAATCGCGGCCTTGGGTTTGCAATTAACTCAGGCATTAATAATGCGCGTGCTCTAGGCGCAAAATATATTTTGTTGGCGGATCAGGACTCCTCTTTTAGGCCTAATTCTGTATTGCTTCTCGCATCACGCTTTTCTCGAAGCCCCAAAGACGGTTTGAAAATTGCTGCCGTCGGGCCTCGGTTTATCGATGCGCATAAGGGGGGCATTTCGGAACATGTCAAGTTTGAGTTAACCCGAATTGGCCGAGTTTCTTGTAATGAAAATCAACCTTTTGTAGCTACAGATTTTCTTATTACATCGGGTTCTTTAATTCCAATGACTGTTTTGGATGAAGTTGGCCCAATGGATGAGTCTCTGTTTATCGACCACATCGATACGGAATGGTGTTTGCGCGCAAAGTCGAAAGGGTATGAGCTTCTTGGTGATTGTGAGGCTCTAATGGAGCACGATCTTGGCGAGTATCGAAAGCGTATTTGGTTCTTACGCTGGCGCGAAGTGCCTGTGCACAAGCCGTTTCGTTATTACTATATTTTTCGAAATAGTGTTTTGCTCTATCGTCGCGCTTACATTCCTTGGGCCTGGAAGCGGATTGATATGATCCGATTAGTGCAAATTGTGGGGTTCACTGTAATTTTTGGCCCGCAGCGATTCCAAAAAATCCGCATGATGTTGCAAGGTGTATTTGATGGGCTGAGGGGCAAATCAGGCCGGCTTGATGGATAACAAACTTGCATCACTGACAAAAGATTATGTTTATACCGTTGTGATACCAACATATAACGCGGGTTTTTTATGGGAAAAGAGTGTTTCTAATATTGCCCATGGTATTGCTGGCGAAATTTTGGTTATTGATTCGGGTTCTACCGACGCTACCGTCGGTATGGCTATTCAGGCCAAATTTACAGTCAAATCCATCACTAAGGCCGAGTTCAACCACGGTGGTACGCGCCAATTGGCGGTTGAATTGCTGCCCGATGCCGACATTATTGTGTTTATGACGCAAGATGCAATTTTGGCCAATGCGTTCGCTCTTGAAAATTTAGTACGGGCGTTTGATGACCCCGATGTGGGGGTGGCTTACGGGCGACAATTGCCCCATAGCGATGCCAAACCGCTGGGATCGCACGCGCGGCTGTTTAATTACCCCAGTAAAAGTTATGTGGCCACCTTGGCGGATCGGGAGCGTATGGGGATTAAAGCCGCGTTTTCATCGAATTCATTCGCGGCGTATCGGCGCTCGGCGCTAATGGCGGTGGGTGGGTTTCCGCGCAAT
>NCFS01000062.1 GCA_002281295.1 Halothiobacillus sp. 35-54-62 | reverse complement strand
CCGCGTGGCTGAAGCGGCGAAGGTGATTGAAAACACCCAGCGCGATGTGAATATTGCGCTCATTAACGAGCTGGCCATTTTATTTGGCAAACTCGGGCTAGATACCCAAGCCGTGCTCGACGCGGCGGGCAGCAAATGGAATTTTCTGCCCTTTCGCCCGGGGCTCGTGGGCGGGCACTGCATTGGGGTAGACCCGTATTACCTCACCCACAAAGCGCAGCAAGTAGGCCATCACCCCGAGATGATTCTCGCCGGTCGGCGCATCAACGATGGCATGGGCGCCTATGTGGCCGGGCAGCTCATCAAAGCCATGCTCAAAAAAGGCATCACCGTTCAAGGCGCGCGCGTGCTCGTGCTGGGGCTGACTTTTAAGGAAAACTGCCCCGATTTGCGCAACACCCGCGTGATTGATGTGATTAACGAACTCAAAGAATACGGTTTAACCATCGACGTGCACGACCCCTGGGCCGATGCCGATTGCGCGCTGCATGAATATGGCCTTGTGCTAACGCCCAGCCCGCCATTCACGCCTATGGCAAACCCAAACATGTTTTATACGACTTAAAACACCTATTTAATGCCGCCGAAACCGACATACGCTTGTAGCGCAGCGGTATGGGCCATTTGCAAGGCGTTGATACTGATAAACTGGCCTCATTAACGTCAAAGGCGGCGCATCTTATGGATCAAATTTCCATGGCATTCAAAATAGGTTGGCTCAGGCTCGCCTCACCCAACAAAAGCCAATTTACCCAAATGTGGGCATCGAGAATGATCACAATAGGGCATTCCAATCGCTTGCGGGGATAACCGGCGAGATAATATCACCGGTTATTTTGCCTTTTCTTGAAATCACAGGGGAAGGCGTGTGCCTTGCTTTGGGCGGCGTATCGCTTGGCGAAGGCAGCAGAGTAACAATTACCCGCGCCGCATCAACGGGTGGTTTGTCGCCAAGCCATCTTAGTTGGCCGTGATCATAAATGGCTTCGTAACTGTGCAGCATGATGGTTTCTCCTGGAGATTGTTATTATCATTGTGGCCAACAGGCCATGGGCAAGCAATAGGCAGTGTGTACCACTTCAATCAGGCGGGATTGTGTGCATGCCGAGATTAGCGTCGAAGACGTGCATTAGGTTGTGTTGAAATTCAATGACTTAAATAACCCATAAACCGCTTTGAAAAGTCAGGGAATGACATGCCGATAAAAATACTCTTTGTTGCCACATCCTACCCAGCCAATCTCTGAATAGCAGATGAAACACCATGTGGATTTTACCCTTGAGCCGGTGTGATACATAAATCAACGAAATACGACAAATCGCCCAACGGTACCTATTGATTCAAAGGAATGAAGACGCAATTGAAAGAACCGATCAGAGTCTGTTACATCCTAAGTTACCGTGACCCTAGATACATTCGCGCGCGCGCTCAAATGGCCGCCCTAATGCGGTGCGATGGCATTGAGCTAATCCCTGCTGTTAATACGCGTAAAGGGCTATTTCGCTATTTTGAAACTCTTTGGGCTGTGCTTAAAGTTAAGCACACGAAAGAACCAGATGTGTATATTTTGGGTTTTCGTGGGCACGAAATTTTTTGGCTGATTCGGCTTTTGGTTTGGCGAAAGCCATTGATTTTTGATGCCCTTATGTCGCCTTATGCTGCGCTGAGATATGAAAATAAATCGGGTCGTTTTGGCCGTGTGTTGGCACCGGTTGTCTGGTGGCTGGAATCTAGTGCATTAGCGCATTCGGACTTGCTACTAACGGATACCCAATTGCATGTCGATTATTTTGTGCAAGCGTTTGGCCTTAATGTCGATAAATTCATAGCAGTGCCAGTTGGTGCAGAAGAGGCCGTAGTTGAAAATGCGCTTTTAGTAAAGCCAGATCGCCTCTTTACGGTCTTATTCTATGGGTCTTTTTTGCCGCTGCATGGAGTGGGGATTATTGTTCGGGCGGCTGCTTTGCTCAAAGAATTGCCGATTCGGTTTGAGTTCATTGGTGGTAATAAAACGCAAATCAAGCAGTTTCATTCGCTATGCCAACAAAAGGGCGTGCAAAAATACACGCACCGCGCTTGGGTGCCTTTCGATCAGCTGATTCATACAGAAATCCCTAATGCAGATTTATGTCTGGGTGGCCCCTTTGGCGACACGCCACAAGCGCGCAGAGTGATTACAACGAAAACATCTCAATGCCTGGCTTTGGCTAAAACAGTCGTGATTGGCGCTATCGCCGAGAAAAAAGGCTTTGAGGATAAGGTCAACTGTTTACTTGTTGAGCAGGGTGACCCAGAGGCACTTGCCAAATCCATTTGTTGGGGGTTTGAGCACAAAGAGCAGCTGGATGAATTAGGCAGGCGTGGGCAAGTGCTGTATCAGGATCATTTGTCGCTAAAAGTCATCGCTGCCCGTTTAGAAAAAGCGATAGACCAAGTAATAATCGAACGAGAATCAGCATAATGCCTTCATTGCCATTGATCAGTGTCTGCATTGCGAACTACAACGGCGCTGATTATATTTGTGAATGCTTGGCATCTGTGTACGCGCAAGCAGGAGAATTTACATTTGAAGTTTTGATACACGATGATGCCTCAACCGATAACTCCATTGCGCTGATTAGGCAGGCGTACCCGCAGGCCAAAATTCTTGCCAATACGGATAATGTTGGTTTCTGCATCAGCAACAACCGCATGGTTGCCGAAGCCAAAGGAACCTATCTATTGCTGCTGAACAATGATGCCGTGTTACGGCCGGGCAGCTTACAAGCCTTTTTGCGATTCGCGCGACACACATCAGAACAGGCCATTCTCGGTTTACCTCAATACGCCCTACATGATGGACACCTAGTTGATCGCGGTTATGAGTTTGATCTATTCATGAACCCCATCCCGGTATTTGGTCACGGTGCTGGCGAAGTGGCTACCGTGACGGGTGCTTGCCTCTGGGTGCCCGCAGTTGTTTGGGATGCCATAGGCGGCTTCCCCGAATGGTTTGAATCCGTCGCAGAAGATATATTTTTGTGTCAGGCCGCCCGATTGTTAGGTTATCCAACTTATATTCTTGAACAGCCGGGCTTCGATCACTGGATCGGGAAGAATCTGGGCGGCGGAAAAGTTGTTGAACAAAAACTTCAAACTACCGCACGCCGGCGCGCATTGAGCGAACGCAATAAAACGGCCGTCATCCTGATGTGTTATCCCGCATGGGCATTAGCACTTATTTTGCCGATGCATATTTTGCTGCTCTCGTTAGAAGCGCTGTTTTTGATTTTAAGCGGAGCTGGGCGAAGCAAAGTGCGGAAAATTTACAGCCCAATACTGCCTTTTTTGTGGCGACATCGTGATCAAATCTTGGCGCAGCGCCAAGTGTTAGATGATCGGCGTAAGCAAACGGGGTGGCAATTTATCAGGCGTTTTAAGCTAGTTCCCCACAAACTCACTATGCTTTGGCGGCATGGGGTACCGAAAATTCGCTAAAAACAGGGGCTAATATCGCCCAATGCCGCCCGCCCCCGCGTCTCATTCTGCCCATGTTTTCACCAGACTCTACGTCAATACAGGCCGATTACGCGAAGCGCGCTAACGGATTCAGCAAACGCGCTCCCAAGGCTCGTCGTCCTTCGCGAAGGGCTTCCACTGGATGCCCCGTAAATTGCAGATGCTTCTACGGCATGGCTTGCCATCTTTTCGGTGAGAAGACATCTTCTGCCTTTCAGGCGCGCTATTCCGGTTGTTTCTGGAACAGGAAAAAAGGTTCTTCTTTATTGATGCCAAACTCATCCGGATCGACATTCGGCAACAGCTCGGCATGTGTTTTGACGCAAGATGACAGGCCGAAAGATGAAAAGCGTTGGAAAATGTTTCCACCATACAAACGAACGTGATCTTCCTGTCCATAGGCTTCGCGCCGTGCTTGATCGGTATTGATTCCAGCATCTTCCCAAGTGGCGTGTAATTTAGTACAAAAAGGGGTTTGCAGAATGGCGAAGCCACCGGGCTTGAGTACGCGGGCAATTTCGCGAAGCGCCTGCGCATCATCCGAAACATGCTCCAAAACGTGATTGGCAATCAGAAAGTCAAAACTACTCTCATCAAAAGGGATGTTCAGCATGTCCACCTGCATGACATCTGCGCTTTGCGGGAAGAGGTCACACCTGATATAGCGCTCTGCCAATGCCGCCTGGATTTTAGGTGCCAACCGCTTTTCCGGCGCAAAGTGAAGCACATGTTTGCCTGACAGGTCTGGCAGCAATCCAGCCGCAGTCATATACATGAAAATGTGACGCTCCCGATCGTGGCAGCCACACCACGGGCATTCAAACGCCTTGAGATTGCTTCCCACCCCTCCTAGCGACTCCATTAGTTTTAGGGAGCTACCCCGCGCATGTGGCAAAAAGCTACCCGGATGATGTCCGCAAATGACACAAGTACGGCGTGCAAACAACGGCACTCGGCAGAGTAGTGCTTTCGCCAGCCGCAGGGGGCGTAATTTTCTGATTCGTTGCATATTCATCGTGGGTACAACACGCGCATTGTATTGCCGGTTAGTTTGCGGCATGTCCATGAAGCCGCCACCGCCCCTCCAGTTCGAAAAATGGCCCAGCCAGCTTGTAGCAGCAGCCGTGTTCGCCCGGCAGGCGCTTTTTCAAGAACACGAGGCCACCAGGTTGTTAGCAGGTGCGTTGAACGTAGCCGCAGCGAGCGGAAGAAAATGGAGCGCATGAATTCAGCCATGCCGGCATTCAAATCCAGTGCGCTGACTGCTGGGGGCTGTGTGTCACATAAAGCAGCCCAGTAAAGTTCACGCACATGGTCATTGGCGTGAATCAGAATCGAGCTGCTAGAAGAAACGCGGTAGACCGTTAACGATTCTTGAAGGTATCCAAGATCGCCATGTTTGGCCAGATTAAGGTGGGTGCTGTAGTCCAATATGTTGCAATCGGGGGATAGGATGATTTTTTTTAGGCTACCACGATAGAAAAGGGAACTATGGTTGAGAAAATTCCCCCGACGAATCATATCTGGAATGGATATTCGGTTGCGTTTGTAGTTAGTGAATATCCCTGCGGGTGTGCCATCGTCATGAATACAGAAAGCATTGGTATAGACCGCTGGGCAATCGACATGTGCTTCGATAAATGCGAGTTGAGCCGCTAGTTTTCCGGGAAGCCAAAAGTCATCGCCATCAAGATGTGCAATGTATTTTCCCCGAGCTTCATTGATTAGAAAGGAAAGGTTTCCTACCGCCCCTTTTCTTTCGGTATACCGAATATAACGGATAATGTTCGGGTGGAGTGCAGCAACCTCTCTAATGATCTTTGCAGTATGGTCACTAGATAAGTCATCACCGACAAGAATTTCAATCGGCCCATTTACACTTTGCATCAGCGCACTTTGCAGGCACTGCGCGATATAGCGCTCGTGGTTGTATGTGGGAATGCAGATGCTCACCAAAGGAGGGGGCGTTTCATTCATTTGATTGCTCGAAGTTGTTGAATGGTGAAGCTGCGGGTGTGTATTCCAAGCATGGCACCAGCAAGCATGGCGAGGAGTATTGCACAAGCGATCCAAAGCATAGAGGGGATTGGCGCCAGCATGGGGGGAATGTTTGCTGCGGCCAGCCAGAGAATGCTTATCATCAAGGCGACCACCGGCAGCGTATCCCCAAGCAGCCAGCGCCATGTCAGGCTGGGCAAAAAGTATTTATGCACTATGGGCGACCATAACAGCAAAAAGAGTAGATTGATGGCGAAAAATACCTTACCCGTACCGATACCCCCTTGCCATTGCGCGGCAAAAAACATCGCTGGAACCAAAAAGAAGAGCAAAGCCGCGTGGACAAAAACATGCAGGCGCAGATTCCCTCTGGCAAATTGCAGCATGAAAGGCGCGAGCATGATGCCTACGATGGCATTGCCTAATCCGTACCAAAACAGGATTGGGGCGCTAATGCGGGCAATCTCGGGGTTCCCCGTCCAGATACGAAGAACCGGTTCAGCAAAAAAGGCCAGCCCCGCGCCGACACCAACAAAACCGACCACGGCAAGTTGGCTGGTCAAGCTGTAAAGTGTTTTAAGCGCCTCTTCGTCGCAACGGGCAACCAGAAAATTCAGGCGCGGCTGGACGACCTGATTCAAGGGCGGTATCAGCATCAAAACACCGCCAGCAGCAAGGGCAGCCAAGGTGAAATAGCCATAATCCTTCAGGCTCAGGATGCCTGAGAGAATAAGCTTGTCGAATTGAGTGAAAACAATCCACACCACATTGAGGAAGGCCATGCTACCAACCATGGGTAGCATGGCCTTGAGCACCGAGAGGCTCGGGCGTGTGCTTGCGGGGGCGGGCATTTGCGGCATGGCGAATAACCGGCTGGCCAGCAGCTCTGCGGCGCTGATGAAAGCCTGGTACACGAAAAAGGTGACTGGCGAAGGCGACACGTAAAGTATGAGAGGGATCACACCCACAAAGCGCAGGGTCGCAAAGGCCGCAAGCAGCATGTTGACGCGGTTTTGCTGCTCCAGGCCGATCAACACGCCGCGATACAAACCTGCAAACCAGCGCAACGCCACAGCTATTGCAATGAGCGTAAGACATAGCGCAATCGTAGCGGCATCCATGCTGTGTGCGTGTATCCAGTGCTGCGCGATCAGATGCTGCGTGCTGGCGACCAAGGCGACAACGCCCAGCACCAGCACAGCGAACAGCCATTCCAAGGCACGCAGGCGCGTCAGAGCATCGCTTGCTGCCATGCCGCCCGCCCGCATTCGGGCAATATCGCGGGATAGCACTGGAGTAAACCCCATATCCAGAATCTGTACCCACGCCTGAGCCATGAGGAATAGACCGATCAGACCAAAGGCTTCCGCGCCGAGCAGGTGCAGATAAATCGGCATCAGTAAGATACCGATCAGGGCGATATAGCCCTGTACGAGAATAGATAATCCGACGTAGTATTTCAAAATTAATCTTTTACAGTCTGTTGTGAATGCTTGTGTCGTCCAGTTTAATTTTTTTGATAAATTCAACTTCAATTTTTAATAGGTCGCGTTTGCGCTCCATTATTTTTTTTGCCGGATTCCCTGTGTAAACCCCAAATGATTCACAATTCTTTTTAACCAAACTCAGGGCGCCTATAGCGGCTCCTTCCATAATGGTTACGCCGGGGAGAATGATGCTCCCACTGCCAATAATGACGTGTTTACCAATAAGCACGGGTGCATGTCTTACGTTTGTGAATTCTTTTGGGATGGTTGGATTGGTCATAGCCGCCCCGCTGTAGTCGTCGTTGCTTGAGTATATGGAGACTCGAGATGATAGATTGCTGTAGTCGTCCAGCTTGACCTGTTCCTGACCGATGATAGAAGAGAAAACAGCAATGTGAATGAAGTTGCCAATCTCAATGCCACCTGCACCGGCTGAAAGGATACAGAAATCATCAATGCGGACATGGTTTCCGATGGAAATGTTTTGCGCGCCATAAATTGAGGCTTTTCTTGATATTTTAACGTTTTCTCCAAAGCGTTTTAGACCGAGTAACACAAGCTCGTTTTGCGTGTAAAAGCTCATTGAAATGTTTCCATTAAATTTGCAATTTTATGGATAACTGCCTGGGGTAGATTGGGGTAAATAGGCAGGCAAATGACTTGTTTTGAAATTTCTGATGCGATAAAAACATTTCCCAAGTGTGCGCTTGATAAGCCGCGATACATTGGGAATTCGCTAATCAATGGATAAAAATATCTGCGCGCATGGATGCTGTTATCTTTGAGTTTCTCATAGAGATCATCGCGCGATAATAGATAGTCAGGCGTCACCAAAATAGGAAAATAAGAATAATTGTGTCGTTTGGATTGTGGGCGTGGGACACAGATAATGCCTTTAATATTCCTAAGTAAATCACGGTAACTCTGATCAATCGCTTCTCGTTCTGCCAGCGAATGATCAATGTGTTTGAGTTGCACTAAGCCAACGGCAGCCTGAAACTCGTTCATTTTGCCGTTGATGCCAGGCGCAACAACGGTCACTTCATCAACAAAACCAAAGTTTTTAAGTTGATCAATTCGCTTTTTGGTTTTGGCATCGGGGCTGATGATTGCGCCGCCTTCAAAGGTGTTGAACACCTTGGTGGCGTGGAAGCTCAGGATGGATAAGTCGCCATGGCGCAGTATGCTGCCGCCTTCGTCTTCTACCCCAAACGCATGCGCCGCATCGTAAATAACCTTTAGGCCGTAGTTATCGGCGATAGCCTGAATTTTAGCCGTATCGCAAGGGCGACCATACACATGAACAGGCATGATGGCGGTTGTTTGCGGGGTAATGGCAGCTTCGATCTTTTCTGGATCGAGGTTGAGCGTGATCGGGTCGATGTCCACGAACACCGGCTTGATGCCGTTCCAGAGCAATGAGTGTGCGGTGGCGACGAAGCTGTAGGGTGTAGTGATGACTTCGCCGGTGATGCGCAGCGCCTGGAGTGCAGTGACCAGTGCGAGGGTGCCGTTGGTGAATAGCGAAATGTGTTCGACACCTAGGTAGGCGCATAACTCTTGTTCAAGTTGCTGATGAAACGGGCCGGCATTAGTTAGTATCCGATTTGCCCAGATTTGCTCTAAGTAAGGCTTTAGTTCTTCTAAGGGAGGGAGATAAGGTTGCGTAACATAGATAGGGTCGTGTTGCATGGTTGTTCCTTAACTTTGCTCCAGTATAAACACAGCCTGCGGTGTGCGCCTAGGATGGTATGCGGGGTTTTTGCCGAAGCTATGACTGGGTGCGCCTGTGTTGCATCTGCGAGTCAATCAAGCGTTGATGATTTCGATGCCAAAGGCAGTCATGAGCCTGCCCAAGCTTGTAGCTCATCTTCGGGGAGTGGCTCGAAAAAAGTTTCGTCGATAATCAGGTGCTTGAATCGTCCGGCTACGCGCTTGGGTGGGGCGGCCAACTGGCGTTTTTGGTTTGTCGCATCGTTGTAAATGAGCCATTGCGGATGCAGGGGCGTTTTTTTAAGCAAGCTAAACCACTTGCGAAGCTTGGAGGCAATCATTATTTCAACATTCCTTATTTGGCACTCTGCTTTTCAACGGGATTGATTCAGAGTTTTGGTATTTGCATGGTTGTTCCTTAACGTTGCTCCAGTATAAACACAGCTTGCGGTGTGCGCCTGTGTTGATCTGTGGAATTTTATAAATCCTTTCTCAATTGTAAATCCCCCTCAATCCCCCTTTTTCAAAGGGGGAGGCTGTTGGGTGGTGCTTTTCAAAAGGGGAGAAAGGGGAGGCTGTTGGGTGGTGCTTTTCAAAAGGGGGAGGCTGTTGGGTGGTGCTTTTCAAAAGGGGAGGCTGTTGGGTGGTGCTTTTCAAAAGGGGGCGGCTGTTGGGTGGTGCTTTTCAAAAGGGGAGGCTGTTGGGTGGTGCTTTTTCAAAGGGGGAGGCTGTTGGGTGGTGCTTTTTTAAAGGGGGAGGCTGTTGGGTGGTGCTTTTTCAAAAAGCACGGTAGGGGTTGGCCTTTTAACGAAAAGCGGCGGTGTTCCATCCCCCCTTTGAAAAAGGGGGTTAGGGGGATTTTTGCCGGAAAGGTTTTATCGCGCAAAAACCGCTGCCAGAATGAGCAGGGTCACCAAGGCCGCGCCAAACAGGGGCTTTAAGGTGGGGCGAATGCGGGGTTGCGCGAGCAAAATGAGGGCGGCGGCATAGAGCGGGAGTTCGATGAGGTGGATTTTGGCGGTGATGTCGGAGCGGCCGGCCGATTGCAGCAGGGCAAACGGAATATGCGCAAAGCCGTTGATGAGAATGCCGAGCATGAGCCATTGGGTGATGATGACGATTTGCCCAGCAAATGCCGCTCCGAGCCAAAGGCTGAGCAGCTGCGGCAAGATAAGCCCGACGAGCAAGATGGGCAAAAACCACAACCCCAGCATAAGGTAACCCGCGCCGCGAATGAGGGTTCGGGCGGCGGTGTTTTGCGCTTGGGTGTCTTTTTGGGTGTCTTTTTGCGGGTGTTCAGAGCGTTGGGCTTGTGTGCCGAGGTGCGCCAGCGCAGGAAAGGCGGCATTCATGGCGGCGCTGGGCAGTACGGTGGCACGCACAAGGGCATCGAGCGGCACGGTATATAGCGCGACTAGGGTGGGCGGAAAAATGCTGGCTAAATAAAAGCGATCGGCATGCACCATGAACGGGCCCACAAGATTGCTCACCGAGAGCCAGCCGGTAAAACGCCACATGGC
>NCFS01000145.1 GCA_002281295.1 Halothiobacillus sp. 35-54-62 | reverse complement strand
GCTCGCTGATAAGCCCGACGCGCTCACCATCGAAACCTTGCCCACCGGCGAATCGCTGGCGGTGCAAATTACCGCCTGCCAAGCGCCTAAGTGTGATCGTTGCTGGCATCAGCAAGCCGATGTGGGGCACCATGCGGCGCATCCCACCCTGTGCGGGCGCTGCATCGAAAATATCGACGGCGCGGGCGAAACGCGGAGGCTCGCATGAGCACGTTCAAACCCGGCCAGTTCTATTGGCAGAACCTTAATTGGCTGTGGCTTTCCGCGCTCATTATCGGCGCAGATGCCCTCACCAAATATTACGCCAGCCATTATTTGCACTATGCCACGCCGGTTGAGCTGACCGGCACGGCGCGGCGTTTTCGTTTTTGGCCAATTCTGGCGGCTGGCAACGCTGGGGCTTTGCCATTTTAGCGGGGCTGGTGGCTTTGGGGCTGCTGGTGTGGTTGTTGCGCATTCCGCGCCGCACGGCGGCCAACCCCATCCCTCGGCGCGCCACCTGGGTCAAAGTGGCCATTGCGCTTATTATCGGCGGCGCATTGGGCAATTTAATCGACCGGCTCACCTTGGGCTATGTGGTGGATTTTTTAGATTTTCACGCGGCGGGCTATCACTGGCCGGCATTTAATATTGCCGATAGCGCCATTACCTTGGGTGTGGTGTTCATGCTGCTCGTTGAGTTACTCCCCAACCGTGCGCCGGCGGCGGCCACCCCATCGGATCACCCATGACACCCCTCCCCCAAATTGCGCGCGGCGATACCATTACCCTGCATTACGCGCTGCGCTTAGCCGATGATCGCCTTGTTGATAGCAGTTTTGATGCGGAACCGATGACGTTTGTGCTCGGCGATGGTCGCTTTGAGCCGCGCCTAGAAGAAGCCCTAATCGGCCTGCCCTTGGGCGAGCACACCCGCATTTTGCTCACCCCAGAATTTGCCTTTGGCACGCCGGACCCATTGATGATTCACGAACTGCCGCGCAGCGAGGTGCCCCATCACTTATCGCTCCAGTGCGATGATGTGGTGGAATTTGATCTGCCCAATGGCGATGCGATCGCCGGCACGGTGCGCGCCATAAACGAGGAAACCCTCACCGTGGATTTTAATCACCCCATGGCGGGCATGAATATTCAATTCATTGTGCATATTCTCGCGATTAACGGCCAAGAGGTCGCGCTATGACCCATCCCGCCCAACCGGATATGAAAATTCAACTCGCCAACCCCCGTGGCTTTTGTGCGGGGGTGGATCGGGCGGTTGAAATTGTCGATCGCGCGCTGGATTTATTCGGCGCGCCGATTTATGTGCGCCATGAAATTGTGCATAACCGCTATATCGTTGAAAATCTTAAACAAAAAGGCGCCATCTTCATCGAAGAGCTAAGCGAAGTGCCCGATGAGGCCACGCTGATTTTTTCTGCGCACGGGGTTTCTCGCGCCATTGAGGAGGCCGCCGCCGCACGCGGTCTGCGCATTTTTGATGCCACCTGCCCGCTCGTCACCAAAGTGCATTTAGAGGTGGAGCGTCACGCCCGCATTGGGCGCGATGTGGTGCTGATCGGCCACGCCGGCCACCCGGAAGTGGAAGGCACCATGGGGCATTTTGATGCGCGCTTTGGCGGCAAAATCCATTTAATTGAGCGCATCGGTGATGTGGCAAAGCTCCAGATAAGCAACCCACAAGGCTTGGCCTACTCCACCCAAACCACGCTCTCGGTCGATGAAACCCAAACCATTATTGCCGCGCTGCGGCAGCGTTTTCCCGAGATTGAAGGCCCAAAAAAAGACGATATTTGCTACGCCACCCAAAATCGCCAAGATGCGGTGCGCGTGCTCACCCAAACCTG
>NCFS01000061.1 GCA_002281295.1 Halothiobacillus sp. 35-54-62 | reverse complement strand
ATTATCGTTAGCCCCGGCATAGCGCTCGATCATCCGTTTTTGAAGCAAGCGCGGGCGCAAAGTATCGCCATTCGCGGTGATATTGATTTGGCTTTGCATGCCTTAACTTTGCCTTATGTCTTAATTACTGGGGCGAATGGCAAAAGCACGGTCACGGCGCTGGTGGGGGCGTTAGTGCAGGCGCTGGGGTTGAAGGTGGCGGTGGGCGGCAATTTTGGTACGCCGGCGTTAGATTTATTCGCAGAATCCGCCGATGTGTGGGTGCTTGAGGTGTCAAGCTTTCAGTTGGAATCCACCGATTTTTCCCCGCTTCACCCGACGGCAGCCACTGTGCTCAATATCAGCCAAGATCATCTCGATCGTCATGGCGATGTAACAACCTATGCGGCAATTAAAGAAACCGTGCTGCATCGCGCCTGCGTGTCGGTTATTAATCGAGACGACCCCTTGGTGCGGGCGATGGCGCACAGGGCGGGTGGAAAGATTTTAAGCTTTGGTGCCGATGCCCCCGCCAGCGCGCAAGAATTTGGCTTAATTGATGATGAAGGCTCCGTGTGGTTAGCGCGCGGCACGCAGCGGATTTTCCCAGCGGCCAAGTTAGGGCTTTTTGGGCTGCATAATCAGATGAATGCGCTGGCGGCGCTGGCTCTGGTGGCCGGTGTTTTAGAAGCCTCGGGCAAGGCATCGGGCAGGGAATCGGTTGATTTAATAGATGGCCGAATTGCGGCGGTTTTAAGTGCGTTTACGGGTTTGCCGCATCGGGCGCAACGCGTGGGCATGGTGGCTGGGGTCCGCTTTATTGATGATTCTAAAGCCACCAATGTGGGCGCGGCAGTGGCCGCGATTGCGGGGCAATCAGCGCCACTGGTGCTGATTGCCGGTGGGCAGGGTAAAGGCCAAGATTTCACCCCGCTGGCGCAAGCCCTAGGCGCGCGGGGTGTGGGGCTGGTGCTGATGGGGCAAGATCAGGCTCAATTAGCGCAAGCAGTTAAAGCGCAGTTACCAAAGCTACCTATTCGTTATGTAAATTCCATGCCCGGTGCCGTGCAGGCCGCAGCCGAACTGGCCGCACCTTTTGCACAGGCCAGCGCAGTGGTGCTGTTGGCGCCGGCCTGCGCAAGCTTGGATATGTTTGCAAGTTATGTTGATCGGGGGCTGCAATTTGCCGCTGCCGTTAACGCGCTGTTGCCAACGCCTGAGGTGCCGTCATGAACCGCACCCTCGAAAAACTGCTGCCTTGGTTAGCCAAAAGCCCCCTTGAGGCAAACGCACTGCGCGGGGGTATTCGGGTTGATCCCATTTTTTTGACCGCTGTTTTAATTTTATTGGGTTGGGGCTTGGTGATGGTGACCTCCGCCTCCATGGAATTAGGCGAGCGGTTTGGTAACCCCTTCTTTTTTGTGATTCGCCAATCGGTGGCCATTGTTATTGGTATTGCCATTGTGATGCTGCTGATTTTGCGCCAGCCCATTGCGCGCTGGGTGGAATACAAATCGGTGATTTTGATCGCCTCATTGCTCATGCTGTTTGTGGTATTGGTGCCGGGCATTGGCCATGCCGTTAATGGCGCTAACCGGTGGATTTCATTGGGGCCTGTGAATATTCAAGTCTCTGAATTTGCTCGTCTTGGCGTCATTGTTTGGATGGCAGGTTATATCGCCACCCACACCATTAAATTGCAAAACCGCATCACCGGCATGTTTGGGCCGATTATTGTGATTGGTTTAACGAGCTTGCTCCTTTTAATTCAACCCGATTTTGGCACCACGGCCGTATTGGCGGCCACCTTGTTTGCAATGGCTTGGCTGGCGCGGGCGCAATGGCAAATGATGGTGGGTTCTACCGCCGTTTTGGCCGTGCTTGGGGTGTTCATTGTTTTATCGGAGCAATACCGCATCGAGCGTTTGCTCTCGTTTTCAAACCCGTTTGCCGATCCCTTCGGCCATGGTTATCAGTTAGCCAATGCCCTGATTGCCATTGGTACCGGCGGCGTATTTGGCCGTGGCTTGGGCGAAAGTATCCAAAAATTATCGTACCTGCCTGAAGCCCACACCGATTTTATTTTCGCGGTGCTCTCAGAAGAGCTGGGGCTCGTTGGCGTCGTGGTGCTTATGCTTTTGTACGGCATTATCGTGTGGCGCGGCTTTGTTATTGCCCAAATGGCTTGGCGTGAACATCAAATTGCGGGGGCGGCACTGGCCTGGGGCATTAGCGTGTGGCTGGGTATGCAGGCATTAATCAACATGGGCGTGAATATGGGGGTGCTGCCCACCAAAGGCTTAACCCTGCCGCTGATGAGCTATGGCGGCTCGGCCATTATTGTGGCGCTTATATCGCTCGGATTTTTAATGCGGGTTTATCACGAGGCGGCGCTCGTGGCGCAAATGCGGGAACATCAGGCGGCAAAGCGTCAACAGGAAGGGGCAACGAGTGCCCCCATCCAGACACAGGAGGTGTCGCTATGACTCAGTCAGGGCAAACCCAGCAGCCGTTGGTTTTTGTAATGGCGGGCGGCACCGGTGGGCATGTCATTCCCGCGCTGGCCGTGGCGAACGGTTTGGCGCAAGCAGGCTGTCATATCCGCTGGCTCGGTACATCGGCTGGAATTGAGGCCACGCTCGTGCCGGCGGCGGGCTTTCCGGTAGATTGGCTTGCCATCGGCGGGCTGCGGGGCAAGGGCTGGTTGACTCGATTGGCCACGCCCTGGCGCTTAGTGCGCGCCACCATCGCCGCGCGCAATTATTTCACCAAGCATAAACCCGCGCTCGTGCTGGGGCTGGGGGGCTATGCCTCGGGTCCTGGCGGTTTGGCCGCCCGTTGGCTCGGTATTCCGCTGATTATTCATGAACAAAATGCGGTGGCCGGGTTAACCAATCGGGTGTTATCCCGCATGGCGAATCTCACCTTGGCCGCTTACTTATCCGCGTTTACCAAGCAGCCCAAACACTTCACCGTGGTGGGCAACCCCGTGCGCGCCGATATTGTGGCCTTGCCAGCGCCCACGCAACGCCACATTGCCCATCGGGGTGCGCTGCGCATCTTGGTTTTGGGCGGCAGCCTCGGCGCGCAAGCCTTAAATGAATTGGTGCCCCCCGCGTTGGCTCGATTAAGCCAATTGCAACCCTTAAGCGTTATGCACCAAACCGGTACGCGGCATTTAGAGCAAACCCGCGCCAATTATGGGCAAAGCGCGTGGTCGCCTGAAAGCCGCTATGACATTGTCGATTTTATCGACGATATGGCGGCAGCTTACGCATGGGCCGATTTTGTGATTGCCCGCGCGGGCGCGCTCACCGTTGCTGAAATGAGTGTGGCGGGGCTTGGCGCGCTCTTTGTGCCCTTCCCGCATGCGGTTGACGATCATCAAACCCACAATGCGGCGCCTTTGGTGCAAGCCGGGGCCGCGCTTTTGGTGCAACAGCGGGATTTAAGCGTGGCTAAATTGGTTGAGGTGCTGGCGCCGATTTGGCGCGATCGGGATCGCCTGCGCGACATGGCCGAGGCGGCGCGCGCGCAAGCGTTGCCCAAGGCGACGCTGACCATGGTGCGTATTTGTTTGGAGACCATCGAATTGAATAAGAAATTTGCGCATGGGGTCAATCATGATTAACCCCGTGCTTTCAACCCATCGCCCCGTCGCCGATATTCGCATGCGCCAAGTGCGGCAATTGCATTTTGTGGGCATTGGGGGCGCGGGCATGAGCGGCATTGCCGAGGTTGTTAAAACCTTAGGTTTTACCGTTACCGGCTCCGATGTGTCCGAATCGCCCGCCGTTAGCCGGTTACGCGGTTTAGGCATCCCTGTGTTTATCGGTCATGCGGCAGAGCATGTGGCCACTGCCGATGTATTGGTTATTTCTACCGCCGTTCACGCGGATAACCCCGAGCTTATTGCCGCTCAAGCCAAGCGCTTGCCGATTGTGCGCCGGGCTGAAATGCTGGCCGAGCTCATGCGCTTTCGGATTGGCTTGGCCGTGGCGGGCACGCATGGCAAAACCACCACGACCTCCTTGCTGGCGGCGATTTTGGCTGAAGCAGGCTGGGACCCCACCTATGTGATCGGCGGCAAGCTCTTATCGAGCTCATCGAATGCCCGCCTAGGGCGTGGTGAATATTTGGTGGCCGAAGCCGATGAATCGGATGCCTCATTTTTGCACTTGCAGCCCCATGTAGCCATTGTGACCAATATTGATGCCGATCACCTTGAAACCTATCAGGGTAATTTTGAGCGTTTGGTTGATCATTTTGTCGAGTTTTTGCACAACCTGCCGTTTTATGGCTTGGCGGTGTTGTGCGCCGATGACCCCGTGGCCGCCAGCATTGTGGCTCGGGTGGGGCGGCAAGTGCTGACCTATGGCATTGAACAACCCGCCGACGTGCAAGCCACCGAAGTGCACGCGGCAGGATTTGGCAGCCGGTTTTTGGTGCGCCTGCCTAATGCCAGTGTCTTTGAGTGCCATTTATCTATGCCGGGGCGGCATAACGTATTGAATGCGCTGGCGGCCATTACGGTCGCCAACGATTTAGGCGTGCCTGTACCCGCGATTCAAAATGCGCTGGCAAGTTTTCAAGGAATCGGCCGACGGCTGGAGCGGCGGGGTGATTTATTAATTAATGGCCAAACCTTGCCCTTGGTGGATGATTACGGCCATCACCCGCGCGAGTTAGAGGCCACCTTGCAAGCCGTGCGCGCGGCTTGGCCAAACACGCGGCTGGTTGTGATTTTTCAGCCGCACCGGTTTAGCCGCACGCGGGATTTATTCGAAGATTTTGTGCGCGTGCTTTCAACGGTGGATTTGCTGATTCTGCTGGATGTGTATGCCGCCGGTGAAGCGCCGATCGCCGGCGCCGATGGCCGAAGCCTCGTGCGCGCCATTCGTAACCGAGGGCAAGTAGAACCCATATTTGCTGAAGATACCCACGAGGTGCCGCAACTACTGCACGATTTACTCAATCATGCCCACTCTGGCGAACAACCCACCTTGGTTCTGACTTTAGGCGCAGGCAATGTGGGTGCGCTACCCGCGCAGCTGCTGGCAAAATTTGGTGCACCCAATGAATAACGCCGCGCAATTTGGCCGAGTGTTGCTTTTGATGGGCGGGTATTCATCAGAGCGCAGCGTATCGCTTAAAAGTGGCGCGACCGTTTTGGCGGCCTTGCAGCGGGCGGGGGTGGATGTTACCCCATTCGATGTACAGCGCGATTTTCTGACTTCTTTATTAGCCGCCCATAAAGCTACCCCGTTTGATCGGGCTTTTATCATCCTGCATGGTCGTGGCGGCGAGGATGGCCAAATTCAGGCCGTGCTGGATGTTCTGAACATCCCCTATACCGGCACCGACATGACCGGCTCGGCCATCGGTATGGATAAGCTCGCCTGCAAGCGCATTTGGCGCGGCGAGGGTTTGCCCACGCCCCCTTGGGCCGTGGTGACCACACTCGCCGAGGCGCAAGCGGCCGCGATTGAGCTTGGGTTGCCCGTCATGATTAAACCGGTGGCCGAAGGTTCAAGCGTGGGCGTGGCGAAAGTTCATTGCGCAGAGGAACTCCCCGCAGCCTTTGTTGAGGCAAAGCGCTACGGCGCCGTTTTGATGGAACGTTACATTCGCGGCGAGGAATTTACCGTAGCACTGCTCAATGGCCGTGCGCTGCCGGTGATTCGTTTATCAACCCCGCATGATTTTTACGATTTTGATGCCAAATATTTGGCCAACGATACCCAGTACGACATCCCCTGCGGCTTAAGTGTTGAGGCGGAGGCGCAAATGCAACGTATTGCCCTGCAAGCCTTTGCCGCGGTGGGCGGGCGGGGTTGGGGGCGGGTTGATTTTATGCGGGAAGGGGTGGCATCTGAGGCGGGGCAAAGCTGGTTGATCGAAGTAAACACCGTGCCCGGCATGACCGACCATTCCTTAGTGCCGATGGCGGCGCGTGCCGTGGGTATCGAGATTGATGCCTTGTGTGTGCAAATTTTGGCGCAAGCCGGCCAACCGGCGGCGGGTGAATGATGATGGCCGCAGCACGCCCCATTCAAGCCAGGCCAAAAACACCGCCCCTGCGTGAGCAATGGGCAGAGGTTTGGCGGCTGCTGCAAGGTTTGCTGGTTATTTTGTTCAATTGGCTGCTCACCTTGGCCTTGCTCGGGCTGTTGGGTTTGGCGGGCTGGGGTTTTTGGCAAAAACTGCAAGTGCCGGTGACTACGATTGAAGTTGTCGGGGGTACACCGGAAGTGAGCGCCGCTTGGGTACGAGGCGAGCTTAAATCCGTGACGGGGACCGACATTTGGGCGATTAACTTGCAGGCCGTGCAAGCGCAGTTGATGAAAAACACTTGGCTTACCGAAGTGAACATTCGGCGCGTATGGCCTGGCACCTTGGCCGTGCAAATTGCCATTCACCATCCCATCGCGCGGTGGCAAGGCGATCAATTATTGGATGCCGATGGCAGTGTGTTTCATCCCTCAGGTGATGCCCAAGGGTTCGATTCAGCTCTTCTCAATGAAGCAACCATGCCCAATTTAAGCGGGCCCGATGGGCGGCAGTGGTCGATGTGGGAGCGGTATTTAAGTTTAAAGCCCGCGCTGCAAGCGGTGGGTTTAACAATGACGGGGTTAATCGAAGATTCACGCGGCTCGCTTGATGTGGTGCTGCAAGGCGGCACGCGGATTCACTTAGGCACCCAGCAAATTGAATCTCGATTACAGCGATTGCTCGATGTGTACAGCACCACGCTCGCCGGCAAGCTTAATCAAATTACGGCGATTGATTTGCGCTACACCAATGGCTTTGCCGTGCAATGGCGCGAATTGCCTAAGCCTGCGGAACCGGTGAAAAAAGGGGTTGAGCGCAGCGCAAAAGTGCCGCAAAAAAAAGATACGGATCATTAACTAGGAATACGAGATAAACACACCATGGCAATTGCAATTCGTAAAGGTGAGCGGGATTTAGTGGTCGGCCTTGATGTCGGCACCACCAAAGTGGCCGCGCTGGTGGGTGAATACGATGCCGATGGGCATTTAAGCCTGATTGGGTTCGGGCAATCGGCCACCAATAAAGGGCTGCGTCGGGGGTCGGTTGTGGATATCGAATCCACCTCGCTTGCCATCCAACGTGCTATTGATGCGGCGGGCGCCATGTCGAACTGCGAGATTGGTTCGGTTTGGGTCGGGGTGGCGGGTGATCATGTGATTAGCATGGATTCAAAAGGCATGACCGGCACAGCGGGGCGTGAAATTACGGCCGCCGATATTCATCAAGTCGTGCAATCGGCCCGCGCGGTAAAAATCCCCGATGGTCAGCAAATTTTGTATTGCGAGGCGCAAGAGTTTCGCATTGATGGCCAAGATGGCATCCGCAAACCCCAAGGCATGACCGGCCACCGCTTAGAGGCCGATGTGCATATCGTCACCACCGCCATTAACAACGTGCAAAACATTGTTAAATGCGTGGAGCGTTGCGGTTTATCGGTGACGGGCACGGTGCTCGACCCCATCGCCGCCGCCACGGCGGTACTCAATGAAGATGAAAAAGAGCTGGGCGTGGCGTTGGTGGATATTGGCGGGGGCACCACCGATATTGCCATCTACACCCGAGGCGCCTTGCGCTACACCTCTGTGCTGCCGATTGCCGGTGAGCAAATCACCAACGATTTAGCTTATGGCTTAACCACACCGCCCAGCCATGCGGAAGAAATTAAACGCAAATTCGCCAATTTATTACCGCTCGATGAGCGCGCGCAGTTAGAAGAAATCGAAGTGCCCGGCGTGAGTGGCCGCCAACCTAGGCGCATTTCGCGCGACACCATGATGCGCATTTGCCGCCCTCGGGTAGAGGAAATTTTAGGCTATGTGCAAGAGGCCATCCGCCGCTCGGGTTATCACGAAATGATCAACGCCGGCGTGGTGCTCACCGGCGGCACGGCCGCCATGCCGGGTTTAGTTGAGCTCACCGAAGATTTTTTACAAATGCCCACCCGGTTAGGCTTGCCCCAAGGCATGAGTGGCAACCACGAAGCGTTGAAAAACCCGGCCAATGCCACCGGCATCGGTTTGATTTTGCATGGCCGCAAAGCCGAAGCCTTAGGCCAAATCGCCCCCCCCGCCTCAGCTCAAGGCGAGGCGGTGATCAACCAGCTTAAACGCTGGTGGAAAGACCATTTTTGATGTGATTGTTCGATTGATAGAAGAGAAGGGCCCAACCCTGTTTGTCCCAGCGATTATTTTTTAGTTTGTTAGAAGGAGATGGAATCATGACTTGGAAAATGTTAGAAACTCAGCACGAAGGCGCAAAAATTAAAGTGATTGGCGTGGGCGGCGGCGGCGGCAATGCCGTCGCGTACATGCTCTCGCGGGAACTGGAAGGCGTTGAATACATCTGCGCAAACACCGATTCCCAAGCCCTGCGTAAAAGCCAGGCGCAATCACAGTTGCAAATCGGCGGCAATATCACCAAAGGCTTAGGCGCGGGCGCCGATCCGGAGCTTGGCCGACAAGCGGCATTAGAAGACCGCGAGCAAATTCAAGAAGCCATTAAAGATGCCAATATGCTGTTCATTACCACCGGCATGGGCGGCGGTACCGGCACGGGCGCCGCTCCTGTGATTGCGCAAATCGCCAAAGATATGAACATTTTAACGGTTGCCGTGGTGACCCGCCCGTTCAGCTTTGAAGGCAAAAAGCGCACCAAAACCGCGCTGGAAGGCATTGCCGAGCTCGAAAAACAAGTCGATTCACTGATTGTGATTCCAAACGACAAACTCACCGCCGTGATGGGCAAAAGCGCCTCACTCAAAGATGCGTTCGCTTCAGCGAATGAAGTGCTGTACACCGCCGTATCGGGTATCTCTGAGCTCATTACCCGCCCGGGCGAAATCAACCTCGATTTTGCCGATGTGCGCGCCATTATGACCGAGCGCGGCACCGCCATGATGGGCACCGGCATCGGCCATGGCGATAACCGCGCCGCCGAAGCTGCCGAAGCGGCCATTCATAGCCC
>NCFS01000005.1:58036-81681 GCA_002281295.1 Halothiobacillus sp. 35-54-62 | reverse complement strand
AACAAAACAATTGCCGCCACAATCACGCCGGCGAAAATCATTAAACCCAGCGGCCAGGCTTTAAGAAAAAACTGCACCAATCCCATGTAGCCATGAGTTAGCCCAGCAAAGCCTCGGTTGAATAGCCGAAACGGCAGGGCGGGTTGTTTCTCTTCGTGTTTGTTGAGCAAAATGGCGGTCATCGCCGGGGTTAAGGTGAGGGCGACTACGGCGGATAAAACAACCGATATGGAGATGGCGATGGCAAATTGACGATACATTTCGCCGGTTAAGCCCGGAATAAAGGCTACGGGTATAAATACGGCAAGGAGCACCATCGTGGTGGCGATAATGGGCCCTGAGACTTGTGTCATGGCTTTGATGGCGGCATCGCGGGCGTGTAGGGCTTCTTCGCGCATCAGGCGCTCGACGTTTTCAATCACGATGATGGCATCGTCCACCACGATGCCGATGGCGAGCACAAAACCAAACAAGGTGAGCAAATTAATCGACATGCCGGCTAAATACAGCCCCGCCAAGGCACCAATCAGCGCAACAGGAATGGCAATAAGCGGGATGAGGGTGGCGCGGGGTTTTTGCAAGAAGATGAAAATAACGAGCACCACCAAAACCATAGCTTCGGCGAGGGTTTTTAGCACTTCATCAATCGAAATACGCACAAAATCGGTGGTATCTAGGGGGATTTTATAGGCTAAATCCCCCGGGAAACTGGTTTGTAGTTCGGCCATTTTGGTGCGGATGGCCGCGACGGTTTCGAGTGCATTGGCGCCGGGCGCTAAAAAAACACCGATGGGCACGGTGGGTTTGCCATTAAACGTGGCGTTAAAGCCGTAAAATTTAGAGCCTAAATCAATGCGTGCCACATCGTTAAGGCGCAGCGCACCGCCATTGTCATTGCCGCGCAAGATGATGTTGCGAAATTGCTCAACCGTGGTGAATCGCCCATCGGCGGTGAGGGTGTAGGTAAAACCAGCGGCTGAATCGTTGGGCGCATCGTTAAATTTTCCGGCGGCAAATTGGGCGCTTTGCGCTTTGATGGCATTGCCGACATCGGTGGGGGTGAGGCCAAAATGAGCCAATTTTGCCGGATCAAGCCAAATGCGCATGGAGTAATCTTGCGCGCCAAATAATTGCGTATCGCCCACGCCCTTGATGCGTTTGAGCTCGTCGATCACATTGAGCAGGGCATAGTTGGAGATAAATTTGGTATCAAATTGCCCCCGCTCCGAGAGCAGGGTGATGACCATTAAAATGGCATTGCTTTTTTTCTGCACCACCACGCCTTGATCGCGCACCTCTTGGGGCAGCTGCGGCAACGCTTGCTGCACGCGGTTATTAACATCAATGGTGGCCTGATTAGGGTCGGTGCCGTTGGCGAAGGTGACGGTTAAGTTCATCGTGCCGGAATCGGAGCTGCTCGATGACATATACAGCATGTTTTCAACGCCATTGATGCGCTGCTCAAGCGGCGCGGCCACCGATTCGGCAATTGTGGCGGCATCGGCGCCGTTGTAGGTGGCGGTAACTTGCACATCGGGGGGCACAATTTCGGGATATTGCTCCACCGGTAAGCCGGTAAAGGCCGCCGCACCGGCGAGCATAATCACGACGGCAAGCACCGAGGCAAAAATTGGGCGATGAATAAAAAACGTTGAAATCATAAAAGCTTATCCAAAAAAACTTGGCCGACCGCGCTGCAATAAGGTTATTTGCGCTCGGGCTTGAAGGGTTCAATCGCAATGCCGGGGCGCAGTTTGACTAACCCATCGGTCACAATGTGCTCGCCCGCTGTGAGCCCCGAGGTGATCACTTGCCCTTGATCGCTCATAGGCCCCAATTCCACCGGCGTGAGGCTGATTTTGTGATCGGCGGCCACGACATAAACCGCAAAGCTGCCCGGCCGAATGCCGCTGGTGAGCGCGGTGGGTGGAATAACTAAGGCCTCGGGTAGTTTGGCTACCGCCAAGCGCACGCGCACAAACTCATTGGGTTTAATGGTGCCCGCCGCATTCGGAAATACGCCGCGAAGGGTGATGCTATTGGTGTTGGCATCCACACTCACCGCGCGAAAATTCAACAGGCCGGTTATGGGGGTGGAAAAATCTTGCCCAGCCAAAAGCTCGGCGGGTACCGTCTCAGCGGGGGTGGGGTTCAGGGCGCTTGTGCGGGCGTAGGGGTTATCGGCCGAGGTGGTTAGCACCACTTGTATGGGATCAATGGCTTCTATTTGCGCGAGCTTATCGCCCACATTGATAAGATTGCCCGCCGCCACGCTGCGCCGCCCCACAATGCCAGCAATGGGCGCATTAATTCGGGTGTAATCCACATTAATTTGCGCAGCAATCACTTTGGCTTCAGCGATTTTGACCGCCGCTTGCGCTACTTCAAGGGCCGATTGGGCATCATCACGATCTTTAACGCTGGCGACCCCTTTGCCGAATAGGGTGTTAATGCGCGCCCAATCTCGCTGTGCGCTATTTAGCGTGGCTTGCGCGGCAGCTTGGGTTGCTTGGGCTTCTTTGAGGGCGGCCACATAGGGTCGGTTATCAATCGTAAATAAGGGCGCGCCCTTGGCTATTTGTTCGCCTTCAATGTAGTTGCGTGATTGCAAAATCCCCCCAATTTGCGCGCGCACATCCACTTGTCTTTGGGCTTGCGTGGTGCCGGTAAAGGTTTCAAAAATGGTCACAGGCGCCAATTTAACGATACCCACCGGCACGATGGGCGCTGGCATTTTTTTCGCCGGCGGCGTTTCTGCTCTAACCGAGGTTAGAGCGATCGCTAGGCAACTGAGTAACCAAAAAATGCTGGTAAGCCGAGCGATGGTCGGACGTGCTTGGGTTTCTGGCGGGTATTTTTGTGCGGTGAATGGGGGCATGCGCTTCACAGTTCCAATAAGAGGTTTAGGGGTATCTATCAGCAGGCTTTATAGTTTTTGGCTTTATTGTTAGCTTGCTAACAATTTAGCACGAATTTCAATAAAAAGTGCTGCCTGAGCGGCTTTTAACGGGCGTATGATCCTGTTCGGCGCACGGTTTATGCGATGATAATGTGGCCTTTTTAATGATCAGGAGTCGCTATGAGTGAAACGATTTTTTCTCGCATTATTCGCCGAGAAATTCCCGCTGATATTGTGTTTGAAAACGCGCGTATCTTGGCGTTTCGGGATATTAACCCGCAAGCACCGGTGCATATTCTGATTATCCCAAAGCAGGTGATTGCCACCGTTAACGACATAACCCCGAGTGATGCGCCCTTAATTGGTGAGCTGTTTGTGGTGGCCGCGCAATTGGCATCAGAAGAAGGCATCAGTGATGCGGGTTATCGCACAGTATTTAATTGCAATGCGGCGGGTGGGCAAGAGGTGTATCACCTGCATTTGCATTTACTCGGTGGGCGGCAGATGCATTGGCCACCGGGCTAATGGGTGCGGTGTTGCGGCTTTAGGCGCCGTGCGGGCTGCCTTGCCGATCATTTTTGAGGCTTTGGTAGTTTTCAAATCGGCGGGCATCCAGTGCGCCGCTGGCGACGGCCGCTAACACGGCGCAGCTGGGTTCTTGCCCGTGGCTACAGTTATTAAATCGGCAGTGTTGAGCCACCTTAAGAATGTCGGGATAGGCGCGATCAATCGCTAAGACATTTTGTGCGGCAACGGCAAAATCGCGCACGCCGGGCGCGTCGATCAGGCCGCCTTTAAGGTTATCGAGCCTAAATAACGTGCTATGGCGGGTGGTGTGCTGGCCTTCTTGGCTATGCGCTGAAAGGGCTTTGATGGCCGCCGTGGATGCCTGCGAGGTAATGCTGCGGGCGAGCGAGGTTTTGCCCACGCCCGATAGGCCGATCATCATGGACAGTTGATTGGCCAGCTGTGCCCGCAGTGCATCAATGCCTTCGCCGGTTTGGGCGCTCACCCGAATAATATCAATATCTTGCGCTTGCCATAGCGTTAAAGTCGCTTCGATCAGCGTTTGCTCTTGCGGTGCAATTTGGCTGAGTTGATCAATTTTATTAAGCACAATCAGCGGGGTGGCGGGTAAATCTAACGTGGCAACAATCGCTTGCTCCACAATATTGGGGTTCATCCACGGCACGGGCGCCACCACGATCAGCACTTGATCAATATTGGCGGCCATGAGCCGCAATTTGCCGTGGGTATCGGGGCGAATCAGGGTATTGGTGCGCGGGTAGAGGTGCTCGATAATTTCTCGCTGATCTTTGCCCGTGCGCCAGCCGATTTTATCGCCGGTGGTGAGTGCGCCCAAGGTGCGCCGAGCGGTGGCGCGCAGTAAGCGGCCATCGGCGGTTTCAATGATGAGCTCGGTACCGTGATGGGTGATGACGATCCCCGGTTCTAAATGCTGGTCAGGGGCTTCGTTGCGGCGGGCGATTTGGTTTTTTTGGCGATCGGTAAGGCGAGATTTCATGCGATGCTTAGTTCATTAAAAACACAGTGGCTAATCCTAAAAAGATAAAAAACCCACCGGAATCGGTGATGGCGGTAATTAAAACAGAGCTGCCGAGGGCGGGGTCGCGCCCAAGCTTCATGCGGATTACGGGGATGGTAACCCCGAAAAAAGCCGCCGTTATAAAATTTAAACTTACGGCCGAGGCCATAACGAGCGATAAGGCCGAATCATGGTAGAGCAGATAAGTGATTAAACCTAGCGCGCCCCCCCAGATGATGCCGTTAATGATCGCGATGCGCAGCTCTTTGCTGTAGAGCAGGCGAATATCGCGGTTATCGAGCGTGCGAAAGGCCAGCTCACGCACAATCATGGTGATGGTTTGGTTGCCCACATTGCCGCCCATGCCGGCCACAATCGGCATGAGAGCCGCTAAGGCCACGAGTTGCTCGATGGCGCCATCAAATAAGCCAATCACGCGTGAGGCAATGAGTGCGGTCACCAAATTCACGGCCAGCCACGGGCTGCGGTTTTTAACACTGCGCGCTATGGGGGCGAAAATGTCTTCTTCTTCTCGCAAGCCCACTTGAGATAAGCGCTCTTCATCGCGCGCCTCACGGATGAAATCGACCACGGCATTAATCGTGACCCGGCCAATCAGCCGATTGTGCTCATCGACCACCGGCGCGCTAACCAAATCGTATCGTTCAAACGCATCGGCGGTGGTGCGGGCTTTATCTTCGGGGTGAAAACGCACCACTTCTTTGGCCATGGCCGCGTGGACGGCGAGCGCGGGGTCACTCAAAAGTAAGTTTTTAAGGTAAATCACGCCGACAAACCCGCCTTCTCGATTCACCACAAAGAGTTTATCGGTGTGATCGGGGAGGTCTTCCATGCGGCGCAAATAGCGTAGCACGACCTCAATGCGCACATCGGCACGCACGGTGACTAAATCAAAGTCCATGAGCGCGCCCACGGTGTCTTCAGCATAAGACAAGGCAAAGCGCAGGCGTTCACGCTCAGCTAGGGGCAGGGTGGTGAACACCTCTTGCATCACTTGTTCGGGCAGATCGGGCGCCAGATCAGCCAGCTCGTCGGTATCCAGCGTATTGGCGGCGTTGAGCATCTCCTCGCGATCCATCGCCGCGAGCAGGCTCATGCGCACGGCATCGGATACCTCAAGCAGCACGTCGCCATCTTGATCCGCATGCACCAGCGACCAAATGGCCATGCGCTCATCGACCGGTAATGCTTCGAGAATGACGGCAATATCGGCGGGATGAAGGTGTTCAATTTTTTGCGCGAGGCGCGTTAAGTTTTGTTTATGAACGATTTTTTCAACCAGCGCATGATTGGCCTCGCTTGAGCGATCCACCAGCCCTTCAACTAAGCGATTACGCGCCATCATTTCACGAATATCGCGGATGATAATGGCTAACTCGGCGGGTTTTTCGGTGATTTTTGGCTCAGTGGCGTGCTGATTGGTCATATCAAATTATCCGGGCGCGCCAAAAAGGCGGGGTTATTGGGGTTCGGCCAGTAAACGATCAATCTCGCTTGCGAGGTGGTAATCCTTCTCGGTGAGGGCGTGGGCATCGTGGGTGGTTAACCGGATTTCAAGCGCATTATACCCAAGGGTTAAAACCGGATGGTGTGCCTGTTTTTCAGCCAAATAGCCAATGGCATTGAGTAGTAATAAACCCTTTTTGAAGTTGCCAGGCGCAATAGAGGCGACCAATTCATCAGAAACGATGCGCCAGCGGGGGTGAAGTGGGTTGGGCATGGGGGTTCCTTAACGGGGTTCCTTAACTGGGTTTATGGGGCGGGGGTTTATGTTAATCTGAATCATCTTCGCCCCCCTTTAATTTGATACAAAGCATATAGGCATCACCATGGCTGAACCCAGCGAAAACCTGATTTGGATTGACCTTGAAATGACCGGGCTTGATCCGGCGGCCGATACCATCATTGAAATGGCCACCATTGTGACCGATAAGCATTTAAATATTTTGGCAGAAGGGCCTGTGATTGCGATAGCGCACCCGCAAAGCACCTTGGATGCGATGGATGATTGGAATAAGCGCACCCACGGTGAAAGCGGTTTAATTGCGCGCATACAAGCCAGCAGCGTAACGATGCGCCAAGCGGAATTACAAACACTCGAATTTTTGCAGGCGTGGGTTGTGCCGGGTAAATCGCCCATGGCTGGCAACAGCATTTGCCAAGATCGGCGTTTTTTGGTGCGCTTAATGCCGCAACTAGAGCAGTTTTTCCATTATCGTAATCTGGATGTGTCTACCGTTAAAGAGCTGGCGCGCCGCTGGAACCCGAGCGTGTTTCAAGGGTTAAAAAAAGGCGCAAATCATCAAGCACTCGATGATATTCGCGGCTCGATTGCTGAGTTGGTGTATTACCGCTCCAGCTTTTTTAGGCTTTAGGCGCTTTGCTGCGCTTGGGGTAAGGCAATGGGTAAATCATCGCGGTTGCCCCAATCTGACCACGCACCAGGATATCCGCGCACAGAGCTGAACCCTAAATGTTTTAAAATCATAAACATCAAACTTGAACGCCGATGGCTTTGGCAATAGACCGCAAGGGTTTGATTGGCTTGGGGTGTGATGCCTTGTGCCGCCAAAGCCGCCAAAATTACCGCATCGGGCAATAAAAACCCCGGGTTTGTGGGATCAAAACAGCGTTGCCAATCAAAATGAATGGCGCCGGGCACATGCCCCGCATGGCGCGATCGTTGATCTAAACCCAAATATTCGGCTTCGCTTCGGGTATCGAGCACAATCCAGGGGCGCTCGGCCTCTTGCATTCCTTGCCTAATCATTTCTGCCGTGCAGAGGTGCGGGCTTGCTTCAATCAGCTTTAAGCGCGGCGTAGCTTCGGGTTCGGCCGGTTTGCTTTGGGTTTCAAACCCGGCGGCCAATAGTGCGGCGCGCCCACCGTCGATCAGATGGGTTTGTTCTATTCCGCACAAAGCCAGTGTCCAGGCGAGGCGGGCAGCAGATAAACCTTGGCTATCATCAACAATGAAAATAGGGCGATTTTTGTGCACACCGGTATGGGCAAGCGCTTGATTTAAATCATCAATCGGTGCAACCAAACCCACCGTATCGCCTCGGCTCGCCACAATTTGATTGAACTCAACCCAATGCGCGCCTCGCAAAGCGACCCCCTCGGGGGGGCTTATATCTAGCAGAACAGGGGATGGGCTATCGGCCTTGTGGGCGTTGTGCGCCGTATCAAAAATTAATTTAACGGGGTTGGCTTCGGTGAATATCATTATTTTATCAACAGATTAGTAATCGTTATGTCTTGGGATTTATATCGCAGTTAACCTTAAACCACTTTGATGGAATTTTCATCTCTTGAGCGGTGCGTGCGGGATAACCCCCTGTCACAGGGTATGATCCGCGCCTGGTTTTAACGGTTTAGTTTGAGGGCAAAGCATGGCATGCAATATCGCAGTGGCGGGCGTTAACGGCCGCATGGGGCGGATATTAATCGAGGCGATTGGGCAAAATCCGGCCGCGAAATTGGGGGCGGCTCTGGTGCGAACGGGCAGCCCATTGCGGGGGCAGGATGCCGGCGCGCTGGCGGGGGTGGGCGGGCTTAATTGCCCCGTGCAAGATGACTTATCGGCGGCGCTTAATCAGTTTGATGTGCTAATTGATTTCACGTCGATCGACGCAACCTTGGCCAATTTGAGTTTGTGCCGTACCGCTTCGCGGGCGATGGTGATTGGTACAACCGGCTTTTCAGCACTGCAAAAAGCGGTGCTGGTTGAGGCGGCGAAGGCAATTCCCATTGTGTTTGCGCCGAACATGAGCATCGGCATTAATGTGTTGCTCGGCGTGCTGGCGCAAACTGCGCAGCTCTTGGGTGAGGGCTACGATGTGGAAATTATCGAGGCGCATCATCGGCATAAAGTCGATGCCCCCTCTGGTACCGCGCTGCGCTTAGGCGAGGCTGTAGCGGCAGCCTATGGCCGAACATTGTCTGAGGTGGCCGTGTATGGGCGTGAAGGGCATACCGGCGTGCGTGATCCAAAAACCATCGGCTTTGCGACCGTGCGCGGCGGTGATGTGGTGGGCGATCATACGGTGCTGTTTGCCGGCATCGGCGAGCGCATTGAGTTAACGCACAAGGCATCCAGCCGGATGACCTTCGCGCAGGGCGCGGTGCGCGCGGCGGTTTGGCTTAAAAATCAGCCACCGGGTTTGTACGATATGCAAGATGTCTTGGGCTTGAACTAAGCCTCCAAAGCGGCTTGTTTGCGGCCATTCGTGGACAAAAACCCCCTTGCTCGGGCATAATTACCAGCCATATTCTGCCTAAAACGTATCGCTGCCTGCGCGCGCGGCCTAGGTTTATGGCAATAAAACGCTTCAAAAATAACAAGCTACCTTGCTCAGTTTGTTCGTATTCGGGTTAGATGGGAGAGTCTCTTGAAACACACCGCGCTATTGGCCTTGGCCGACGGTAGTCTTTTTTACGGCACATCAATTGGCGCATCCGGCTCAACGGTGGGCGAGGTGGTCTTCAACACCGCCATGACAGGTTATCAAGAAATTTTGACTGACCCCTCTTATCGTCGCCAAATCGTAACGCTCACGTATCCCCATATTGGTAACGTGGGGGTGAATAGCGATGATGCCGAATCATTGGCAGTGCATGCCGCAGGCTTAGTGATTCGCGATGCCTCGGCGATTGTGAGCAATTGGCGCGCGCAAGAATCATTGGGCGATTACTGCGTGCGCAATCAACTGGTGGCCATTGCCGATTTAGATACCCGTGCACTCACCCGAATTTTGCGCGATACGGGGGCTCAAAATGGCTGTATTCAAACCGGCGATGCGTTAGATGCCGAGGCTGCATTGGCAGCGGCGCGCGCTTTTGCGGGGTTAGATGGCATGGATCTTGTGCCGGAAGTGACTACCGCGACCCCAATAGAATGGACCCAAGGCACTTGGCAGCTAGACCCCGCGACGGCGCCTGTCTGCCCCACGCTAACACGGCATGTGGTGGCTTGGGATTACGGCATGAAGCACAATATTTTGCGCCTGCTGGTTGATCGGGGATGCAAAATCACCCTGTTGCCCGCCACCACGCCCGCGAGTGCGGTGCTGGCCTTAAATCCCGATGGCATTTTGCTGGGTAATGGCCCCGGTGACCCGGCTGCTTGCCATTATGCGATTGAGGCCATTGCCGAGGTGTTAACCCACGATATTCCTATTTTTGGCATTTGTTTGGGGCATCAATTATTGGCGTTAGCCAGTGGTGCCAAAACAGTCAAAATGAAGTTTGGTCATCATGGGGCTAATCATCCCGTACAAAATATGGCTAGTGGCAAGGTATTTATTTCGAGCCAAAATCATGGTTTTGCCGTCGATGAGGCCACCTTGCCTTCGCAGCTTAAAGCCACACACCGCTCATTATTTGATGGCAGTTTACAAGGCATTGCCCGCACGGATCGGGTGGCGTTTAGTTTTCAGGGTCACCCTGAAGCCAGCCCAGGGCCGCATGATTTGGATGGGTTGTTTGATCAGTTTGTTGCTGCCATGGATGCGCACCGCGCCGCCAAACCCCTGTAACGCCCGCGTTTTGCATCGCTCGTTTTAAATTTGTGAATTAATCATGCCAAAAAGAACCGACCTAAAAAGTATCCTGATTATTGGCGCGGGGCCGATCGTAATTGGCCAAGCCTGCGAGTTTGATTACTCCGGTGCCCAAGCGTGCAAGGCGCTGCGAGAAGAGGGGTATCGGGTTATTTTGATTAACTCAAATCCGGCCACCATCATGACCGATCCGGATATGGCGGATGCCACCTATATCGAGCCGATTAATTGGGAAACGGTTGCGGCTATTATCGAAAAAGAACGCCCCGATGCCCTGCTTCCCACCATGGGTGGGCAAACGGCATTGAATTGCGCGCTTGATTTGGCGCGCCATGGCGTGCTCGCAAAGTTTAATTGCGAACTTATTGGCGCCTCCGAAGATGCCATCGACATGGCCGAAGATCGTGAGCGCTTTCGCGAGGCAATGACAGAAATCGGCCTTTCAACGCCCACCTCTTACATTGTGCATTCACTTGATGAGGCTTATGCCGAACAGCCGAAACTGGGTTATCCGATCATCATCCGCCCCTCATTTACCATGGGTGGCTCGGGCGGCGGCATTGCTTATAACCGCGAAGAGTTTGAAGAAATTGTTCGTCGTGGCCTTGATTTATCGCCCACGAGCGAGCTTTTAATCGAGCAATCGGTGCTGGGCTGGAAAGAGTACGAGATGGAGGTCGTGCGGGATCGTAACGATAACTGCATCATTATTTGCTCCATTGAAAATTTAGACCCGATGGGCGTGCATACCGGCGATTCCATTACCGTGGCGCCCGCGCAAACCCTTACCGATAAGGAATATCAAATTATGCGCAACGCCTCGCTGGCGGTGCTGCGCAAAATTGGGGTCGAAACGGGTGGCTCCAACGTGCAGTTTGCGGTGAATCCTGATAATGGCCACATGATTGTGATCGAGATGAACCCGCGCGTATCGCGCTCATCGGCGCTCGCCTCAAAGGCCACAGGCTTTCCGATTGCGAAAGTGGCCGCAAAATTGGCGGTGGGCTACACGCTAGATGAATTGCGTAACGATATTACCCAAGGCGCCACACCCGCTTCGTTCGAGCCTACGATTGATTATGTGGTGACCAAAATCCCCCGGTTTACGTTTGAGAAATTCCCGCAGGCCGATAGCCGGTTAACCACGCAAATGAAATCCGTGGGCGAGGTGATGGCGATTGGCCGCACCTTCCAAGAATCGCTACAAAAAGCGCTGCGCGGCCTTGAGATTGGGGTTGATGGCTTCGATGAAATTCTGGATCGGGATTTAGACGCCGAAGACGCCGAAGATGAAATTATTCGTCAACTGCGCGAACCGCGTCACGACAGGCTTTGGTATGTGGCCGAAGCGTTCCGTTATGGTTTTACGCTGCAAGATGTGTTCGAACACTCCAAAATTGACCCGTGGTTTTTAATTCAAATTGAACAAATTATTCAAAAAGAACAGTCCCTGCGCGGCCAGTCGCTTGCCAACCTAGACCGCGATACGTTGTGGCGCACCAAGCGGATGGGGTTTTCAGATCGCAGGCTCGCGCGCTTGCTCGATGAAACCGAAAGCACCGTGCGCGCCCATCGCCACGCCTTAGGTGTGCGCCCCGTCTTTAAACGGGTCGATACCTGCGCGGCGGAATTCCCCACGCAAACGGCGTATATGTATTCAACTTATGAGCAGTTTTGCGAAGCCGCACCCAGTTCGCGGGACAAAATCATGATTTTGGGCGGCGGGCCGAATCGAATTGGTCAAGGGATCGAGTTTGATTATTGCTGCGTGCATGCGGCGCTGGCGCTGCGCGAAGATGGTTTTGAAACCATTATGGTGAACTGCAATCCCGAAACGGTATCGACCGATTACGATATTTCTGATCGGCTCTATTTTGAATCGCTCACGCTTGAAGATGTGCTTGAAATTATCGACGTGGAGCAGCCCAAAGGTGTCATCGTGCAATTTGGCGGCCAAACCCCCCTCAAATTGGCGCGTGATTTAGAAAAAGCCGGTGCGCCCATTATCGGCACCACACCCGATGCGATTGATCGGGCGGAAGACCGCGAACGGTTCCAGCTTATGATTCAAGAATTGGGCTTAAAGCAACCCCCCAATCGCACCGCCCGTTCGCCCGATGAAGCCGTTAATTTAGCCGCGCAAATTGGTTATCCCTTGGTGGTTCGCCCCTCGTATGTATTGGGTGGGCGCGCCATGGAAATTGTGCATAACGAGGATGGTTTAAAGCGTTATATGCGCGATGCGGTTAAGGTTTCAAACGATTCGCCTGTGTTACTCGATCGCTTCTTAGATGACGCCGTTGAAATGGATATCGACGCGGTAAGCGATGGGGACACCGTCGTCATCGGCGGTTTAATGGAGCATATCGAAATGGCGGGTATTCATTCCGGCGATTCGGCCTGCTCCTTGCCGCCCTACACGGTGGCTGCCCCCGTATTAGATGAAGTGCGCGCGCAAGTTAAAGCCATGGCAAAAGCCCTCGGTGTGGTGGGCTTGATGAACACCCAAGTTGCGATTCAAGGCGGGGAGATTTATATCATTGAAGTCAATCCCCGCGCCTCGCGTACCGTGCCGTTCGTTTCAAAGGCGGTAGGCATTGCGCTGGCGAAAATTGCAGCGCGTGCGATGGCGGGTAAAACCCTGGCCGCGCAAGGCGTAACCCGTGAGTGCGTGCCCCCATTTTATGCGGTGAAAGAAGCCGTATTTCCGTTTATTAAATTCTCTGGTGTGGATCCGTTGCTCGGTCCTGAAATGAAATCAACCGGCGAGGTGATGGGCATTGGCCGCGAGTTTGGTGAAGCCTTTGCCAAAGCGCAGGCGGGGGCGGGGAATTCATTGCCCACCCAAGGCTTAGCGTTTGTTTCGGTGCGTAAACATGATTACCCCGCTGCCACCGAAGTAGCGCGTGCTTTGGCCGCCAAGGGGTTTACGCTGTGTGCCACGCGCGGCACGGCGCGCCATTTGGTGGAACAAGGTTTGCCGGTTGAATCGGTGAATAAAGTCACCGAAGGCCGCCCCAATATCGTTGATATGATTAAAAATAAAGAAATTGCGCTCATTATCAACACCACCACCAGCAGCCATCAATCCCGCAATGATTCCTTCCATATTCGGCGCGAGGCTTTGCATCAGCGCGTGCCTTATTTCACCACGATGGCAGGCGCCGAGGCCATGGCGTTAGCCTTAGCGTATTTGCAGCAACCGATTTCGATTAATCGGCTGCAAGATCTTCATAAAGAGTGTGTCGCCTAATGCAACAAACCCCCATGACCACGGCGGGCGCCGCCAAATTGGAAGCCGAACTCAAGCAATTGCGCAGCATTGAGCGCCCTCGGATTATTCAAGCCATTGCCGAGGCGCGTGAATTGGGCGATTTAAAAGAAAATGCCGAATACCACGCCGCGCGGGAAGAGCAGGGCTTTGTCGAAGGCCGCATCAAGGAAATTGAAGCCAAGCTTTCTCATGCGCACATTATTGATATTTCGCGTATTCCGCCCGCCGAAAAAGTAATTTTTGGCGCCACAACCCAAGTGCTGGATGTGGATACCGATGAAGAAATCACCTATAAAATTGTGGGTGATGATGAGGCGGATATTAAGCTTAATATGATCTCGATCCATTCCCCCATCGCCCGCGCGCTCGTGGGTAAATCAGTGGGGGATGACGTGCGCATCGAGACCCCGGGCGGCGTGCGGTTATTTGAAATAATGCAGGTTTCTTATGTTGCCTAACATTTTAATTATTAAAGGTTAAATATTATTTAATATGCTGGATCCTAAATTATTTCGCACCGATCCTGACGCGCTTGCAGCCAAACTTCTGCGTCGAGGATACGTTTTCGATGTCGCGGCGTTCACCCAGTTAGAGCAAGCACGCAAACAGATTCAAGTTGAAACAGAAACCCTGCAAGCTGAACGCAACAGCAGCTCAAAGCAGATCGGCCAGCTTAAAGCAAAGGGCGAGGACACCACCGCCTTGATGGCTCAAATTGGGGATTTGGGCGATCGCTTAGCGGCGGCAAAAGCGCAGCTTGAGGGGATTCAAACCGAGCTCGACCAGCTTTTTGCCTTAGTGCCCAATTTGCCCGCCGATGAGGTGCCTGAGGGCGCAGATGAATCGGGCAATGTGTTGGTTCGCCAATGGGGTAAGCCCACGAATTTTGGATTCAGCCCGCAAGACCATATCGCCTTAGGCGCGCCCTTGGGGATGGATTTTGAGGCGGCAGTGAAAATCACCGGCGCCCGATTTGTAACGTTAAGCGGCGATATAGCGCGGCTGCATCGTGCGCTCGCGCAATTTATGCTCGATCTGCACACAGAGCAACACGGCTACACCGAAGTGTATGTACCCTACATCGTCAATAAGCACAGTTTATTTGGCACCGGGCAGCTACCCAAATTTAGCGCAGATTTATTCGCCTTAAACGGGGATGATTCTTGGTATTTAATTCCCACCGCCGAAGTGCCGGTGACCAATATGGTGCGCGATGCGTTATTAAATGCGGCAGATTTGCCGCGTCGATATGTGGCGCATACGCCAAGTTTCCGCTCTGAAGCGGGCGCGGCGGGGCGCGATACCCGGGGCATGATTCGCCAACATCAGTTTGATAAAGTGGAGCTGGTGCACATTGTTCGCGCCGAAGAATCAGACGCTGCCCTTGACGCCTTAACCGTTCATGCTGAAGCCGTGCTGCAAGCGCTGGAATTGCCTTATCGTGTGATGCTGTTATGTACGGGCGATATGGGTTTTTCAGCCGCTAAAACCTACGATTTAGAAGTGTGGTTGCCTGGGCAAAATACCTACCGTGAAATTTCTTCTTGCTCGAACACCCGCGATTTTCAAGCCCGCCGCTTGCAAGCTCGCGTGCGCGGGGCAGAGGGTAAGCCCGAGTTGGTGCACACCTTAAATGGCTCCGGCTTAGCGGTAGGGCGCACCTTGGTCGCCGTGCTCGAAAATTATCAGCAGGCAGATGGCAGCATTCGCATTCCTACCGTATTGCAACCTTATATGCGCGGCAAATCCTTGATTGAACCCCCGTTTAACGCGCAGGCACAACGATGAGCACGGCAGCCGATTCGGTTATTTTTGCCGATGTGCGCCTTACGCTGGTCGACACCTTGGGTTTATCGACCCCGCTGCGCTTGCTGAATGCGCAAACGCCTTTGCTTGGCGCCATGCCCGAGCTTGATTCGATGGGCGTTGTCTTGCTTTTGACCGCGCTAGAAGATCGGTTTGATTTAGTGCTATCCGATGATGATATTGATTCGGCCTGGTTTGAAACCCTGGGTAGCTTAACCGAGGCGATTGAAGCGCGACTGCCGCAGTAAAGCGTTAATTTGCTGGATTATTAATGGAACAATCCATCGAACCATCGCATTAAATTAAAAAGCCGGCGTTTAGGCACCGGCTTTTTGTTTGCGTTAATGTGGGCATTTAACCCTAAAATTACCCATTAATTTTGTGATATTTCACCATGAGCTCATCGTGGGTTTCTTTATTATCCGGATCAAGCGGAATGCAATCGACAGGGCATACTTCCACGCACTGGGGTGTATCGTAATGACCCACGCATTCGGTGCATAAATTGGGGTCAATCACATAAATTTCAGGCCCTTGCGAAATAGCGCCATTAGGGCATTCCGGCTCGCACACATCGCAGTTAATACATTCATCGGTAATCAATAGAGACATGGAACATCCTCATGGTCAGCCTGTTTGCAGCACAGGATGGATAAAATTTGGTGGGGTGAATTTAGCACAATTTTGCACGGATTAACGCAGTTTAAGCCCGTTTAAAGCGGGCTTTTAGCGCCAGGGCTACATGCTCTGGGACAAACGTTGCCACAGTACCATGAAGCCTAGCCAGTTCCCGCACGATGCTTGAGGAGACAAAGCCTAAATCCTCGGTGGGTGATAAAAATACGGTTTCAATATCCGGTGCAAGGCGCCGGTTAACCGCCGCCATTTGAATTTCAAATTCAAAATCAGACACGGCGCGTAAGCCGCGCACAATGGCACAGGCTTGCTGTTCGTGGACAAAATCAACCAATAAACCGCCAAACGATAAAACGCGAATACGCGGGTAATCGAGCACCGCTTGCTCGGCAAGGGCGGTTCGTTCGGCTAAATCAAACAAGGGCGTTTTACTTGAGGCGGCCGCAACGGCGATAATAACTTCATCAAACATGCGGGTGGCTCTGTGCGCCACATCAATGTGCCCAAGGGTGATGGGGTCAAAGGTGCCCGGATAAATGGCGCGTTTCATGGGTTTAATGCACCAACATATTGATGCCGAACACCACGAGCACGACGGCAAATACCCGCTTTAAGGTTTTAGCCGGTAATTTATGGGTGAGGTTTGCGCCAATCGGGGCAAAAAATAAGCTTGGAATAACAATGCCCAACAGGGCGGGTAAATAAATATAACCCAATGACCAGGCAGGCAAATTGGGCGCATTCCACCCCGTTATGACATACCCCGCCGCGCCCGCCAATGCGGTGGGCAAGCCGATGGCTGCGCTGGTGGCAATTGCGTTTCGGGCCGCCACATTACACCACATAAAAAAGGGTGTGGTTAGCGCACCGCCGCCCATGCCCATAATGCTCCCCACCGCCCCCACGCCTAAACCTAAGCCATTCAAGCCAATCGTGCCGGGTAAGTTGCGGTTGGCGGCGGGTTGTTTGCCAAAGGCCATATTAATGGCCAGTATTATTTCTAATACGCCGAAGATTTTTTTCAGAATATCGCCCGGCAAGTAATGGGCGACGGAGGCGCCGAGCGCCGATCCCAAAATAATACCCGGCGCAATTTTGGTAAATAAAGGCCACAGCACGCCACCGTGCTTATGGTGCGTGTAAATTGAGGCGAGGGATGAAAACATGATGGTAGCAAGTGAGGTGCCAATCGCGAGATGCACCAGGCTTCCGGTGTCTTGCAAGCCAATGAGGGGGAATAAAATCAGCAAAATAGGCACAACAACCAACCCGCCGCCAATGCCGAGCAAGCCTGCAATCAAGCCGGAAAAAACGCCGAGTACTATGAAAACGCCATATTCGATCATGATGGGGCTGCGCTCAGGTGGGCGGAAGTTTTAATTCTGTGGTGAACAATAGCCCGCTTTAGAATTTTTTTATAATGAATCATTTTTATCAATGGGAAGGGCGAGTTAATTCAACCGGCCCTCTCATGCAAAAAGCCCCTTAAAATTAACCCCGCTTTTTGGGTGGCAGCAAATCGGTGATGGTGCCTTCCGCCATTTCAGCGGCAAAGCCTAAGGTTTCAGATAAGGTGGGGTGCGGGTGGATGGTTAATGCGATGTCTTGCATATCGGCGCCCAGTTCCATCGCTAATACTGCCTCCGCGATGAGTTCGCCTGCGTTCGGCCCCACCATGCCCACACCCAAAAGTCGGTGGGTTTTGGCGCAAAACATCGCCTTGGTTAAACCTTCATCACGCCCAATGCTTAGCGAGCGCCCCGAGGCCGCCCAGGGGAACGCCCCTTTTTCATACTCGATGCCTTCGGCTTTGAGTTCATCCTCGGTTTTGCCTGCCCAGGCGATTTCAGGATCGGTATAAGCCACGCCTGGGATGGTGATGGGGGTAAATGCAGATTTCAAACCGCAAATCACTTCCGCCGCCACTTTACCTTCGTGCACCGCTTTGTGGGCGAGCATCGGCTGGCCGATAATGTCGCCAATCGCATAAATGTGCGGCACATTGGTTTGCAGTCGCGCATCGGCGGGGATAAAGCCCCGTTCGGTAACCTGTACGCCAGCCGCTTCGGCGTTAATTTTTCGGCCATTTGGGGTGCGGCCAACGGCGACAAGAATTTTATCGAACCTGTCGGTTGCAGGCGCGCTCTTGCCTTCAAAATGCACGTCTAGCCCTTCGGCTGTGGCGGTAACCGAGGTGACTTTGCTGCCTAGGTAGATGGCTTCGTACCGTTTTTTTATGTCTTTAAGCAGCGGGCGTACCAGATCTTTATCGGCTCCGGGGATAATGCTGTCGGCTAATTCCACAATGGTGATTTTTGTACCCAGCGCGGCATACACTTGCGCCATTTCAAGGCCGATAATACCGCCGCCAATCACCAACATGCGTTTAGGGATGTCGGCCAAATCGAGTGCGCCGGTGGAATCAATCACCCGGGGGTCATCGTGCGGAATAAAGGGCAGTTTTACCGGCTGCGAGCCCGCCGCAATGATGGCTTTGGTGAATTGCACGGTTGTTTTGCTGCCATCGGCTGCGGTGATGCGCACTTGGTGCGGGTTAATAAACTCGCCCACACCGTGCAGCACCGTGACTTTGCGCTGCTTAGCCAGCTGAGTTAACCCGCCGGTGAGCTTGTTAATCACCCCATTTTTAAAATCGCGCAGGCCGGCTAAATCAATGCTTGGCTCGGCAAAAGTAATGCCGTGGCTGCTCATCTCGCGGGTTTCATTCAAAATGGCTGAAACATGCAACAACGCTTTCGATGGAATGCAGCCCACATTCAGGCAGACACCGCCTATCTTCTCAAAGCGCTCGATCATGATGACATTTTTGCCCAAATCGGCGGCACGAAAAGCCGCCGTATAACCGCCAGGCCCTGCGCCTAATACGAGCACATCACAGGTATAGTCGGCGGTTTCTGCGGATGCGACAGGCGCGGGCGTTGCTTTGGCTTGCGTTGCGGCACTGGTGGCCTCACGGGGGGCTTGAGCCTTAGCGGGCTCTTTTGGGGTGGTGGCTGAATTGGCATCGCTGGATTCGTTTAGTTCAAGCGTTGCAATGGGATCACCCTTGCTGATTTTATCGCCCACCTGCACGAGCAGCGCGATAATTTTGCCGGCTTTAGGCGCCGGAATTTCCATCGTGGCCTTGTCCGATTCAAGGGTTAGGAGCGAGGTTTCGGCCTCAATGGTTTGCCCGGCGGCAATCAGCACTTCAATAATTTCCAAGTGTTCAAAATTACCGATATCGGGCAGGGTAAGGGTTTCTATCGTTGCCATGGTGTGCTCGCTTTTACAGAATCAATTCACGCAGATCAGAGAGGACGCCTGAGAGTGCACTAATAAATCGTGCCCCTTGCGCCCCATCAATCACGCGGTGGTCGTAAGAAAGCGCCAGTGGCAACATCAGGCGAGGCGCAAAATTGCCTCCATCCCACACGGGGCTCATCTTGGCGCGAGAAACACCCAAAATAGCGACTTCAGGGCCATTAACAATGGGGGTGAACTGGGTGCCACCAATGCCGCCTAAGCTTGAAATTGAGAAGCAGCCGCCCGACATATCCTCGGGGGTGAGCTTGCCCTCGCGCGCTCGGGCGCCCACAGCGGTGAGCTCTTTGGATAATTCAAAAATGCCTTTGTGATCGACATCGCGGATGACCGGCACCACCAACCCATGGGGCGTATCAACCGCAACGCCAATATGGATATATTTTTTGAGAATTAAATTCTCGCCGCTGGCATCCAGCGAGGCATTGAATTTTGGCATATCGGCCAAAACGCGCGCCACGGCTTTCATGATGAACACGAGTGGGGTGAGTTTTACGCCGGCTTTTTCAGCCCGCATTTTGAGTGAAACGCGAAACGCCTCCAGTTCGGTGATATCGGTTTCATCAAACTGAGTGACATGCGGAATATTGAGCCAGCAACTGGTTAAATGCTTGCCTGAGCGTTTTTGAATGCGCGAGAGTGGCACGGTTTCAATGGCACCAAATTGGGTAAAATCGATGCTGGGTAACGGCGCGATGGCGCTGCCACCGCTGGCCGGTGCCGAGCGGCTCGCCGGCTGGGTGAGTGACGCTTTAACAAAAGCGGTGACATCGGTTTGTTGAATGCGTGATTTAACGCCCGTGCCCGATACTTGGGATAAATCTACCCCCAGTGTGCGCGCAAAAGCCCGCACACTGGGGCTGGCGTGGTAGGCCGCCCCAGCGCTTGGCGCATTAATGGGGTAGGGTTGCGATTCACTTTGGGTGGGTGTGGCAACCGAGTTTGACACTGCTTTCGCGGGCGGCGTTGGCACGGGCACGGGCGCAGGCACCGAGGCCGGTTCCTGCATGGCGGGCGTTGGTGGCGCTGCTTTTGCTGGTATTTCTATGGCCGGTGTCTCGATGGCAACGGCGGCGGTGGCATCATCGATTTCTAGTTCAACGATGGCATCACCAATATTGAGTTTATCATCGGTTTTAACCAACACTTTGCGCACAATGCCGGCAAACGGTGCCGGAATTTCCATGGTGGCTTTATCCGATTCAAGCGTGATGAGCGATTGCTCCGGCAATACGTGATCACCCACAGATACGAGCACTTCGATGACAGGTAGATCTTTAAAATTACCAATATCCGGCAGCGGGATTGATTTTACGGTCATGCGTGCGCTCCATAAGTTTGCAGCAAACCCGCCGCTATAACGCGACGGGCGAGATTTTAGTCAACTAATTAACGGGTAATAGGCATGCCTAAATCAGGGTTAATGTCGTACCGCGTGATGGCTTGGGTTACAACGGAAGCCGGAAGGGTGCCTTCATCGGCCAGCGCTTTGAGTGCGGTGATGACGATATTGACGGCATCCACTTCAAAGAATTTACGCAGTGCCGCGCGGGTGTCTGATCGCCCAAAGCCATCGGTGCCCAAGGTGACATAGCGACGCGGCATGAACGAGCGCACCTGCTCGGTATAAAGATGAATGTAATCGGTAGCAGCGATAATCGGCCCTGTTGTCGGTTCGAGCGTGGCGGTAACATACGGCACCTTGGCGGGCGCCTCGGGGTGCAAGCGGTTTTCACGTTGGCAAGCCTGTCCATCACGCGCCAGCTCGCTAAAACTGGGGGCAGACCACACATCGGCGGCTACCTGCCAATCGGCCGCCAGCAGCTCGGCGGCTTTTTCTACTTCCCGCAGAATGGTGCCAGAGCCTAACAACTGCACGCGCGCGCTGTGCTTGGCGGTCGATTTCTTGAAAGGGTATAAGCCGCGCAGAATGCCTTCTTCAATTTGGCCTTGGGGATCTTCCGGCATGGCGGGGTGCGGGTAATTTTCATTCATTGCCGTGATGTAATAAAACACATCGTGCTTATCGGTGAACATCTCTTTTAAGCCGGCACGGATGATGACCGCCATCTCAAAGCCATAAGTTGGGTCGTATGCTTTGCAATTGGGCACCGCACTGAAAAACACGAGGTTATGGCCATCTTGATGCTGTAACCCCTCGCCTTCAAGCGTGGTGCGCCCTGCGGTACCGCCAATAATAAAACCGCGCGCCCGCATATCGCCACCCAGCCACACCAAATCGCCCACACGCTGGTAGCCGAACATGGAGTAGTAGATATAAAACGGGATCATCGCTTCGCCGTAGTTGGCATAAGCGGTTGCCGCCGCCAGCCATGAAGACATAGAACCGGCTTCGTTGATGCCTTCTTGCAGCACTTGGCCATTGGTGGCCTGCTTGTACCACGAGACTTGGTCGGCATCGACCGGCTCGTAGAGTTGGCCTGCGGGGTCATAAATACCGACTTGGCGGAACAAACCCTCAAGACCAAAGGTGCGCGCCTCATCGGGGATGATGGGCACCACGCGTTTGCCTAAGGTTTTATCACGCAAAATAATGGCCATAATGCGGCCAAACAGCATGGTTGACGACATTTCACGATCGGCCGTGCCTTTGAGAATCATCTCGAAGGCGGCAAGCTCGGGGGTCGGCAATGATGCGGCACGATCAACGCGGCTGGGTAAATACCCCCCCAAGGCGGCGCGACGTTCGTGCAGATATTTGATGAGCTCGTGGCTGTCATCGGGCTTGTAGAAGGGCACATCGTTTTCTAGTTGGGCATCAGAGATGGGCAGGCCAAAGCGATCGCGGAAGTATTTAAGGCCATCGATATCGAGCTTTTTCTGGTTGTGTGCCGTCATGGCGCCTTCACCAAAGGGGCCCATGCCATAGCCCTTAACGGTTTTGGCGATAATAACCGTGGGTTGGCCTTTGAGCTCGGTCGCGGTTTTGTAGGCTGCGTACATTTTGCGCGGGCTGTGGCCACCGCGTGTTAAAGCAAAAATTTCGTCATCGGTCATGTTTTGCACGAGTTCACGGGTTTCGGGATAGGCACCGAAGAAGTTTTCACGCACAAACGCACCATCTTTGGCTTTATAGGCTTGATACTCGCCATCCACGACTTCCATCATGCGCTGCATGAGTTTGCCGGAGGTGTCTTTTTGCAAGAGCTCATCCCAACCCGGCCCCCAAATCACTTTGATGACATTCCAGCCGGCCCCACGGAACGTGCCTTCCAGTTCTTGAATGATTTTGCCATTGCCCCGTACCGGCCCATCTAGGCGCTGCAAGTTGGCATTAATCACAAAGACGAGGTTGTCGAGTTTTTCTCGCACAGCCAAACCAATAGCGCCGGTAGATTCCGGCTCATCCATCTCGCCATCACCCAAAAACGCCCATACCTTACGGCTGGCCATGGGCGATAGGCCGCGCGCGTCCATATATTTCATAAAGCGCGCTTGGTAAATCGCCATCAACGGCCCCAAACCCATAGACACGGTGGGGAATTGCCAGAATTCAGGCATTAACCAAGGATGCGGATAAGAGGACAAACCTTTTTGATGCGCTTCTTGACGAAAGTTTTTTAATTGATCTTCCGTGATGCGCCCCTCAAGGAACGCACGCGCATACATGCCCGGCGCGGTATGCCCTTGAAAGAACACCATATCCGCGCCTTCGGGATGATCATGACCCTTGAAGAAATGGTTAAAACCCACTTCATACATGGTGGCGCTGGATTGAAAACTCGCAATATGCCCGCCCACCGAGGTGTGTTTGTTGGCTCGGGCGACCATCGCCATCGCATTCCAGCGGATTAAAGCGCGCAGGCGCTGTTCCATTTGTCGATCACCGGGGAAGGGCGGTTCTTTTTCAAGCGGAATGGTATTGATGTAGGGCGTGGTGGCGGAATAGGGGGTGTCGATACCGTGTTTGCGCGCCGCTTCAATCAGGCTGCCAATTAAATGCTGGGCTTTTTCCGTGCCTTCAAAGGCCACCACGGCCTCAAGGGCATCCAGCCACTCGCGGGTTTCTTGCGGATCATGGTCTTGAAATACAGTCACGGGCGGCTCCTTTTTAAACAGTGCGGTCGCCGTGCGCTAACGGCACCGGCATAAATTTTTCGCCCCTAGGGCAATTCGACATTAAAAAAGTTTGAATTTCAGCACGGTACCCAAAAACAACCGATAGCGGTGAATTGATTTCGAGCGCCCCGTGCGACGGTTTGTATTATGCGCAAATTTTTGGCGAATGTCCTCGTGCAATGCCGCCCAATGAAGAGAGCGGGCGGGTTTAATGGGGTTATTAATCGGGTTATTTATTGAGTGCATTCTTGCCGCGCCGTGGGTTTGCCGAGTGCTATTTTGGTGCAAAAGTTCAAGTCGTTTGCGCCGTATTTTCGGTTGTTTTGGTGTATTAATTATTTAAATCAAGGCGATGGATTATGTGGCGCATTGTTTGCTTGGTTGTGGATAGATATATTCTAAGGAACCTCTGATCAAATCCTTTGTGAGCCGAGTTGCTGATCCAAAAGCTGCAAAACGAGGCAGAGGCCGCCGGTCGTAGTTATTCTACGAATCCAA
>NCFS01000005.1:0-57956 GCA_002281295.1 Halothiobacillus sp. 35-54-62 | reverse complement strand
CGGCACTCACGAATGGAATAACCATTCGTTTCGCACCGCGCCTTGCGGCTCATCCCTCAAAAGCCCGTCTCGGCCACAAGGGATTTGATCAGAGGTTCCCTAAGCCACCCGAGGATAATTTTATGGATGCAGCGCTGATGCAGCTGATGGCGCGGTTTAAGCTTAAATTACTGCGCACCTTAGCGGTGAAGGTGGATACCTATCGTTTTATTGCCGAGCGAGCTTATGCGATGGACGTTTTGGCGATTGCCGATCAGTCGGAGGATGAAGATTTAATTATTCTGGCAATGCAGGTTTCAGATTATTTAGGCTTTTTGGAACCCCCAGCAACGGCGGCAACGGGTAAGGCGCCCGCAACACAATCGCCAGCAACCCCGCGCAATTCCCCCGCGCCTGCGGATGCCAAGCGTTATACCTTTGGTGCGCGTGGCTAAACGGCCTTGTGCGATTACTGGACTTTAATGCCGCGCATCACCAGAATGCTTGCCCATTGCAATGCACGATTGGGAGTTAACCGGGTATGAGTATTAAATCGGATCGTTGGATTCGGCAAATGGCCGATCAGCACGGCATGATAGAACCCTTCGCCCCGCAACAAGTGCGCAGCGAGAATGATCGCCGCCTCATTTCTTATGGCACCTCAAGCTACGGCTACGATGTGCGCTGCGCCAATGAATTCAAAATTTTCACCAATATCAACTCAACGATTGTTGACCCGAAAGCCTTCGATGAACGCAGTTTTGTGAATGTGGAATCCGATGTGTGCATTATTCCGCCGAATTCATTCGCCCTGGCCCGCACGATTGAGTATTTTCGCATTCCGCGCAACGTGTTAACCATCTGCTTGGGTAAATCCACCTATGCGCGCTGCGGCATTATTGTGAACGTGACCCCGCTTGAGCCGGAGTGGGAGGGGCATGTCACGCTTGAGTTTTCGAATACAACCCCGTTGCCCGCGAAAATTTATGCCTTTGAGGGCGTGGCGCAAATGTTGTTTTTAGAATCGGACGAACTGTGCGAAACCTCCTATAAAGATCGGGGCGGTAAGTATCAAGGTCAGCGCGGCGTTACCTTGCCTTCGGCTTAATCTGCCAGAACCTGGCCGCGCTTGAGTTAATCCCGCAGGGTAATAATCGGCCAGCCTGCCGCTTGCGCCCGCTCGCGCAGCACCGTGTCGGGGTCTACGGCAACGGGGTGATCCACCGCTTCGAGCAGCGGCAAATCATTGCGCGAGTCAGAATAAAACCAGGTTTTCTGCGGTTGCCATTCGCGCGCTGCAAGCCATTGATCAAGCACCAGCCGTTTACCCGCCTGAAAGGTGGGCGTGCCGTCGTAGCCGCCGGTATAGCGCCCTGCGTGAAGGGTGGGCTGGGTGGCTAATAAATGCTCAATGCCAAAAAGTTCAGCAATCGGCGCCGTAACAAACGCATTGGTCGCCGTAATAATGAGCAATTCATCTCCCCGTTGGCGATGCTGTGCCACCAGATTTTGGGCTTTATCAGTCACCATCGGCGTAATCACCGAATCAATAAATTGTGCACGCCACGCGAGGAGTTGCGCGGGTTCATGCTGCGCGAGTGGGGCTAATGAGAATTTAAGAAACGCATCAATATCCAAGGTGCCGCGCTGATATTCTTCATAGAAAACCTGATTCTTGGCGCTGTAAACTTCGCGGTTAACGGCGCCCACATCGGCCAAAAATTGCCCCCAAGCATGATCGGAATCGCCGGCGAGCAGGGTGTTGTCTAAATCAAAAATGGCCAGATTCATGGGGGCTCCAAGAAATGATGTTAAAAGTTAAAGCGTGGGCTAAATAAATTTGAGCTCGTCATTAAAGCAAAGCCGGTTGCCAATCCTATCGGTGCGGTGATTTATCGTGTTTTGCTTTGCTAAACACCCCGAACCTGTGGAAAATGACACCAAGATTTCAATCGGCCGCCCGTTTATGAATCATAAACGCCAAGCCTTTTGACCGCGGCGCTGCGTTTTAAGCCGGAAGGCAAACGTAGCGACCAGCCCGTTTTGGCGCATAACCTTTGATTTTTTGAGTATAACCGTGATTGACCGAGATGGATTCCGCCCGAATGTTGGCATCATTCTAATCAATAAAACAGGCGACGTCTTTTGGGGGAAGCGCGCGGGGCATCGCTCCTGGCAGTTTCCTCAGGGCGGCATTAATGATGATGAGCGGCCGCTGGCGGCAATGTACCGCGAGCTTGAGGAGGAAACGGGTTTAAAGCCAACCGATGTGGATGTGGTGGGCTGGACTTGCGGCTGGCTGCGGTATCGCCTGCCGCGCAATATGATTCGACGTCATTTATTTCCCATTTGCATCGGCCAAAAGCAAAAGTGGTTTTTATTGCGATTACGCTCACCTGAATCGGCTTTTGATTTAAATGCTACGGAAAAACCGGAATTTGATGGCTGGGAATGGCGGCCTTATTGGTCGATTTTGCCTGAAGTAATTTATTTCAAACGCTCGGTTTATCAAGAAGCTATGGCTTTTTTAGCCGCGCAGGCGGGCGCCGGTGATCCGCCGCCGAGCTTATCGGATTGCGCAGCGGTTACATCGGACAAGGAGTCCTTTTATGCTCGATGAATTACGCCGGATTGTCACAGAAGTTGCCCAATCGGTCGATTTGCGCGCGGCTTTAGATTTAATTGCCCGCCGCGTTAAAGATGCCTTGAGCGTTGATGTGTGTTCTGTTTATGTGTTGATTCATCCTGAGGTGGATCAAAAATCTCGCTTAGTGATGCAAGCCACCGAAGGCTTGAATCAAGCGATGATCGGCACGGTGAGCCTCGCGCTGAATGAAGGCTTGGTGGGCTTGGTGGCTCGCCGCGCTGAATTGGTTAACTTGGAAAATGCGCCCGATCATCCCGCCTTTAAATTTGTATCCGATATTGGCGAGGAGTTTTATCACGGCTTTTTAGGCGTGCCGATTATTTATCGGGGCGATGTCTTGGGCGTGCTGGTGGTGCAATCGCGCGAACAACGCCGCTTTTCCTCCGATCAAGAGTCTTTTTTGGTGACGCTTGCCTCGCAATTGGCCTCGGGGATTCGCCAAGCAGAAGTGAGCGGCGAGCTCAGCCAGAGCCAATCGATTACCCCGCAATGGTCGGCTGCCGTCACCGCGCGCGGGCTGCCGGGGTCACCGGGCGTCGTTTTTGGCACCGCCGTAAGCGTGCTGGATGTCGTGGATTTAGAGCAAGTTGTCGATCGAGTAGCGCGCGATCCGGCTGACGAATGGGCCGTGCTGATGGCCGCCGTTCAAGCGGTTCGCGCAGAGTTTGCCCAGCTCAAACAAGATTTCGCCAAGGCATCCGGCAATGAAGACGAGAACATTTTATTCGACGCCTTTATTTTAATGCTGAGCAGCGGCTCGTTGCTCGACAGTATGGAAAGCCGCGTGAACAACGGCCAATCCGCTTCGGCGGCGCTGCGGGATGCGGTGCGCGAGCACACGGCGGTGTTCGAGAAAATGAGCGACCCGTACTTGCGTGAACGGGCGCAAGACATCCGCGATTTAGGCTCACGGGTACTTGTTAAGCTTAAAGCCCGCACACAAGGTGAGCGGCAGTGGCCGGAACGCATCGTGCTCATTGGGCGTGATTTATCCGCCTCGCATTTGGCTGAAATCCCCACCGAGCGCTTAGTGGGGATTGTATCGAGCACCGGTTCAGGCTCATCCCACCTTGCTATTTTGGCGCGCGCCTTGGGCATACCCGCCGCGATGGGCGTGGCCGATTTACCCATCTCGCAGCTAAACGAGCAAGAAGTGGTGGTCGATGGCTATCGCGGTTTGCTCATCGTTCGCCCCGCCGGCTCGTATCGGCAAGAATTGCTGCGGCTTGCGCAAGAAGAAACCGAGCTCACCGCCGAATTGATGGGTTTGCGCGATGTACCCGCCGAAACCACCGATGGCGTTAAAATCGGCTTGCATGTCAATATCGGGTTGCTGGCCGATATGGCGCCATCCAAAACCGTGGGCGCCGAGGGCATCGGCTTATATCGCACCGAAGTGCCGTTTCAAATTCGCAAGCAGTTCCCCGGCGAAGCGGAGCAAACCGTCATTTATCGTGAGGCGCTTGAAGCCTTTCGCGGGAAGTCGGTCGTATTGCGCACCCTCGATGTGGGCGGCGACAAACCCCTCTCGTATTTTCCGATCAAAGAAGACAACCCCTTTCTGGGCTGGCGCGGCATTCGGTTGGTGCTCGATCACCCTGAAATTTTTCTCACCCAAATTCGTGCCATGCTCAAAGCCTCCATCGGCTTAGATAATTTAAGTATTCTGCTGCCTATGATCGGCTCAGTCGATGAGCTACAAACCGCCAAAGAATATATCGATCAAGCGTTTCTCGAATTGCGGGAAGAGGGCGAGCCCGTGGCGCCCCCACGGATCGGCGTTATGATCGAAGTGCCTTCAGCCGTCTACCAAATCGAATTTATTGCGGCCATGGTCGATTTCTTATCCATCGGCACGAATGATCTCACCCAATATATTCTCGCTATTGACCGCAACAATGAGCGGGTCGCCGCTCGGTACGATGCCCTGCATCCTGCCGTCCTTCGCGCGATTGTCGATGTCGTCGATGCAGGACACCTCCTCGGGCGGGAAATTACCGTGTGTGGCGAATTGGCGGGCGATCCCATGGGCGCCGTGCTGCTTTTGGGTATGGGCATCGATATCCTCTCAATGAGTGCGGGTTCACTGCCCCGCATCAAATGGGTGATTCGCAGCTTTACCCACAATGATGCTAGAAAATTATTAGCCCAAGCGCTCAATTGCCGACGACCCGGCGATATCCGCCAATTGCTCTACCACGCCCTAACGGAACGTGGGTTAGGTGGCTTGGTTCGTGCCGGACGCTAAAATTGCCTAATGATCCGGTCAGTTTTATCCGTGATTGCCCGCTAAGTCGTAGGGTGCGCCATGCGCACCATTTGGCCCATCGGTGCGCATGGCGCACCCTACGGTTTCATGAATTATTCGTTACGAATCAATAATCCCTGCGATTACCCCATTCGCGCCCGAAAAAATTGAAGCTTCAGGTGATGCGGCAGTTAGCCAGAATTTTTCGTACTTTTGCTGTGGCAAATGGGGGTGATGTCTGGGTGCTCCACCGCATCGGCAATCACGGCGACAAATTGCCCCAACTCATCGGGGGTAAGCACCGATAATATCCGCGCCATGATGTCCGCATCCACCCGAGCGAGGCTTGAGCCACCATCGGCCAGTTGCACCCAAATCCCGGCCGAGACCACATCATCGCTCACCTCCATGGCGCGGGCGCGGGCTTCGTTTTGCATTGTTTCTGCTTCATACCACGCTTCGATTTGGTCATACAGGGCATCATCGATTGTGTCGGGGATTGCCACGGTGGTCACGGCCTCATTAATGGGGTCCGGGCGTGTGGTGACCGGCAGCCCCAAGCCCTTGAGGCGGGCAATAAAAGCTTCGCCACGATCTGCGGTAAGAAAGCAAAATTCATACATATTAAATACCTTCGTCGAGTAGTTCAGTGCTAAAAAAGCAGTTCAATAGCCAACCTAGATTATAGCGGGCAACGGGTTGATTGCCCACGATACGCTGCGTTTTGATTAGCGGATGCCCCGGGCGGCTGCCTTGGATTGAGTCAAATGAATTTCCCCATGCACTCTTGCGCCCAAGATTTGTTTACATTCTATTGTTTTTATTTATGACATTATTCACTCAAGAAATAAACAAGGGGTGAGTCACCATGAGCACACAAACAGAAAAAAATTTAATTGAGCAAGGTTGCACTGTGTTCGCAGCGTTGCAGCTCAAACTAACGGCGGCTATTAATGCGTTTGAAGGGGGGATTGATCATGCCCAGTTTGAACAATGCATTATTCATGTGAATGATTGGTATCGAGCATTTCGTAAATCTGCGCGCATTGCCCCCGCGTTAGAAATTAAAGTGTTAGAGCTTAATGACCGCATGCATGAGTTGAGACGCATTAATAAAAGCTCAGAAAAAAATAAAAGCAGTTTTTTTGCTAAAATCTTCGGCTCTGCTAAGTCTACTCAAGCTGATGCGGCGTCTATCGAATTAGTCGAGCATTTATCTCGAATAAAGCTATTAACCATTAAAATATCCGACGATCTAAAAAAAACACGAGCGCAGCCGGCATTAAATCCGCAAGAGAAAATCTTTATTAAGTCGTACCATCAATTGGCTTGATTTGTAATTGATTCACCGTTTTGCAACGGCAAACTAATGCTAAATTTTGCGCCTTGTTCGGTATTAATAGCGTGCACCGTGCCTTGATGTTTTTCTACGACGGTGCGCACAAAATAAAGCCCAAGCCCCGTGCTTCCTGCCCGATGACTCGTGCCACGCCCAAAGCGTTGGAATAATCGCGGTAGCACATCATCCGGCACGCCAGGCCCCGTATCTTGCACACACCAAGCCACCGCTTGCGTGCTTTGAGTTAGCGTGATGACAACCTGCCCGCCGGCAGGGGTAAAACTCACGGCATTGCTGATGAGGTTAATGGTGGCGCGTTCTAGTAAACTAAAATCCCCTTTGATCCAAATATCGTGCGTGGGCAATCGTCGCACCAAGGTGACTTGTTGCGCTTGCGCTAAATCGTAGAGCGCATCAATGGCCTGTTCCAGCATTGAATTGAGTTCTATTTCTGGAAAGGAATCCGGTTTGGCAGCTAAGGCGCGCGATAGGGATAAATAATTTTGAGCCAGTTCATGCCCCCGTTTTAGTTGCACCGCCAACCGGCTGCGATTTAGGTCATTAAGCTCGCCGCTGGCTAATTGTTGCGCTGCATTGGCCAGCGGCACACGAATATCATGCGATATAAAATCGAGCATTTCATCCCGCTCGGCTTGTAATTGTTGCATGCGGGCTTGCGCTTCTTGGATAACTTCAATGCGCTGTTCAAAATTTAAGGGTTTAATTTCATTGGGTGTGTGTACAGATGCAAGCTGATAGGGCAGTAACCTTAATAATTCATTGTTGAGGTGTTTTCTGGCCACTTCAAGCCGTCGCCAGCTCCATAAAGGATAGGCGGATAATGCGGCCACTAAAATTCCGGTGGGTGAAAAATAATAGCCGGTAATAAACGGGAAGAGGGCGGTGGTTATTAATAAAACCATAAACCAAAGTATGCTGGCGATTAATCCGGTAAGGGGCATGAATCGCGGCAGCCATAACAGGGGAATTAATGCCAATATACCAGTTAAAGCCAGCACCCATGCGATGGGTAGTGGCTGTTTTAATTGGTTGTGTTCCATTGAAATAAGGCTATTGGCAATCACTTCTACACCCGCCATGGGCGCACCTTGGGTGGTTGCGGGGGTTGAAACAAAATCCCCCATGCCCGCCGCCGTAGCCCCGATTAATACGATACGATGCGTTAAAGCCGTTAGCGGCGCGGAATTCGCCAAAACAGCCTGCGCCGATAGGGTGGGCACACTGCCCGCAGGCCCTATAAAATCAAGCAGCCGGTTATCTTGTGCGACCAGTTGATAGGGGTGGCTTAGGGTGCTTTTGGGTTGGGGGCTTGAGGTGATTGGTGTTTTGGCGATGGTGAGCATGGTTTGCGCCATGAGCGGCCATACGGGCGCGCCAATGCCTTCCCATAGGTTGATGGATCGGGCGATCCCATCGGGATCGAGCACAACACCAATCCGCCCAAGCCCTGCCGAGGCTTGAGCCAGTTCAGGAATGGGCGGTAACTCACGAACCTGCCCTTCATCGCGCGATGTTTCAATCAGCACGGGTAATACCACTTTGCCACATGCGGCTATCGCATCGCGCAAAGCTTGATTGGCTGCGGGATCGCCACCTTGCTCAGTAAAGGCAATATCTACGCCGATTACCTTGGGATTTGCTTGGCATACCCGTGAGATGAGTTCGGCATCGAGGCTGCGGCTCCACGGCCAGCGACCGTAACGGGCAAGGCTGGCTTCATCAATGGCTACGATTATCACATCGGTTGAGGGGGCGGGATGGGGCATTATCCGCCATCCAAAATCATAAACAAGGTGCTGAATTCGCGCGTCCCGATCCCCGACAAAACTGGCTGCCGCTAAAAAAAGCAGCATCAGGCCAACCAGTATTTGGTTTTGAACGGGGGTTAGCCAATTTTTTAACCAAGTGAGCCACCGGGCGCGTACCGAACCCACGTTAAAGCCGCCAAATTTTAGGGGTGTTTTGCGTCATTAATGCGTTTCCGGCAGGTAGATGACGCGCTCACTGTTTGGGGATTGCTGGCCGTCGGCGCTGCGCTCTCGCTTAACTTGCACGCAGTAATTTCCTTGCTTTGGGCGCGGCCACTGTAAAAGTCCACTTAGGTTTGGTACCCATGGTTCCGGGTTAAGGGTGTTTTCGGTACAAGGGTACCAGCGCGCCAGATAGCGTTCGCCGATGATGGGCGGCGGGAGCTGAATAAATACCCAGCTTGAATCTATCCGCAGTGGGGCTTGGGATAAATTGACGGATGCAAGTGCCGGCTGAACATGCCACACGATAACCTCACCCCAGGGGCCTTGTACGCCATCGTTAATGCTTGCCAAACGGGCATAAACCTTACCCGGGGGAAGGTTGGCCTCTGGTTCAAAGGGGCTGGATTTCACGATTTGATCGAGAAAAATGCGGGAAAAGTCAGCCGTATTGGCCATTTGGATATGCACCGCATTGGCGAGCTCCCGCTCAACCCAAATTATTTTGGATTGCTGCGCTGGCAGTACGCCATTCGGGATGGGCGCCAGCACAAGGGGGGCGAAAGGATGAGCCTGCACATTAAATGACAGTGCTGCATCATAGCCTTGTAGCCCTTGCCAATTAATACCGCGTACCCGCAAGACATAATCGCCATTGGGTAGGTTGTTAAAGGTTAATTCAGGCCTGCGGCTCTGCTGGCTATAAAGCACGGACGAAGGGTTCGCCGCCTTGGCCACTTCCCCATGCCACGCGACGGCACCGGCCAAATGCGGCATGCTAAAAGTCAAGGGCAGGTGGGTGATTTGGGTGGCAGGCTGCGTTAGTTTGGGTGCAGGCAAAAGTTTCACGGGTGCAATGGGGTTGGCCCCGCCTTGGCTTAAAGAACCCATGCCTTTTGATACCAAGACCGGGGCGCCGCCGGCGGATAGATTGATGGCGCCGGCTAGGGTTTCTTCTCGTGTGGTTTGCTGCATTACGCCTACGCGGAACTCCGTGCCCCGCACGACGGCTTGTGCGGTGGGTGTAATAACCCGCAGATTTTGATTGGGTAGCTGCTTGGGATTATCTTTAACGCTGATGCCGCCGGTTTTAATTCGCAGCTGGGTATCGGCCATTAGCCCTTTGGCGTACAAACTTAAACGATCTAAAGTCAGCGTGGTTTTAGGCTCAAGATTAAGCACGGAGCCATTGGCGAGGGTAATTTGGGCAAAGCTTTTCTCGTGGGTTTGCACCGATGTTCCCGCATCAAGGGCTTGGTTTAGGCGGGCGGGGCGCCAAGCTGCTGGCGTGTTTGGGGTACTTTGCGCACTCACTTCAACTTGGCCGGCTATCGCACTGAGTTTGGCCGCGCTGGGGCTTTGTTTAAGCAGATTGGCAGGTATGCGCAAAACCAGGCCCGGCGGGATCGTATTGGCTTGCGCTATGTTGTTCAAGTGGCCGACAAGCGGCCAGTCTTGGGGATTGGCTAAATACTGTTGCCCTATGCCAATCAGCGTATCGTTAGGGCGTGTGGTGTAGAGCCAGTCGGGTAGGGCTTGGGCTATTGCTGTGGTCGAATCTTTTATATCGCTGGGTGCCGCACATGTGGGCCAAGTGGCGATGCCTGCGCCTAAACCCCAGAGTAAGGCTACGGGCAGAAGGTGCCGTCGAATCATTCCGTTGGTGTCTCGCTGCGCTCCAACCGGTAGCCGCGACCATAAACGGTGGCCAAGCGCCAGCCGTTTTCAGGCCGTAAATCTAGGGCGCGGCGCAGGGTGCTAATGTGCACATCTAATGCGCGTGTTTGAATATCGGGATTTAAGCCAAAAATAATTTGGTTTAGGCGTTCCCGCGTTAACAATACGCCGATGTTTTGGAGCAGGAACAATGCTAAATCAATTTCCCGCGTGCCTAATTCGATGCGTTTGCCATCAAGTAAAATCTCATGTTTTGTGATGTCAATCGACAGCGCGTCCATTGGGTTTGAACGGCGGTTTGCCCTAAGCCCCGCTTGCGCAGTACGGCACGAAGGCGGGCAATTAAAACCGGACGGGTCACCGGTTTAACAATATAGTCGTCTGCGCCGGCATCGAGCACTTGCACAATATCGCTATCTTCGCCTTTGCCGGTTAAAAATATGACCGGCGGGGATGTCTCTTTAAGTTTCAGTTGAATGGATGCAAATACATCCGGCCCGTTCATATCGGGCACCATCCAGTCAAAAAGACACAAATCAAACTCACCCCGTTCAACAGCGCGAGCGCAGGCTAAGCCTTTTGGAAACCAAGTGGCTTCAAACCCTGCCTCATCGAGATATTCCATCACGAGGGCTGCCATGGTGGGTTCATCTTCGAGATAGGCTATTTTTATTTTGGCCACAATAATCGCTTCCATCAGGTGAAAATAAAGGCAACAACATAAACCATGAATGCCGCTTACAAAACGGCGCGTTCAACGACCACTTCAGAATAGGCATCGCCCATGGCAACGCAGGCCGTTTGTCGCCCCCAAAAACCTTGCTTGCTGCGGTTAACTTGGTAATAAAACGCTAAGGTTAAATCGGGTTTTGTGGTGATATCGGCGTTGTACAGCAAGTTCATCAGCGAGGATGCGATGCCGACCATAAGGTAATCGATGGGGTGATCGGCCGTGCCAAAGTGGCGCAAATGCCCCAAAGATTCATACGGGTGCCAGGCTCGAATAACGAGTCGCTCGTTCGGGATGAGCTCAAAAATGCGCCACACGCCCCAGCCCAAAGCATTAATGCAGGCAACGATGCCGACAAGCCAATCGTTTTTATCCTGACATTGAGGCGCAATAAGCTCATACCACGCATCAGAGCGCATAATGCCGCCCATCGTGTTAAAGCCGCAGATATGGCCGGCCTCAACCAGTAAGGTCGAGGCGAGTTCCCGCCCTTGCAGATGGCTGAATTTATCTTTATAGAAAAATAAACTGGGGTATTCATACCAAAGCATTTCACCCAAATAGCGGTGGGTGCTGAGCGCTTGCTCTAGTGCGCGCTCAAAGCGGAAGGAAACCAGATTGTAGTAATCGGCATAATGCCGCGTTAAGTTAACGCCGAACGCGGGAATTAACCCCTCGCTATTGCCAAAAAGCGGTAAGCCTGCAACGGCGGCAATAATACCGGCTTCGTCTATGTGCAGGCCGATTTGCCGCTCAGGAATACAGTCGGCCTCTGGCGGCAGTGGGGGTTGTGCTATAACGGGGCAGGGGGTTAGCGTGTTTTCAGTGGGGGTTAAATGAAGCGTTGTGGCCTCAAACCCCATAGAAATAGCCTCATCAAAAATTTTGCCGCCAAAGTTTTGGTTATCCACTGCGGCCAGCGCGCCCAAGGCGTAGCCTAAATCAAAAAATTCACCGGGCCAGCCGCGTTTACCATAATTTAAGCGTAAGGCTTGGCCGTAATGCGAGTGGGTTTCAACAAGTTGATAACCCTGTTGGGCTGCGGGTAAATCAGCCAAGGGCAGTTGACCAAAACCGCAATATTGATACACGGCTTGCGCGTAGGCTAACCGCTCTGCCCGAGTTAATTCTGGCTGGGCGGTAAAATGGGCGGTGAGTTGCCGCCGGGCTACATCGGTCGCCGACTGCGTTAAAATCGGCTCGCGTTTAATGTAGTGGCAATCTTCTACCACCAGTTGCAAAAATCGGTTGTAGTGATTGCAGTGAAACACCATCGGTTCGTTGTCGAGGGTGACAATGCCGGTGCGGGCATCGCGGGTGGGGCTTACGTTGGGAAAATCCATGTTCACAGGCTCCTAGGAGGTTACTTCGCTTTGAGTGTATCAATCATATCAATCATAAACTCGGTATCTTCTTGCTCAAGCAGTTGCCAGCCTGTGAAGTTTAACGCCTCCAGCACGGAATTGCCCTGCAAATGCTTGGGCATATCGGCTAATGCCTGCCGCAAGGGCTCCGTGTGCGCCATCAGGCGAGGGCTGGCCAGCAGCATGTGCTGAATATCGCTAATTTCACTGCTGACCAGTGGGCGTAATTGTTTGCGCACCGCGCCTGAAAATTCATTAAACGCATCTTTAAGAAAAAACCCCACCTCGGCGTTATTTTGGATTAGGGCTTTGGCTACCAGCACATAGCTATCTACCAAGAGGGGGGTGACAGAATCATCGGATAAATCCACCGATTCCAGCATAATCATGCCAATCAGGTTAATGTCGGGGTCATCTGTTTTGGCCAGGCGTGTGCCCGGTTTTAAGTCTTCAAGGCAGGTGATGTGGCTTGTTTCAGCCACCGCGATAACGCATTCATCGGTAACCCCCATCGCTTTGGCCAGGGCGGTAAAGTTTTTTTCACGCACCAGCATGGCGGCATCAAAGGGGTTGGCGTAAATAAGATCAACCCGATCATCGACAATGGCTTGGCGCTGCGATTCAAAATCGTCATACAGCTCGCAATGCACCCGCGCATTTAAGCAACGCTGCAACCACGTATTAAAAATATACCAGCCAGAAATGTGTGAAGGGGTGAAATCTGGGCTGACGGTGAGTTGATAAATGGGCTCAGAACTCATGACTGTGGTCCCTCCCAATGGGCATTTTCTTGGGTTTTTAGGGTTTGATACAAGGTAATGGCGGCTTGAATTTTCGCGCGCGAAGGTTTGCGCCGAACCGAGGTATAGCCCACGACCCCGCCGTTGCGCACATTGGGAATCACGGTGGCATAAACCCAATAAAATGCGCCATCTTTGCGCAGGTTTTTAACATACCCGTGCCAGATATTTCCGGCTTGAACATCATCCCACAGCCCTTTAAAAGCAATGCTCGGCATATCGGGGTGGCGAAGAATACTGTGTGGCGCACCGATTAACTCAGCTTGCGTGTAGCCCGACATCGCCACAAACGACTGATTGCAGTGCGTGATAATGCCTAAGGTATCGGTGCGAGAAACAATCAGCTTGCCATCGGGGTAGGGCACTTCTGTATCGTTTACGAGCAAGTGGCGAACGCCATACTGAAAGAGGGGCTGGTTGTATTCACGATAAGGGGCTAAAACCCCGCTCTCATTCATATCATTGAGCATGAAAACCTCAGGTTCATTGAGCCTAAGTGCACGACAAAATGGATGCACCGAGCTAAATGTTGAACGTTTAAAAGGCATTGTTTAAAACAAAACTTAAATTCTGTCGTAACCAATGCGCTTATCTTAAACCCTGCGCCGCAGGGTTTAGGCTGCAGCTTTTGCGGGGGGATTAAATCACTTTACTTAATGATTCAGCCGCGCGTTTTACATCTAAGAAAATTAAACCAAGTTTGGCTTGCGATTTAGCCATTACGGTGAGTACGGCATCGGTGCCGGCGTAGGTCATAAGAATGTAGCCATTGTTGCCCTTAATGAGCACCTGTTCGAGCGTGCCCCGAGCCAGTTCGCGCGCGGTGCGATCACCCAGTGATAATAAGGCGGCACTCATGGCGCCCACGCGATCTTCATCCATGCCACCGGGCAGCAAGGCTGCCATCATTAAACCATCGGTTGACACCACGGCAGAGGCTTCGATATCTGCTGATGAGCCATTTAAATCAGACAAAATAGAGGTCAACATTTCAGCGCGCATAAGAATCTCCTAATGCTTTTAAACCAAACCACAAAAATAAAAAAATAATCCGAATTTACCAAGTTTCTTTGCAGGTAATGCCTTCAGCGTGATATTCAGATTCCACATGAAGGGTAATAATTTTCTTACCCGTAACGGCTTTAACGGTGCCATCAATTAAACCAAATCCAAAATTGCATAAGGCATGTTTGCCGGCCGTGATGCCGCGTTCTTGTAATACCAAACCAATTTTACAGCCCGATAAGGTGGCCTCGTGGCCTTGAAGGCCGACGGCATCCATAAACTCTTTATCGTGAAAAAACTTGGCAATGAGTTCGCGCGCATCATCTTCCGTGCCGTTGGGGTGCGCTTCGCCCAAGCGTTTGCCTAATTGCGCACCTGCATATCGAAAAACTGATACTGCGCCTTTTTCACCCAAAATGCTCTCGACTTGCCCCGCAATGTCGGCCAATAAATTAACGACTTCACGGGTATCCATGGCGCAATGTTTTACGGTAGGGTTTGGTGGTGATAATTGATTCATGCACAACTTCCTTGTTCAAAAGATTGAAAATATTGTAACGGGTCGCGTTATAGCGAATTGTAAAAAAATATTAATCACCGAAACGCAATATCAGCATCCAAATTAAATCCAGAAAAGCGCTTTGATTCAAATTAGGCGCATTGCTTAACACCAGTACAAAACGCTCCTCGCCAACAAAGAGGGGGTAGCAGCTCAGCTCGCTTAAACCACCGGCATTAATTAGGCCCCAAGCGCTGCTGCTCATGCCCATGTTGCCGTTAAGCAGCCTAGCGTGGCGTAAATACAAGGCAGATAAATCGGCAGATAAGCCCGCAAGCTCTTCTGCGGTTTCATGGGGAAAGCCATGGCGCCCCAAATAAAACCCTTGGTTATCGGCCAGCAGCGCCTTGCCTTTGCCCGTAATGAGCGCGAGTAATTCGGGGATATTTTTTTCAACGGTGCCGCGCACGGATTCTATCGGTTCATTTTGGCTTTGTACCAGCCCCATTTCTTGTAGCCGATAAATTTGTTCTAAAAACTCATCTGTATTTGCAAACTTGCCATCCATCAGATTATTTAAGTTTTTTTCAGAAAAGGCTTGGCTCTTGGGTTGGCGTAATAAATGACGCAGGGTGTTCCGGGCACTATCGGGGGTGGGGGAGGCCACCGCATGGTAGGCACCGGCGGGGGTGGGAATAATGTATTGGCCTTCGGTTAGTGTGAAATTCATTAGGCGGGTGCTCCTGAGACAACCCCGGGATCAAGGGAATAAAGTAAGGCCTGAACTAAGGCGGCGACATCTTTTTTAACGCGCGCATCCACTTCAAATACCGGCACTTTGTACCCTTGCTGTTTGAGATGGGCGTGGTACTCCGTCAGGCTCGGGGTTTTGGATTCATCCATGCGGGTAATGCCCACCACCAGTTGGGTTTCGGCAATAAAAGGCGCGAAGGCTTTTAAGTAAAAGCTTAAATCCTGAAAAGGGCGCTCGCGGGTGTTATCGAGCATTAGCACCAGGCCTAAACCCCCTTCGGTGAGGATTTCCCACATAAAATCGAACCGTTCTTGCCCGGGGGTGCCATATAAATGCACCCGCTCGCCATCGCCGAGTTTCATCAGGCCATAATCCATGGCGACGGTGGTTTGCGGCTTGCGGTTGGCGGTCATATCGGTTGCGACTTCATCGGTTGTAATGATGGGGATATCGCTGAGTGATTTAATTGCGGTGGTTTTACCCGCGCCAACGGGGCCGGTAAAGATGATTTTATGTTGTGCCATGCGCGTGATCCTTCTCTTGTCGTGTTCCGTATTGTTATTCTGTTTTAAGGGCTTAATTAATGCCCAATTTGCTTAACATGCGCGAGAATAACCCGCGCTTTTCTGTTGTTATGGGTGCGGCCTTGGATGGGTGAGCATTGTTTTGGATTTGAGTCTGCGCCGGTTGGGTTGCAACCTCAATATGCACCAGCCCTAATGCGTGGCAAGCCACATAAAAACTAAACACATGCCGATAGGGCAACCCTAAAATATTGGCTGTTTCTAACAGGCTGGTGGGTTGCTTAATCCATAGGGCGGACATTTGCATGGCGCCGGGTATATCCGATAAGCGGGTTAAGTTAGGCCAGTGCAGCAAATGAACAGGATGATCGAGCGGCGTGCCCACCGGCACGCGCCCACGCGATGACCATGCCGCAATGCTCCATATCAGCCCTTCAGTCTCACGGATTCTAGGATCATTTGAGGTGACGGGCGCAATGCTATCCACGGGTAAAAGCGAAAGTTTGACCGGTGATGCGGATAAATCCATCATTGAAATAGATTTTAAATACCGCCAACGCATTTCGGTAAAAATATGTTTGGTATCAGGGTACACATAGCAGGGTTTGATAAATCCATCAATCCACACCACAGAATTGGATGTTTGCGCTTGCTTTGAGGCCAATTTACATAAACCGAACAAGGTTTGATTCACGTTAAAATAAACTTCGGCGCGGCGTGTGTCGTTGGTGTAGACCTCATCGGGGAGTTGAACGCCGCCTTCATCATCCGGCTCATCAGAAATAAGATGCGCCGCATTAGAGGGTTGATCGGGTTTTATGGGTTTAACTGCCGCCGCTTTAAGCTCGCTGGCTAGAGGCGCGTGTAAATCCGGCTGAACCGGTGTTGGCTTGGCATCGGTTCGGTGCGCCGTTTGATTTGATACGGCCTCGGGCGTGTGCGCGATCGGTTTTTCGGGGGGGTGCGCCAACAGGGGCTCGGCCGGAATTGCCGCTGCTGGAACCGCCGCCTTTGCACTGGGCAGCGCCGCAGGCTGTGCCAGCGCTTCTTTAACCTCTGCCAGTACGGTTAAAAATGCTTGCGCATTAAAGGGTTTTGCGAGGCACACGGCATTACGCAGGGTTTGCTCGCGCACCGAAAGCACAATGGCGGGGCCATGAAATTGGCGGCGCAAATCAAGCCACAAACGGTGGGCATTAACGCCATCTAAATCAACAATAGCGACCGATTGCTCGCCCTGCGGGGTAATAGTGGTGGGGATTTGCGTGTTTTTGCTTAAAAACATCGTGATGACGTTTGCCGCACGCTCATCCATGCCATATAGGGCGACTTTTATCATGCGGGTATGCTCACAAGGTGCGATCTTGCGCGTTAACCCATTCTGCGGGTAGTGCGCCAAAATTGATTTTAAGTTGTTCTTCCATAATTTCTCTGCGTATTTCTGCGCCACTTAACACATAGAGTTGAAGCAAAAATTTGATTGCCTCAAGCCCATGAGGATCAGCTAACACCGCATCTTCAAGCGTATCCATCGCTAAATCGAGCTGCCCATCATCAATAAGCTGATTGGCCTCGGCGACGGCATTCTTGGGTGTGGGGTTGCTCGGTTGTGATGCGGCGCCAAAAGAAGCCGGCTGGGTAATCGCCCCTGCAACCGCGCGAACCAACAAAGGGGGCGTGGTATCTGGGTGGCCTAAAAATAAGCAACCTTCTGCTTTTTTAACCAGCGCGTGCTGGCGGTTTAACGCCTGCGTTTGCTGCGCTACGAGGAACGTATAGTCATCGCGCGCAATAAACCCATCGGCCAATTGTAAAAAATACTTTTTTAAGGGCAATCCTTCTGCGCCTAAGGTGAAATATAAATCAATTAATGCCCCTGTGAACCGCTGGGGGTGATTATTTTTATGCAACAAAATTAGGCGCTGGGCATGGCTGCGCAGCTGCTTGGGATTAAGCAGAATTTGGTGTTCAAGGGTATTGATGGCCGCATTGACATTAGGAATCTGTGGTAAAAAAAAGCTACGCGCGGCTGCAACCGAAAAAAAGGCATCGAACAAATCGCTGTTAAACGCTGGCGGGGGCGGGGTGCCGGCCTTTAATTTTATGAGTGGGGGTGACTGTTTTACGACCGATATTTCCATTGCTCTATCTCTCATCCCTGTTGCAGCGCGGTTGGCTTAACGCATCCTGGCCCGTTCATGTATTTCCTTGGCGAAAGAACGGATTTATATAGCCAAAGTAAAATCAAGATTGGCGCCTATCTTATGAATAAAGCTCGACCGTGTCTATTGCCCGAGTTCATATTTATTTATAAACCCTATTCATGAGTAATTCACTGGGTTGAAATGCCCCGCGTGCTCGATAAAGTGCGTCTATTGCCCCATTTTTGTGGGCAAATTAGCCGATGAGAGGTGATGTATGCACGTTGAAGCGCAAATTGTGATTTTGTCTATTTTGGCGATGATTGGCATTGTGGGCATGCCGGTAGCCGTTTTTTGGTGGTTTTGGAAGAAATCGGGTGATGCGATTAAAGAAAAAAATCAGGCCAATAGCCACTGAGGCTTTTGCCCGATTAAATCAGCTCGAGTGCTTGGTTAAGATGGCTAACCGCCGTTATGGTTAAGCCCTCAATCGGGCGGCTCGGCAGATTGGCTTTGGGGACAATGGCATGGGTAAAGCCATGCTTGGCTGCCTCAAATAAGCGCTCTTGGCCACCGGTAACGGGGCGAATTTCGCCGGCTAACCCCACCTCACCAAAGATGATTAAGCCTTCAGGCAAGGGGCGGTTTCTAAAGCTTGATAATATGGCGATGAGGCTGGGTAAATCGGCGGCAGTTTCTGCAACGCGCACGCCGCCGACGACATTTAAAAACACATCTTGATCGTATAGGGCAACTTGGCCATGACGGTGGAGCACGGCCAGCAACATGGCTAGCCGATTTTGATCGAGCCCCACCGTGAGGCGCTTAGGGTTGCCGCCGGGGTGCTCGGCTACGAGGGCTTGCACTTCAACCAGCAAAGGGCGTGTGCCTTCTCGCGTCACGGTAATCACACTGCCGGGCACGGGTTGCTCGTGGCGCGACAAAAAAATGGCGGATGGATTGCTCACGGGTTTTAAGCCCCGATCGGTCATGGCAAACACGCCGATCTCATTGGCTGCGCCAAAGCGATTTTTTACGGCGCGAATCACGCGGAACCGCGCGCCGGGATCGCCTTCAAAGTACAGCACGGTATCCACCATGTGTTCCAACACGCGCGGACCGGCCAGCGCGCCCTCTTTGGTGACATGGCCTACGATAAAAATGGTCACTTCATGTCGCTTGGCAAAGCGCACGAGTTGGGCGGTGCCCTCGCGCAGCTGCGATACGGAGCCCGGGGCGGCGGTTAAGCCTTCGGTGTGCAAGGTTTGTATGGAATCGACAACCAAAAGCCTAGGCAGTTGCCGCGCGCAGTGCGCCAAAATCGCTTCAACCGAGGTTTCGCTCATGAGGGTGAGCTGGCCTTGCTTGCCTTGCATATCTGCATCCAGCCGTTGGGCACGCAGCGCCACTTGCTGCAACGATTCTTCACCCGTAACGTAAAGACACGGCATGCGCGATTGCAGCAAGAGCAGGGTTTGCAGAAGCAAGGTGGATTTTCCGATCCCCGGATCACCGCCAATTAAAATGACCGAGCCTTCAACGAGACCGCCGCCGAGTACCCGATCAAGCTCATCTAGGCCGGTGGTTTCGCGCGGGGTTTCGCTAATACGCACTTCAGAGAGCAGGGTGATTTGGGGGTTGCCGCCGGCATAGCCACTTACCCCGCTGGTGTGCGCGGCTGGGGCGGTGGGCAGGCGAATTTCGGTAAGGCTGTTCCAAGCGTTGCATTCGGTGCAGCGCCCCGCCCATTTGGGGAAATCAGCCCCGCATTCTTGACACACATAGGCGGATTTTTCTTTAGCCCGCGCCATGAGTTTGGCTCTTGGTGTTTGGCTCATTGTCCTCGTCGATGAATTTTAATCGCGCGGTATCTACGGCGTGGTTTTGCACGCTAAGCACGTCAATTTGCACATTCTCAATGGTGATGCGGGCGCCTTGCGTGGGCAAGGTTTCAAGCGCTTCAATAATGAGGCCATTTAACGTGCTGGCATCGGTGGTGGGCAGGTCTATTGCCAACTCGCGGTTAATTTCACGAATGGGCATATTGCCGCGCAAGATAAAACTGCCGTCTTCTTCGTTAATGATGTCGGTGTTATCGGGCAGGGGGGAGGTGGTGAAGTCGCCGACGATTTCCTCAAGAATATCTTCTAGGGTCACCAAGCCTTGCACATCGCCATATTCATCAACCACGAGGGCCGAACGGCGATTTTCTGTTTGAAAGTTAAGGAGTTGCGTGGTGAGCGCCGTGCCTTCGGGTACATAATAAGGCTCGCGCAGCAAACGTTTAAATTTGCTTAAAGTGAGCGTGTTATCCATGAGTGGGCCAAATAAACGCCGTACATTAATCACGCCAACGGTGTTTTCAACGCTGCCATTGAATACGGGCATGCGGCTGTAACTGGCGGATTTGATTTGGGCTAATACATGATCCCAGGGTTCATCTAAATCAATGCCCACAATTTCTGCCCGGGGGATCATGATGTCTTCGACCTGAGCTTGCTCAAGCTCGAGTACCGACAGCAGTAAATTGACATTTTGTTCTGGCAAATGCTGGCTGGATTCGCGCACTAAGGTTTGTAATTCGGCGGCGGTTAATCCATGGCTGCGATGTCTATTGGTATTAAAGCCCAAAATTTTAAGCAAGCCATTGGCGAGCAAACCAATCAAGCGCACTAAAGGCAAGACAAGGGGCATAACAAAGCTGTAGATGTAGGCGGCGGGCCAGGCGATGGGTTCTGGCGCGGTGGCAGCCGCTGTTTTGGGCGCCACTTCGCCAAAAATAAGCAAAATCAGCGTTAACGCGCCGGTGGCAATGGCAATGCCACTATCCCCAAAGAGGCGCAGGCCAATAATAGTGGCTAATGAGGAAACCAAAATATTGGCAAAGGTGTTGCCAAATAAAATTAAGCCTAGGAGTTGATCGGGTTTTTCAAGGAGCTTTTGCGCGCGAATGGCGCCCCCATGGCCGCGCTTGGCAAGGTGCCGCAATCGGTATCGATTGAGCGATATGAGGGCTGTCTCGGAGCTTGAGAAAAAAGCCGACAATAAAACAAGAGCTATAAGCGCTGTAAATAGGGCGCCAAGGTGAATATCGTTCAATTAGGTGTCTATGGGTAGCCAAACAGGCCAACAGTGTAGCCAAATTTTTGTGATGGCGGATAACAATATCCATCGGGCGCGTCTCGGGGGCGTCTGGTTTAAAGATAAAAGGGCTTTTTTGGGGCGGATGATGAGGGTGTTGGCACGGTTATCGCTTTGCATTGCTCACGATTTGTTTGATGAGGTGCGTTATGAGCGATCAATTATTTGGGATTCATGGGGATGCGTTGGCTTATCGTTCCGAGCGCATGGGAATTTTGGCATCGAATATTGCCAATAGCGATACCCCCAATTACAAGGCACGCGATTTATCGTTTAACGATGCCTTGCGCGCAGCAGCGGGGCAGGGTGGGGTGGGGCAACCGCTCGCGCTTAAGCTCGATCAACCCGGGCAACTATCCTCGGGTACCAGCGCTGGCGGCGCGCAAGAACTGTACCGCATTCCCGATCAGCCTGCGTTAGATGGCAATACGGTGGATTTAGAGCGTGAGCGGGTTCGATTCACGGAAAATGCGGTGTCGTATCAAACTACGTTAAGTTTTTTAAACAGCCGGATTAAAGGGATTAACTCGGCTTTAACGGGTCAGTAACGGCTGTTTTTTTGGGAGCTTTTTATGAGCCTTTTTTCGATTTTTGATGTGTCAAGTTCGGCTATGGCCGCGCAAACGCTGCGGTTAAATGCCACGGCATCCAATATGGCTAATGCCGATTCTGTTGCGACCAAACCGGAAGATGCCTACAAAGCGCGTGAACCGGTATTTAGTCAGGTTTTAGAGCAAAACGGCGGCGGCGTTGGGGTGCGCGCATTAGGCATTACGCAAAGCAATGCACCGAATCCGGCTTTGTATCAGCCGGGCAACCCGCTGGCTAACAAAGAGGGCTATGTGTACGGCTCCAATGTGAACCCGGTAGAGGAGATGGTCAATATGTTGTCGGCCTCTCGCTCCTACCAAACCAACGTCCAGGTAATGGATACCGCCAAAAACTTGGCACTTAGAACGCTGCAATTAGGTCAATAGGAGTCTTAACCCATGACAACCCCCACAAACGCAACCAACCCTTATGCCAGTTTAGGCTTGGCGATCCCCGCTAACACGACGGCTACCAGTGGCACCGGCTCACTGAATATGGATAGCTTTATGAAGCTACTCACCACACAGCTGCAAAATCAAGACCCCACCAAGCCGACCGATAACAGCCAAATGATTGCGCAGTTGGCGCAATTTAGCTCGCTTCAGGGCATTAGCGATCTGAATACGACGGTGAGCGGGTTTAAATCGACCCTGCAATCAAACCAAGTAATGCAAGCGGCAGGATTGGTGGGCAAAGCGGCGATTGTTAAGGGCGATTCGGCGTATATGTACTCAACCACCGCAGCCAATGGCACCTCATCGCCTTCAGGCGTGTTGGGGGCGGTGGATATGCCCACGGGCGCGACCAGCATGACGGTCACGATGACCAATGCGAGTGGGCAAATTGTAAACAGCCAATCGATTCCGATTAATGGGGATACTCGGCCCACGTTTACTTGGGATGGCAAAATGGCCGATGGCAGCAATGCACCGGCCGGTAAATACACCCTGAGTGCCAACGCGACGGTGAGCGGGAAGTCGCAAGCGGCTCAAACCTATGTGGGCGCGGTGATTAAAAGTGTTGGCGTGACAAATAGCGGCCCGCAACTCAATCTTGATGGGGGTTTGCCCCCCGCAAAACTCACCGATGTGGTTGAGATTATTAGTTAATCAATGTGATTTTTTTAGTATTTAATGTGTTTTACAAAGCAGGAGTTAATTTATGTCATTTAACACTTCAATTACCGGCTTAAATGCGGCTCAAAAAGATTTAGATGTGACCAGTAATAATATTGCGAACGCCAATTCAACGGGTTTTAAAAGTTCGCGCGCGCAATTTGGGGATATTTACGCAGTTAGCGCCTTTGGTAATAGCAAAACCGCAACCGGCCAAGGGGTGTTAACCGAAGCCGTGCAGCAGCAATTTACCCAAGGCAGTTTGCAATTTACCAACAACTCGCTGGATTTAGCGATTTCAGGCCAAGGGTTTTTTGCTTTTCAACCCACGCTGGATAGCCAAGAATCGGTTTATTCCCGCGCGGGTGCCATGGGGGTGAATAAAGATGGGTTTATTGTGAACTCGACGGGGCAATATCTGAAAGCCTTGCCGGTGAATGCCAATGGCACGTTAAAATCCACCTCGATTGCAAGCGCAGCGCCGATTCAGCTCCCCGTTGCCGCCGGCGCGCCCAAGGCAACAACAAAGGTAACGCAATCGTTTAATTTGCCCGCCAGTGCAGTGGCACCAACAACGGCTTTTAACCTAGCGCAAGCCACGCCCGATCCCGCATCGTATAATCAAGCCAATTCTCAGCAAGTGTATGATTCGCTGGGTAATACCCATTCGCTAACCACTTATTATGTGAAAACAGCGAACCCAGGTGAATGGAATTTATATTATCAATTAGATACCCAAGCGCCCATTCAAGGCCCCTCAACTTTAACCTTTGATGCCAATGGCCAATTGCCCACGGCGCCCGCGCCTTTTGCCTTAACGGTACCCGCTGCAACGCTGGGCACCGGCGCTGCGGATTTGAATATCGCGATGACGACCCAGCCAGATTCCACCCAATATAACGCCCCGTTTAACATGGCGGCACAATCGCAAGATGGCAATACCACGGGGCAACTCACCGGAATTTCAGTGGGCAGCAATGGATTGATTCAAGCCACTTATTCCAATGGCCAATCGGTGGCTTTGGGCGCGGTAACGATGGTAAATTTCGCCAATCCGCAAGCGTTGAAGCAGGTGGGTAATAACTCTTGGGTTCAAACGGTCGATTCAGGCACCCCGAACGTGGGGCAGGCGGGCACGGGGACTTTTGGCTCAATTCAAGGGGGGGCGCTTGAGCAATCCAACGTGGATTTAACCACCCAGCTTGTCAATATGATTGTGGCGCAGCGCAATTTCCAAGCGAATGCGCAAGCCATTCAAACCGATAAAACCGCCACCGATGCGGTGATGCAAATCCGCTAATTTGCTTTGCAAGTTATTGATATTTAAGCGGGCGCAAGCCCGTTTTTTTATGCCCGCGCACCGCAAGGGTTAAAGTTGGCATAACAAGTGCTTAAAGATAGTTCTAGTATTCATGGGAGACGGTAATGGATCGTTTAGCCTATATCGCGATGAGTGGCGCCAAGCAAACCTTGTTGGCTCAGGCAACCAATGCCAATAATTTGGCGAATGTAAGCACCCAAGGTTTTAAGGCCGATTTGGATGCGTTTCAATCGATGCCGGTTTATGGACCGGGCTATGCCAGCCGGGTTTATGCGCAAGATGTCCGCACGGGCACAAATTTTGAGCCGGGGCCTTTGATGACGACCGGGCGCGATTTAGATGTGGCGCTCAAAGGGCAGGGATTTATCGCGGTGCAAGCACCCGATGGCACCGAAGCGTACACACGACGGGGCGATTTACATATTTCTCCCAACGGCCAGCTGCAAACCGCAGAGGGGGATTCGGTGATGGGTAACCAAGGCCCCATTGCGATTCCGCCCGCCAGTAAAATCGATATTTTGGCCGATGGTTCAATTTCGATAATCCCCTTAGGCGGCACCATTAATGCCCCGGCGCAAATTGATCGTATTAAGCTTGTAAATCCTCCCGTGGCTAGTTTGGAGAAACGCAGCGATGGTTTATTTGGTTTAAAGCCCAATACCCCAGCCCCTGCACCGGATGCGACGATTCAACTGGTGAGTGGCGTGCTGGAAGGCAGTAATGTTAATCCCGTGGATTCGATGGTGAAAATGATCGAATACGGTCGGCTTTTTGAAATGCAAACCAAGATGATTAAAACCGCAGACGATAACGGCGCTGCGGCCGATAAATTACTGGTATTTAGTTGAGGATTAAATCATGACAACGCCTGCTTTATGGATCGCAAAAACCGGCCTTGATGCCCAGCAAACCCGCATGTCGGTTATTTCTAACAATTTGGCTAACGTTAATACCACGGGTTTTAAGCAAGATCGCGCCGTATTTGAAGATTTGGTGTACCAAAATTATCGCCAAGTCGGTTCAGCCGATACCCAGCAAAATCAAGTGCCGACGGGATTAAATATCGGTACGGGCGTTAAAGTGGTGGCGACTGAAAAAAATCATACCCAAGGAAATTTAGTCACCACCAATAACGCGCTCGATTTAGCCGTAAATGGACGGGGGTTTTTCCAGATATTACAGCCCGATGGCACCGAAGCTTATACCCGCGATGGAACGTTTAGTTTGAACAGCACCGGCCAAGTGGTGAATGCCAACGGCATGCCCTTGCAGCCGGCCATTACGGTGCCGCAAGGCGCGCAATCCATCACGATTGGCAGCGATGGCACCGTGAGCGTTCAGTTGCCGGGGCAAGCCCAGCCGTCGCAAGTGGGCTCGGTAACGCTGGCCGATTTTGTTAACCCCGCCGGTTTGCAGCCGATTGGCAACAACCTCTTTTTGGAATCAGGCGCCAGTGGGGCGCCCCAAGCCAGCACACCGGGCTTAAATGGGGTGGGCACGTTGCAGCAGGGCATGCTGGAAAGCTCAAACGTGAATGTGGTGGAAGAGCTGGTCAGCATGATTGAAACCCAGCGCGCCTATGAAATGAATTCCAAAGCCATTTCAACCACATCCAGCATGTTGCAAACCTTAAATCAGAATGTGTAATTGGGTTATGAGGAGCGCGGCGATCATGAATAAGATGCGGGCGTTGAGCGTGCTGAGTTTGGCCGGATTAACCCTAGCGGGTTGCGCGAGCTTGCCGCCGACAAAACCTGATCCGGCGTTTGCGGTGGTGATGCCGCCGGAGGAATCGCAAAATAACCCCATGCAAAATAACGGCTCGATTTATCAACCCGGACAAATGGACAACATGTTTGTGGATTCGCGCCCGTATCGCGTGGGTGATATTTTAACGGTGGTTTTGCAAGAGAGTATGAATGGCACCAAAAGCGCCACAACGGCGACCGGCAAGGCCGATACGGTCGCCATTACCCCACCTGCCATTGCGGGGTTATCCACCAATCTTATGAATCGGTTTGGTGTGCAAATGACCACAGCCAATCAATTTAAAGGCAACGGCACCAGTGCCCAAACCAATAGCTTAAATGGCCAAATTACGGTGACCGTGGCGCGCGTTTATGCCAATGGCAGCTTATTTATTCAGGGGCAAAAGTTTATTGGGATTAATCAAGGCACGGAATCGGTGAAGTTATCGGGCCTAATTCGCCCACAAGATATTGCACCGGATAACACCGTGCTTTCTACCCGTATTGCCGATGCCCATATTTCTTATGGCGGCACAGGCGCGGTGAACGATGCCAATAATATGGGCTGGTTAGCCCGCTTCTTTAACAGCCCGATTTTCCCGTTTTAAGCGAGGCTCATGATGCGCCATTTAGTTTTGATTATCGTGCTGGGCTTAATGTGGCCCGCGTTGAGCCAAGCGTTAACCGTGGAACCCAGCCAGCGAATTAAAGATTTAGCCTCGTTTGCCGGGGTGCGCGATAACCAGATTATCGGCTATGGCATTGTGGTGGGGTTGCCCGGCACGGGCGATCAAACAACGCAAGTGCCGTTTACCTTGCAAAGTATTCAAAACATGTTGGCACGCCAAGGGTTATCGACCGCTGGCGCGGGCAATGTGCAATTAAAAAACGTAGCCGCCGTGATGGTCACCGCCAATTTACCGCCGTTTGCCAAACCGGGGCAGCAAATTGATGTCACGGTGTCCTCGATTGGCAGCGCGAAAAGCCTGCGCGGTGGCGAGCTTTTAATGACGCCCTTGAAGGGGGTTGATGGCCAAATTTATGCCATTGCCCAAGGCAGCATGTTGGTGGGGGGCTTAGATGCCAGCGGCAAAGATGGTTCCCGCGTGACTGTCAATATCCCGACAGCGGGGCGAATCCCGAACGGCGCGATGGTGGAGCGGGCCGTGGCCAGCACCATGGGTGGGGTCAATTCCGTTTTTTTGAACTTGAACTCGCCTGATTTCACCACGGCAAAAAACATGGAGCAAGCCATCAATCAGGCGTTGGGCGGCGGCGTGGCTGAAGCGGTGGATGGCGGCACGGTGCGCGTGCGGGCACCGCAAGATGCCAACGCGCGGGTGAGTTTTATGTCGGTTTTGGAAAACATTGATGTAAGCCCCGGCGAAGGCGCCGCTAAAGTGGTGGTGAATGCCCGCACGGGCACGGTGGTGATTGGCCAAAATGTGCGCATTGAGGCCGCCGCCGTATCGCATGGTGATATTACGGTCACGGTCAAAGAAAATTTAGATGTATCCCAGCCCGCGCCGTTTTCTAAAGGCCAAACTGCGGTTGTGCCAAACTCGCAAGTAGGCGTTAAAGAAGACAAAAAACGCGCCTTCTTATTTAACCCCGGGGTTACGTTGAACGATATTGTTAAAGCCATAAACGCCGTGGGGGCTTCACCTTCCGATTTGGTTGCGATATTAGAAGCACTAAAAAGCGCCGGCGCGCTCAAAGCGCAGCTGATTGTGATTTGATGCAGCCGCCACGCAGTCGATAGCCGGTGTTCAAGGGGGCAATATGGCCATAAATCAAACTGTGGATGTAACAAGCTATAGCGATTTTCAAGGCTTGGCACGTTTAAAAACGACCGCGAAAAGCGATCCGCGTGCTGCACTTAAAACCGTGGCGCAGCAGTTTGAAACGCAATTTATTTCCATGATGCTCAAATCAATGCGCGATGCCACCCCGCAAGATGGCTTAATGGATAGCCAGCAAGGCCAAACTTTTCAAGGCATGATGGATAAAGAGGTGGCGCAGAAAATCGCCGCGCAGGGGGGCATTGGGCTTGCGGGGATGATTCAACAGCAACTCAAACAAGATACCCAGCCCACGCCGGCGGAGGTAAAACCCAAAGCTTTTTTACTGCATCCCGCCGCTGCGGCGGCCAGCGCGCCAATCGAAGGTGCCCCGCGTGCCTTTAAATTACCTGAGCGCAACATGGCTTTGCGTGCCTTTGTGTTGCCCAAGGCAGGTGAGGGGCTTGCCCTTTCGGCGGCGGATAAAGCCCGGCTTGCCGCACCGCAGGCCGCACCGGCCACGGCCTTGACGGCAAGCGCTAACGCGCCTAAATATTGGGATTCGCCCGAGGCCTTTGTGAATGCGATTTTGCCGCATGCCGAGGCGGCAGCGAAAAAGCTGGGCATTCCCGCCCAGGTATTGGTGGCGCAATCGGCGCTGGAAACCGGTTGGGGTAAGCACTTGCCTGCCAACGCGCAGGGTGGTGCAAATTACAATTTTTTTGGCATTAAAGCGGATGCTTCATGGCAAGGCGCTAAGCAAACCGTCAATACGCTAGAGTTTGAAGGCGGCGCGATGGTGCAGCGCAAAGCCGCGTTTCGGGCTTATGATTCTGTTGGCGCCTCTTTTAACGATTTTGTGCAGTTTTTGCATAATAATCCGCGTTATTCACAAGTTTTAGCCGCCAAAGGTAACCCGGAGAATTTTGCCCGCGAACTACAAAAGGCAGGCTATGCCACCGATCCGCAATACGCCGATAAATTGATCGCGATTATGCGCTCGGGCCGTATTCCCGATTCGCCCGTTTTGCCGGCTAGTACGCCATTATCCAATGGTTTGCCCGCCACGGTGGCCGGTTAAAAAACGCGGCTCAAGTTTTCGCGCCGCTGGCCGATAAGGATTAATATGTCAGTTAATGTCCCAATGACGAGGTTACCGCCATGCCCGATTTAATGAGTAATGCCGTATCGGGCTTGCTCTCCATGCAGCAAGCGTTAACCACTACCGGCCAAAACATTGCGAACGCGAACACGCCCGGTTATTCCCGCCAAAGCGTCAATTTAGCGACACTTGCGCCGCAATATCAATCGGGCGGATACATCGGTTCGGGCGTGCAGGTGGCCTCGGTGAGCCGAAGTTACGATCAATTTGTGGCAAGCCAGCTCAATTCTGCCACCGCTGATAACAGTCGCTTGAGTTTTTTGAACACCTTTTCAACACAAGCAACCCAGCTATTGGGGGATACCAAAACGGGTATTGCCCAGCAAACCCAAGCTTTTTTTAATGCGACCCAAGCCATTGCCGCCAACCCGACTGATTTAACCGCGCGTTCGGCTTTTTTGGGATCAGCCCAAGCGCTTACCAGTAAATTCAACCAAATTGATACCCAGCTGCAAAATCTCGATAGCCAAATCGGGCAACAGGCCGGTGATATTGGTCGGCAAATTAATACCTATGCCCAGCAAGTGGGGCAATTAAATGATCAAATCAGTAAAGCCTTAGCGATTAACCCCAATGCGCCGCCCAATGATTTGCTCGATCAGCGGGATTTGTTAATCAATAAAATTTCGGCACAAATTGATGTCAAAGCAACGGCGGATGGCCAAGGCAATATCAATTTGAGTTTAGGCTCTGGGCAAGCCTTGGTGCTTAATGGCACGGCAACGCCGTTAACAGTGGGTAATCCGCCTTCTGGCCTCAGTATGATGCTCGGCAACACCGATATTACGACCAAAGTTACCGGCGGCACCTTAGGCGGCATGCTGCAGGCGCAAAGCCAGCTTATTACCCCCCTTCGCAATCAGCTGGGGCAGGCGGCGCTCGTGCTGGCCGATCAGGTGAATAAAAATCAAATCGCAGGGGTGGATTTGCAAGGGAATGCAGGCACAAATTTATTTACACCCACCACCGATTTTGCCCCGCAAACCACCGCGCTCGTAACCAATAAAGGCACCGGCGCGGTGTCGGGTACGTTCACAGACCCCAGCTTGCTCACCGGCCAAACCTATACCGCGCGATACGATGGCAGCAATTGGCAAGTACGCACCCAGCCCGATAACGGCGCGGCGCCGGTTTCTGTGGCATCGGGCGGGGCGTTGAGTTTGCCGGGTTTGAATATGAATTTTTCAGGCACGCCCCAAACGGGCGATGTGCTGAATATTCTGCCCACCGTGGGTGCCGCCGGTAAAATTAATGTGGTGCAGCAAAACGCCTCGGGCATTGCGGCCGCAGCGGCAGGCCAGCCTGCGTACGCACGCGATAACACGCAAATTAACGCCCTATTTGCTTTGAGTAGCACAAATTTTGTGGGGCAAAGTGCGGTGGGGGCGAATAATGGCTCAAGTTTGAGTGATACCGTCGGGCAGGCGATGAGCCAAGCGGGGGCGTTTGCGGCGGGGGTTCAGTTATCTGCCGCTGCGGCAAGCTCAACGTTAGCCAACCTGACCGCGCAGCAGCAATCGGTTTCAGGCGTTAATCTGGATGAAGAAGCCGCTAATTTAATGAAATATCAGCAAAATTACCAAGCGTTAGCTCAGTCGATTAGCAGCGCGAACACGGTGTTTCAATCCTTGTTGTCGGCCTTTCGTTAAGGAGTATTGATGATGCGTGTCTCTACCTCGATGATTTATACCCAAGGCTTGAGCAATATGCAGCAACAGCAAAACACCATGCTGCAAAATCAAGCGCAGATTGCCTCCGGGATTAAGCTTACAAACCCCGCAGATGATCCGGTGGCGTTTGCCCAGGCGAGCAATTTGGCGGTGCAAAGCAGTAAAGATCAGCAATACAGTACCAATATTGATAACGCGACCGGCAAGGTGCAAGTGCAGGAATCAACCTTAGGTTCCATTACGAGCCTGCTTCAAAGCGTGCGCGATGTGGCCATTGGGGCGAATAACGCCGCACAAAGTGGCACCTCATTGGGCGCTTTGGCCGATCAGCTCGATCAAATGCAAAAAGCGCTCACAGCACAAATGAATTCAACCGATGAACGGGGCGAGTATTTGTTTTCGGGTACCGCCGCACGCCAGCAACCCTATGATGCAAGTGGAATTTTAAATCCGGCGGTATCTTCGGCAACCCCCGTTAATTTAGCCATTGCCGATGGTCAAACGGTGGTGGTTAATCAGCCGGCGGGTGGGATGTTTCAGCTCGCAACCAGTGCCTCGACCGGGGGCAGCGCCAGTATTTTGCAAGTGATTAATCAATTAAAAACCGCCATCACCACGCAGCCGGCTAATGTGCAAACGGTGTATGCCAATGCGCAAAAAGATATTGATGCGGTCATGAATCAGGTAACCGATGCGCGGGGCAGTATGGGTAACACCTTAAATACGCTCGATGCGGCTAAAAATGATAACTCAGCGCAAAATATTATTACGCAGCAAACCTTATCCACCTTGCGTGATACCGATGTGGCCACGGCAATTACCCAGCTCAACCAAAGCTATATTAATTTGCAGGCAACCCAGCAAAGCATGGTCAAAATCCAAGGTTTGTCGCTGTTTAACTATCTGCGTTAATAGCTTGATTTAATTGAGTTAAAGCCGTTTTTAGAACGGATAATGGGCAGCCGATATTGAGCCGCATAAAGCCGGTACCGGGCGCGCCAAAACTCAAACCAGGATTTAAGCCCAGCCCGGCTTGTTGAATAAAAAAATCGGCCAAGGCGTCATCATGGGGTAGATTTTTTTTCGCCATGAGCGCGCGGCAATCTAACCATAATAAAAAGCTGGCCTCTGGGCGCACAACGCGGATGCCAAAATCGTTCTGATTGATATAGTCAACAACAAAATCTCGGTTGTATTGCAAAACTACGCGCAGTTGATCGAGCCAAAGCGCACCCTGTTGGTAAGCTGCTATAAGCGCGGTAATGCCAAAGCAATGGCCTGAGGTTAACCCCGCCGCTTGAAGGGCATGGGTTAACTGGTCGCGCAGCGCGGGGTGCTCAACAAGGGCGTAGGCGGTGTTTAGCCCGGCAATGTTAAACGTTTTAGAGGGCGCATTTAGGGTGATGCAGCGGGTGTTTTTTGCAGCCATCACGCTGGCAAAAGGCGTGTGCCGATGGGGCGTGAAAACTAAGTCGGCATGAACTTCATCTACCAAAATAATGACATTATGGCGGGCGCATAAATCGGCCATTCGGCTGAGTTCATCCCGTTGCCAAACCCGTCCGACGGGGTTATGCGGCGAGCAAAGCACAAACACGCGGGCTTGGGCGATTTTTTCTTCGAAATCAGGCCAATCAATCACGGCGCCTTTTGGGGTTTGAATCAGCGCGTTTTCGAGCAGCACACAGGCGTGATTTAAGGGCAGCTGATGAATGGGCGGGTAGACGGGCGTTTGCACTAAAACGCCATCACCAGGCTGGGTTAACGCCCGTATCAATAAATTTAACGCCGGCACAATGCCGGGTAGCGGCACAATCGCCTCACGCGATACCTGCCAGCCATGACGCGCGAGTTGCCAGTCGATGATGGCGGAAAAAAATGCCTCGGGATAAATACTGTAGCCATAAATGGGATGCGCCACCCGCGCTGCAAGGGCATGGCGCACACAGTTTGGCGCGGCAAAATCCATATCAGCCACCCACAGGGGGATGACATCGGCGCGGCCAAAACGGGCGGCTCTTGCATCATATTTCACGCAATCGGTGTGTTCACGGTCGATAAGATGTTCAAAATCAGCGTGATGATTGGGCGGGGGGTTAGTCACCTCGTTTTTCCCAGATGGTCATATGCGCCACACTGTGCTGGAATTTGCGGGCGGTTTCACGAATAACAAATGGGATATCGTGCTGGGCAATCAAGTTAAATGCGCCGCCTAAATTCTCCGTTAAGCCATCAAGGGTGGTAACGGCCTCGCCATCTCGCTTAAAGCCGCCCAGCCATTTGGCTTTGGGCGTGTGCGCCTCTGCCCAAGTGTAGGGCGAGGTGAGAATGAGCAAACCCCCAGGATTCAGGCGATGGGGGGCATCGGCTAGGAATTTTTCAGGGTCATAGAGCCGATCAATAAGATTGCCGGCAAAAATTAAATCGTAGCCCGTAAATTGAGGCTTGAGATTACAGGCATCCGCTTGCCAAAAGGCGACTTTGCTGGGGGTTTTTGCCAGTGCTGGGGGTAATGTTGCGGCGCAGTACTCAACCAGCTCGCCCTCGGTGGGCTGGGTGTAGCGAATTTGCCCTTGCACGCGCATTTGTTCGGCTGCTTGAATAAATCGAGCGGAAAAATCTAATCCCGTGACCGAATCAAAGGCGACCGCCAGCTCAAAGGTTGAGCGGCCTGTGGCGCAGCCTATATCCAGCGCCTGTTTTTTGGGCCGATCGCCCATGGCGTGTATACATAGCGCGGCGCAGCGAGCGGCAAAGTTTTCTACGCCAAAATAATCGGCGCCCCAACCAAATTCACAATATTGGCTCACCAGCGCATCGGTTTCGTACACTGCGGTGGTTTTAGGTTCGCTATAGTGGCTACGCACATAACGAAAACCGGCGTGTTGGTAAAAATGGCGGCGAAACGCGTAGCGTGCCGATCGCAGTGCCTCGTTGCCGGTGCTGATAAACGAACCGCCTTTGATTAAATTATGGCGGCCATCAAAAGTGGGGGTGGTGAAATCATCGTATAAGGGATGCACTTTGAAGCCATCGAACGGCGCGATGGGGGTGTTTGTCCACTGCCATACATTGCCGATCACGTCATAAAAATCCCCTTGTTTGAAGCGATCGACCGGGCACGCGCTGGCGGCATAGGCAAGGGCAATGTTGCCCGGGGGCGCGCCTTGCCAATCGGCTTGATCGGCCATGTTCGATTCATCATAAATGCGTTGCCATTCATCCTCGAACGGCAAGCGAATCGGCTCGCCGGTTTGCGCGGCTTTCCAGCGGCAAAACGCGTCGGCTTCGAGCTGATTTACATCGACAGGCCAATTCAGCGGCAGCGCAATTTCGGTTGCGAGTGTGCGGTATCGAAACCCCGAGGGCTGAGTGGGGTCGGCCACCCAAAATACAGGATGTTGCGGTTGTTTGAACTGGCGCCAAGCCAAGCCTTCTTCGCACCAATAGGCATCGGTTTGGTAGCCCCCGGCATGGACAAATTCTAAAAACTCGCTATTGCTGACCAAGTATTGGCTGGCCGCAAAGGCGGGTATATCCGCTTCATGCTGACCGTATTCGTTATCCCAGCCATAGTGCGCATCTTTTTTGCCGAGATGAACGCGGCCTGCGGGTAGTTCAATCAGTTTATTTTTTGGGGCGGCACCCACATCAGAATGCACGGGCCAATGGTTGGGTTGGGGGGTAATTAAGGACAGCGCGGTTTGACGAATTAAGACGGAGGAGGTTTCCAGATGAATTCGTTCATGCTCAATGCCCATTAAAATGGGCCAAAAAGGGGATTCCCAATCAATGGGTAAGTGGAGTGGGGTCGATTGGATGAGCGCATCGACAGCGGCGCGCACCTCTTTGCGATAGGTGCGGGTTTCTTCCGCCGAGGGCCAATTATGGGCGGTATCGTTAAGATCATCCCAACTCATTTCATCAACCCCGATCGCAAATATCGATTCAAATTTTGGGTTGATGCGCTCAGGTAATAATTTGGCGAGCACTAATTTATTCACGAAAAACACGGCGGTGTGGCCAAAGTAAAAAATATGGGGGTGACGCAGTGGCTCGGGGCGCTCATAAAAAACCGAATCATCTTTAAGCAAGCTAAATAGTTGCTCAAAGGTATCCATCGTGGTGTGAAAGTAGCGGCGGATTTCAGCACGTTTGGCCGTGGCATCCGATCCATTCGTGCTGGGCATAGAGATAAAAGTCACGCGGGCGGGCTCCATTCATTTAATTTGATGAAGTATAGACAGAACCACCGAGGCTGCCGAAATTTAGCGCAATTCATGGCCCCGCTTGGCCTCAAGGGCATTAGGGGCTATCCCACTGGTGTAGGGCTTGGCGAATGCGGTGTTCAGCCAAGCGGGTAATGGCATCGCGATTTAACGCAGGGGTGGGCGCTAGCGCACAGGTAGGCTGCACGGGAATACAGTCTAAAAACCGCACCCGCACCCGCATTTTTTTAGCTCGCAAAATGCGCCAAAGCGAGGTTGTAAGGCGGTCATCGTCGATATAAGCCGCTCTTCGATCGACCCTGCCTTCAGCGGTAACATAGCGCAAGGCCACCGGCTGCACGGGGGCGGGCGCATCCAGCGCGGGTTGAATTAATCGGGCATGAAAGCGGTTAACCCCAAGCCCTAGCGTGGTGGTGCCCTCGGGGAAAATAACCACTTGTTGATTGCGTTTTAAGCCTTCTGTGAGGGCAATGTGCGCGCCGCGACTGCCAGCGCCCCGCGTCATAAATAGCGTGCCGGCTTGCGCGGCCAAGCGGCCAATAATGGGCCAACGGCGAATTTCTGCCTTGGAGAGAAACACGGTGTGGGATAAAAGCCCGCCCAGCAGAGGAATATCGAGCCAGCTTACGTGGTTTGCCAGCCAAAGGTGGCCGCACTCTGCGGGGCGGTCGCCTTCAATTTCCGTTTGGATGTTTAATATTATTAACACCTGCGCCAGCCAGGTTTGAACGCGCTCGGCGTGGACGGCGGGGGGGTAATGGCGGGCACGGTGGGTGAGCCAAACGCCGCGCGCCACATGCCATTGCAGGCGAATTATGCGGAGGGGAATCCACCACATCAGGCTAAAACTTAGCGCGCAAGCTGGCGGGCTTTAACGGCGCGCCAAGCAGCCATTCCGTAGAGCGCACCGGAAACCAAGGTCAGCACGGCCGCTCCCATTAAAAGCCAGTAACCTATCTCAAACACGGGCACCACGCCCCACAGGGGAAACCATTGCAGCATAAACAGGATGGCAAACATTTGCGCTACGGTTTTAAGCTTGCCAATTTGGGAGACGGCAACGGCCGCGCGATTCCCCGACTCGGCCATCCATTCACGCAGGGCTGAAACAAAAATCTCACGGCCAATAATCACAATTGTTGCCAGCACGATGAGCGTATCGCCGTTGGCATGCACCAGCAAAATCAACGCCGCCGCCACGATTAACTTATCGGCAACCGGATCAAGAAACGCGCCAAACGAGGTTTGTTGATTCCAGCGACGCGCCAAATAGCCATCCAGAAAATCGGTAGCAGAGGCAAGACCAAAAATCCAGGCAGATAACGGCCGCGCTAAATCGATCGGGACAAATAAAAATATCAGCACCAAAACAGGAATAGCAGCAATTCGCATCCAGGTGAGGAGCAGGGGGAGTGTCATGGGGCTGTCCTTGGGGATGTTGTGTGGGATGGTTAAGCTGCGGGTTTCAGTGTATCGACAATTTCGGTCATTTCGCCAGTAAAACACTCGAGTGTTATTTGTTCTGGCGTGATGGCAATAAGCCAGCCCTTTGCGCCCCAATCCCCCGTTACGATGCGGGTGATGCCCGAGGCCTCGCGGTGAATGGCGGGGCGATGCGTGTGGCCATGCAGCAAGATAACCGCCGCTTCAGCCTTGAGCAGGGCGCGTACAGCGGCCGGATTGACATCCATAATATCTTCAGGCTTGCTGCTGGATTCGGTGCGGCTTTTCGCGCGTAAACTCAGCGCAATCGCGAGGCGTTCATCCAGCGGCTTGCTTAAAAAATCGCATCGAAATGCAGGGGAGCGAAGCTGCTGGCGCATGGCTTGATACGCCACATCATCGGTGCACAACGTGTCGCCATGGCATAAAACAAGCTTGTGATCATTAATTGATAAAGTGGCCACATCGGGCAGCGGTTTTGCGCCCATGCGATCCAGTAATTCTTGGCCAATGAGAAAATCTCGGTTGCCACTAATAAAAAATTTGGGGCAGGGCAGGGCGGCCAGTTGATCTAGCGCCGCCCCGATTTCTGCCGGAATGGGTTGGTCGTCGCCCACCCAGTAATCGAATAAATCCCCCAAAAGATATAATCCATCGGCTTTAGCGGCACGCCGCATGAGCGCCTGCCACGGCTGCAATGCCGCACGGTTGGCGGGCGCTAGGTGAACATCGGCGATGATTAACACTTCAGCCATGGGAGAGCTTCCTTGGGGGTGAGCGCCAAAGGCGGCGCGTTAGTCTTCGAGCCGTTCGGCGGCGGTAATGATAATGTCTTCTGCGGGTACATCGCTATGCCCCATGCGCCGGCCGGTGGGCAGGGTTGCCATGGCATCAACTACCGCCATGCCATCAATCACATGACCAAACACCGCATAGCCATAACCTTGGGGGTTGCTTGCGGTGTAATCGAGAAACCCATTATCTTTGAGGTTAATGAAAAACTGGCTAGTGGCCGAGTGCGGATCGCCGGTGCGCGCCATGGCAATGGTGCCTCGGGCATTTTTAAGGCCGTTGTCCGCTTCGTTTTGAATCGGGGGCATGGTTTTTTTAGAGTCCATATCGACACTCATGCCGCCCCCTTGCGCCATAAAGCCTGGGATGACGCGATGAAAAATAGTGCCCACATAATGGCCACTATCGACATAAGCCAAAAAATTGGCAACGGTCGCGGGCGCTTTTTCAGCATTGAGTTCAATAACGATACTACCCATGCGGGTGGTAATAGAAACGCGGGGATTAGCCATAGTTCAGTTCTCTTTTTAGGTTGGAAAAAGTTTAAGTAACGCGCCGAGCGTACTCGGTCATAGCCGTTGCAATTGCGTTATGATTGCCGCACAACCCCGCAATCATAACGCAATCTTATGGTTCATTTCGTTAGAACCCCAGTTTTTGGAAACCCGCCTCATGCTGATGATTTATGACACCCACGCCCGATCCAAGCGCGAATTTATCCCTATTTTGCCTAATAAAGTTGGCATGTATGTCTGCGGTATGACGGTGTACGATCGCTGCCATATTGGGCACGCGCGGGTGATGGTGGTGTTTGATATGGTGGTGCGGTATTTGTCATCTCAGGGGTATGTCGTAAATTACGTGCGAAATATCACCGATATTGACGACAAAATTATCGCGCGCGCCGCCCAAAATAAAGAAAGCATTCAAAGCTTAACCGAACGCTTTATCGAATTAATGCACGATGATGCCGCCGCCTTGGGCTGCTTGCCCCCCACCAGCGAGCCGCGCGCCACGGAAGCGGTGGGCGATATGGTCGCCATGATTGAAACCCTAATCGGCAAGGGGTTTGCTTATCGCGCCGATAATGGCGATGTGTATTTTGATGTGTCTTCATTTTCGCGCTATGGCGCGTTATCCAATCGCAACCCAGATGATTTGCGCGCCGGTGCGCGGGTTGAGGTGGATGAAGCGAAAACCGATCCCTTGGATTTTGTGTTGTGGAAGACCGAAAAACCCGGTGACCCGAGTTGGGCGGCTCCCTTTGGTGCCGGCCGGCCGGGCTGGCATATTGAATGCTCGGCTATGTCTACGCGGGCATTGGGCGCCACATTCGATATTCATGGTGGCGGGCAAGATTTGCAATTCCCCCACCATGAAAATGAAATAGCGCAAAGCGAATGCGCGACCGGGCAGCCCTATGTGAATTATTGGATGCACAATGGATTTGTGCGGATCAACGAAGAAAAAATGTCCAAATCATTGGATAACTTTTTCACCGTGCAGCAGGTGATGGCCAATTATCACCCTGAAGTCATTCGGTTTTTTGTGTTGTCGAGCCATTACCGCAGCCCGCTTAATTACTCTGATCAAAATCTAGATGCCGCCCGCGCGAGCTTATCGCGCTGGTACACCGCCATTAAAGGCATGGCTAGCGATGCGCCCGTGCGTGATGAAGTCATGGCGCGGTTTGTTGCCGTTATGAACGATGATTTCAACACCCCAGAAGCGTTGGCCATTGTGTTTGAGCAAATCAGTGAATTAAATCGTCTAAAACTCAGCCAAACCCCGGCTGATCAAGCTCTTGCCTTGCGTGTGGCTGCAACCATTTGTGCCATCGGCCAGGTGATTAATTTAGGGTGCCATGATTCGGATGCGTTTTTACGCTGGGCGCCCAGTGCACAGCTGGGGCTAACGGACGCGGTTATTGAGCAAAAAATTCATGAGCGCTTGGCCGCAAAGCAAAATCGGGATTTTGCTCAATCAGATGCTATTCGTGATGAACTGTTAGCGGCTGGCATCGTTTTAGAAGATGCGGCAGGCAGCACGACCTGGCGGCGCAAGTAAGACAGGCCAGTAAGACAAAATTGCCGCCCCGTTTGTCTTGCGTGAACTCCGACTGAAACCCCGGCTTGAACGCTGGCCTGATAGAATGCCGATCAATTTTTTATTTTCGAGCTAAACATATATGACCACGCCCGCCCTAATAACACCGACTGGCACGCTATATCACATTTCACATACCGATTTAGATGGCTATGGCGCGCAGTTCATGCTGAAAGCCGCCGGCATTCAAACGCACTGTTTTAATGCCGATTATCGGGATATTCCTGTTGTGGTGGATCGGGTGGTTGAAGAAATTCTGGCCAAAGGCGAGCCGGCGGGTATTTTGCTCACCGATTTAAATTTAACGCTCGATCAAGCCGATCAAATCGACAAACGCGTTAAAAAACTCAAAGTGCCCACCACCCTGCAATTACTTGATCACCATGCCACCGGTGCCGAGGTAGCCGCCAAATACGATTGGTATTATCTCGATACCGAACGCTGTGCCACCAAGCTTGCGTATGAATCTGTGGCCGCGCTCATGCCCGAGGCCAAGCAGGCGCAATATGCCTTGCGCGCCGATTTTGTGGATATGGGCGATCGGTGGCTCAAAGATGAACCCTTGTTTCGTAAATCTTTGTATTTGTTAGGCTTGGTGATGCAAGACGATCACCTAGCGCCCCCATTGGCAGAAATGAAGCGCGCCTACCGTTTTCATATTATCGAATCTTTTTTTGCGGCACACGAACGCGGCGAAAACTTAGAAACCATCGAGCGCAGCTTGTACGACATTCGCAAACAATTTCTCGAAGGTCGAATCGATAAAACCGATATTCAGAACCCCGAGCTTCCGCTGAACGATAAGTTTCACCTGCTTTCAGCCGCTGTGTTGGATGAAACCACGGTGCCAATGGTGCTGATTGATGGCGTGAAAACCGGTATTTTCTACAACTGGCCGCATGATGTGTGGCGCGGTGTCATCATGGACATGATGGAAACCCGCAAAGTCATGGATATGGCCATCGGCGTGCGTGGCAATGGCAAACTCTCGCTGCGCGCCAATCCGGGTGTGGATGCGGGCGCTATTTCAGCCAAATATTTTCGCGGCGGCGGGCATCCGGGGGCGGCAGGCGGCGAGCTTAAAGATAACCGCCTGCGCGATTTGGATCATGCCGTGAGCATCATCAAACAAACTATCAACCCCGAGCCGTCCATCGCCACGGCGAAATTAGGCAGCATGATTACCATTCAACCGCCGCGCAAAGGCGCACAAAAGAAATAAAGGCCTAAATTTATGAGCACGGCGGTTATTTCCGCGCGCGGCCACGCCCGTTTGCTGGCCGAGCTCGATCATCTCTGGCGGGTCGAGCGTCGTGCTGTGGTGCAGGCGGTGAGCGAGGCGGCCGCCCTAGGCGATCGCTCTGAAAATGCCGAGTATATTTACGGCAAGCGCCGCTTGCGGGAAATTGATCGGCGCATTCGCTATCTGCAAAAACGCTTAGGCGATATTAAAGTCGTGCGTGTGCCGCCGACTGATCGCAATAAAGTGTATTTTGGCGCAGAAATTACTTTGTTATATCAAGATGATCGAGAGCAAACGGTATGCTTGGTAGGTCCTGATGAAATCGACCCCGGTCAGGGGTTAATCAGCATCGATTCCCCCTTGGCGCGCGCCGCGCTCGGCAAATGCTTGGATATGGAAATCACCTTGCTTTTACCCAGCGATGCTGGGGCGCCTAGGCGGGTTCAAGCGGAGATTATCGCGATTCGTTATCCCATTTATTTGCTTGAAGCGAACGATTCTCTAACGCAAAGCGAGGCGCTTTGAGTTGTGCGCACGATGTGTTTAATACCACTTCAACAAAACGTCATGCAAAACGCGCAAAATGCCCAACAGGCTGCGTTAGAATAACGCGCCATTACACCAGCGAGCCCCTTCACGCCCAGGTTTGTGAAGGGGGCTTTTTTTGTTTGTTCACTTCGGCACAGGGCTCATCCTATGTTATTTCGCTTTCCCGTCGTCATCATTGATGAAGATTTTCGTTCAGAAAATGCCTCAGGCTTAGGCGTTCGTGCGCTGGCCGATGCAATTCGTGCCGAAGGAGAAGAAGTGCTCGGTGTCACAAGCTATGTCGATTTATCCTCGTTTGCCCAACAGCAAAGCCGCGTGTCGGCGTTCATTATTTCGATCGATGATGAAGAGTTCAGCACCTTAGATGAAGATAAAACCAAAGAGCTGCCCGTTATAGCCCAGCTGCGTAAATTTATTCGAGAAATTCGGTTTCGCAATGCCGATATTCCCATTTTTCTTTATGGCGAAACCCGCACCAGCCGCCACTTGCCGAACGAGGTGTTAAAAGAGCTGCATGGCTTTATTCATATGTTTGAAGACACGCCTGAATTTGTCGCGCGGCATGTATTGCGGGAAGCACGGGCGTATTTAAACTCGGTGGCGCCGCCATTTTTCCGCGCGCTTACCGGCTATGCGGCCGATGGTTCCTATTCTTGGCATTGCCCCGGGCATTCGGGCGGCGTTGCATTTTTAAAAAGCCCGGTCGGGCAAATGTTCCACCAGTTTTTTGGTGAAAATTTATTGCGCGCCGATGTGTGCAATGCGGTGGATGAATTGGGGCAACTACTCGATCACACCGGCCCTGTGGCGGCATCTGAGCGCAATGCGGCGCGCATTTTCAATGCCGATCACCTGTTTTTTGTGACCAATGGCACGTCAACCAGTAATCGCATGGTGTGGAACTCAAACGTGGCGCCTGGCGACATCGTGGTGGTGGATCGCAATTGTCATAAATCAATTTTGCATTCAATTATTCTCACCGGCGCCATTCCCGTCTTTTTAATGCCGACCCGCAATCATTACGGCATTATTGGTCCCATTCCGCAAAGTGAATTTAGGGTTGAAACCATTCGGGCAAAAATTGCAGCGCACCCGTTCGCCTCAAAGGCCGAGGATAAAACGCCCCGCATTCTCACCATTACGCAATCCACCTACGATGGCATTATTTATAACGTCGAGGAAATTAAAAACGAGCTGGATGGCTACGTTGAAAACCTGCATTTTGATGAAGCGTGGCTACCGCATGCCGCCTTTCACGATTTTTATGGGGATTACCACGCTATTGGCGCGGATCGGCCGCGCTGCGAAAAATCGGTTATTTACTCCACCCAATCCACCCACAAAATGCTGGCGGGTCTGTCGCAAGCCTCGCAAGTGTTGGTGCAAGATAGCGAGCAGCATCTCTTTGATCGCGATGTATTTAATGAAGCCTATTTAATGCACTCATCGACCTCACCGCAGTACGCCATTATTGCCTCTTGCGATGTGGCGGCTGCCATGATGGAACCCCCGGGCGGCACCGCGCTGGTTGAAGAATCTATTTTAGAAGCCTTGGATTTTCGCCGGGCCATGCGCCAAGTGGATGCCGAATATGGCGATGATTGGTGGTTTAAAGTGTGGGGGCCTGAGCATTTAGCCGAAGAGGGTATCGGCTCGCGGGAAGATTGGATGGTCTGCGCCGATGATAGCTGGCACGGCTTTGAGCGCATGACCGATCGATTCAACATGCTCGATCCAATCAAAGCCACCCTAATCACCCCCGGTCTGAACTTAAACGGAGATTTTGACGAAACCGGTATTCCCGCGTCCATCGTCACCAAATACCTCGCCGAGCATGGCGTTGTGGTGGAGAAAACCGGGCTGTATAGCTTTTTTATTATGTTCACGATTGGCATTACCAAAGGCCGCTGGAATACCTTGCTTACAGCCTTACAGCAGTTCAAGGATGAATACACTAAAAACCAGCCTTTGTGGCGCATCTTGCCGGATTTTGTTGCCAAGCACCCCCGGTACGAGCGGATGGGTTTGCGCGATTTATGCCTGCAACTACATAATTTATATAAGCAAAAAGATGTAGCGCGTTTAACAACCGAAATGTACCTATCGCAAATGGAACCGGCCATGCGCCCCGCCGATGCCTGGGCAAAAATGGCGCGCAAACAAATCGATCGGGTACCCATTGATGCGCTCGAAGGGCGAATTACCGCCTCTTTGGTGACCCCTTATCCCCCGGGTATCCCTTTGCTTATTCCGGGCGAGCGATTCAATAAAATTATTGTGGATTACTTAAAGTTCGCCCGCGATTTTAATAAGCAACTGCCCGGTTTTGAAACGGATGTGCACGGCCTAATAGCCGAGGAAACCGAGTTTGGCAAAGCCTACTTTGTGGATTGTGTGCGCGATGATTAACCCCCTATGCTGAATATTCTTGTGGTGGGCGGAGCAGGGTATATCGGTTCGCACATGGTGAAATACCTCGCGCGAGCAGGGCATAACGTGACCACGCTGGATAACCTCTCAACAGGCCATGCCGATGCCGTCAAATACGGCAGGCTCATTATCGGCGATATGGCTGATACAGCTTTGCTGGACGAATTATTTCAAGCACAGCCGTTCGATGCGGTGATGCATTTCGCCGCGTTTAGCCTGGTGGGGGAATCGGTGCGGCATCCGGCCAAGTATTACCAAAATAATGTGAGCCATACGCTTAATTTGCTGGATGCCATGGTTCGCCATCACATACGGCATTTTATTTTTTCATCCACCGCCGCCACCTTTGGCGAGCCGCAGTGCGAACGAATAGACGAATCCCATCCCCAAAATCCCATCAACCCGTATGGCCGTAGCAAATTGATGGTTGAACAACTGCTTGAAGATTATGACCAAGCCTACGGTTTAAAATCGGTATGTTTGCGTTATTTTAATGCGGCGGGGGCAGATCCAGAGGGGGAATTGGGTGAGCGGCATGAGCCTGAAACCCATTTAATCCCGCTGGTGTTACAGGTCGCGGCGGGGCGGCGAGCCGCCATTCAAGTATTTGGTACCGATTACCCAACGGCCGATGGCAGCTGCGTGCGTGATTACATCCACGTACAAGATCTCTGCGATGCGCACCTGCGCGCGCTGGCGTGGCTGGTGCGCACAAACCAAAGTCAGCGGTTTAATTTAGGTAATGGCGATGGTTTTTCCGTACGCGATGTGATTAAAACGGCAGAAGCCGTTACAGGGCAGCCCATCCTTATCGAGTACGCGCCGCGTCGCACCGGCGATCCCGCACGATTAATTGCCGATGCGCGTGCCGCCGAACAGCATTTGGGTTGGCAGCCTAGCCACCGAGCGCTCGAACTCATAATTGCCGATGCGTGGCAATGGGTTAAGTCCAGCACTTAACTTTGTGCTTTTTTAGCGGGCTGAGTCGTTAATGCGCCCAAAAAATTCTTTGGGCAACGTCAAATCGCAGCGCATGTAATATTGTTGTCACAGGGTTGATGGTCTTACACCGTCAAAGTGAATTAAACGCGACCATTTAAAGAGTGCAGGATGCAGATTTCTAAACATGTTTTTCGTGCCCTCGCATTGGGTATGGTGAGTATGGGTTTGGTTGTGGGGGCGGCATTCCCTCTGTTTGTTATGGGCTTTGGCGTACCAAAGGCCACCGCCTTAGCGCCTACCTTTATTGCGGCCACCCTTATTTCAGGGTTTGTTGTTGGCTGGCTTAATTTTGCGCTTGCCAGCGGGATTGTTCGCCCACGGCTCAAAAAGTTGGCAACGGGCATGCAGCACGTTCGCGGTGCCATGCAACAAGCCACCTTTAGTGGAGATTGGTCATCGTGTGACCCTGCGATGTGCCGTTTAGATGAACGCGACGAGGATGAGTTAGGCGCCGTAGCGCATAGCTACAATGCGTTACTGTACGCCTTGCACGAGGCTCATCGCATCGAAGCGCAAATTCGCGATTTTACCAAAACCCTTTCTAGTAAATTAGATTTACACGAGTTGGGCGATCAGGCGCTGTCCATGTTACAAGCCAATGCCCGCGCGCAGGGTGGTGCTATTGTGCTGGAGCGCCAAGGCGATTGGACAGTCCTCGCCTCTCGAGGGTTGAACCACCCTGAAAAAATTCTAGAAAGCCAAGCGTTTATCGCCAACCAAGATCAAACAATTCAAAACCGCATTACGCTCCCGCCCGGCATGATGGTGGATGCCGTGCTCACCCAATTCGTACCCGCAGATGTGTTATTAACACCCATTAAAAATCACGGCTTGGTGCTGGGCTGGGTCATCCTCGCATCGGCTCAGGCGTTCGCAGAAGATGTGCCGCGTGTATTACCCTTGATGATGCAAGGCTTAGGTTTGGCATTAAATAATGCACTTCTGCACGATGATCTTCAGCGCGTTGCCGCTTTAGATCCGCTCACGGGTATCTATAACCGCCGCTTTGGCTTTAAACGCTTTGAGGAAGAGCTTAATCGAGCCGAACGTAATCGAAGTTCATTGGCTATCTTGTTGCTTGATCTAGATCATTTTAAAAGAATCAACGATACCTATGGGCACCTAAGTGGTGACAAAGTGCTGATTCAGTCAGCCAATATTTGTCGAGAAATTCTGCGTGAAGGCGATGTGTTGCTGCGCTATGGCGGTGAGGAATTTGTGATTGTTTTACCCGGTGCCAGTTTGCACGATGCAAAAGAGGTCGCCGAGCGCATCCGTTTTGCTATTAGCCAATCCATCGTTCGGGTCGGTGATCAAGCGCTTAATGTCACATCCAGCATTGGCATAGCCGCTACCTCAGGCCAGGGCTTGATAACAACGGCTGAGGATTTAGTCGCTCAAGCGGATCAGCGCCTGTACATGGCCAAAGCAACGGGGCGCAATAAAGTGGTTGCCGAAGGCTTGCCCGATCCGCACGCTAGTCTAGCCGCCCATTAAACACCCGATATTAAGAATAATCGAACATTGCCATTGACACAGCCTGAAAACTCTATAATATGCCCCTCCTACTGACGCGGGATGGAGCAGCTCGGTAGCTCGTCGGGCTCATAACCCGAAGGTCGTAGGTTCAAATCCTACTCCCGCAACCAACCTTAAGCCCTTGATTAATAATAATTTTAATCAGGGGCTTTTTCTATGCGGCAGTTTTTAGCCGCGATATAAGCGGGTGTTCGGTCATAGAGGCGCCAGTGTTGAAAAATAAGCCGCCGAATTGAAATCAGGCCGTGCACCGGCTGCCAGGGCGCGCCTTTTGAATCCAGATCGATGTCAACAGCGTGCAAAACGGTCCCGATTAGGGGTGGAAACAGCGTCCAATAGGTTCCATCCCAGTAGGTAATATCATCCGGCGTTTTGTTCCGGGGTATCTGGCGGGGTATTTGGCGGGGTATCAGGCGGGGTATCAGGCGGGGTATCTGGCGGGGTATCTGGCGTGTTTTATAGGGACATGATTTACGAGATTCGTCGGCGGCATCTGATACAAAAGCAAACGATCACGGCCATTGCCCGTTTTATTGTTGTTAAAATCAGCAATGTAGAGATTGCCGCTGGTGAATAGGCTCCTTAGGCTTTAGGCTGTATTTAAGTTATTTAACCAGTTGATGGGTTTATCGGTTCGGGTAAAACGGATTTTGCTCATCAAGCACAAATTCGTACAAGCATTTGCGCAATGCGCGGCAAGCATTCATCAGGTTTTTTTCAAAATACCACTTTATCGTTACCGGTGGCCTCCGTGATGAGCAGCAATTAAGTGCCCGCGTTGTTGCCGTTCTTTTGTTAAAGTGCGCGTTGAATTTTCTAAAAATTCATTCACCTAAATAAAGAGAACCTATGATTACCGAGCCAACCGATGTGATTGATGCGTTTGCCGAGGGCGTAAATACCCATAATTCGGCTTTGTTGATTGGCCTGTACGATGCGCGGGCGGTATTGATCCCCACGTTTTCAGGCCGCAGCCGCAAGACAACCGAGCAGATTGCCGATTACTTTAAAACGCTTACGCAAAAGCCCGGCTTGGGTTTGAGTTTGCATGATAAAACCGTGAATGTTATCCGTGTGCAAGACGAGGTGTATGCGTTAAGCGGTTTATATTTGTGGCGTTTTTCGGTAGACGATGAGCTATTAAACTTCGAGGCAAGGTTTAGCTATGTGGTTGATTTGAAATTAGAGAGCCCGATTTTACAACATCACTCATCACAAATTCCCCGCTCGCTGTAAGCGGGGATCGGCTAATTTATCTGGCGCCCTCAAATGCGTTGCTGGTTTTGGGTGCGGCCTAATCAATCGCTTTGATTGGGGCGCATTCATCGGGTCAGTTTTTTGCGCCAATACAGCCAGTGGAGCTGCCGTGCTAGGTTTTTTGCCTTGATTTTGGCGAGCGCTTGGCTTTTTTTGCCAAAATGCTCGGCAAAAAACCATTGGCTAAAAAGCGTGTGTGCTTGCATTAGCTGGGTGCGGTGCGCGGGAAAGGCTGTGGCGGCGCGCTCGATATAAGCCGCGAGGGTTTCACCGGCTTGGCGCGGAACGTTTAAGCGCTGCAAAGCCCGCTCAATGGGCTGCCAGGCTTTTTCTGCGGGCGGCATTGGGTGGGTGGCTTGGCTTAATTTTCTCCAAATTAAGAATACGCCGGCCCAAGTGAGCAGGGTCGCGATGAGGCTTAAAACCAGTTGTGCGCCTAAATTTAGATTTTTAAGCCCAAGGTTTTGAAGAAAATCGATTTGCGTGCTGCCGCTGTACCCGAGGATGTATTGGTTCCAGCCATTTTCAAGCCGATCATTCAGCTGGGCCCATTGCCCTGCGAAGCCCGCGTTTCCACGCAAGCTGTTCGGTAGGGTTGGGTCTTGCGTGGCGGCGTTAGCAAAGCCGGTATCAATTCGCTCAGGCGCTACCGCCGTGGTGGGGTCAACTTGAATCCAGCCTTGGCCTTCTACCCAAATTTCACTCCAGGCATGGGCATCGGCTTGCCGCACCAAGAGGTAATCTGCAATCTCTTCGCCGCCTTGGTAGCCGGTAACGATGCGCGCCGGAACGCCCGCCGCCCGCATTAATAAGGTAAAGGCGCTGGCGTAATGTTCGCAATAGCCTTTTTTTGTTTGAAACAAAAACGCATCCATGCGGTTTTCTCCGGTTAACTTGCCGGGCCTTAGGGTGTAGCTGAAGCCCTCGGTGTGAAAGTAGCTTAGGATGCGATCGCGAATTTCCAGCGCGGGCAGGCCTTGCCATTGCTGGGCTAAGTGTTTGAGCTTGGGGTCATCATTTGGCAGGGCTAGATTTTCGATTCGTTCCGCGCGCGACAAGTGGTTAGGATCAAGCCGATAGCGCGTGGCGGATGTTACGGTGTAGCGGGTTCGATCCGTTAAGGGGCGGCTTGAAAATAAGCTCGCGGTGTCGCTTAAAACCGTGTTGGGTGGCAAGGCAATGGGCACCGCTAACGAGGGCATCCATCGGCGTTCTGACGGCTCAAGGGTGATGGTGTAAGTCACCTCATTATTAAGGGTGGGGAATAAATCGGGCGCGGTGATCGCATCGAAATTTGGGGGTATTTTGGCATGCCAAGTGCCGTTGATTTCCTGGCTCATGACCAGAACCCGCCAATAGCGCGCGCTAGGGGGAATGACGCTGCCTTGAAAACTCACCCGAAATGCGGGCGTATCATCGGTGGCAAGTTGCTCAAATTCGCCGGCGGTTAGGCTATCGGAAAGGCCGGTTTTTGCTTGTTGCAGGGTGGGTTGCTGGGCGCCCCAAAGCGCGCCGGGTGGCCGTGGAAATAAGACAAAAAGCATGATCGCAATCGGTAATCCGGCAAGCATTAACCCGCCCGCGGCGCGAATGCGTGGTTTGATTGCGGTAAGGCTTGGGTTGCTTGTTCCAATCCATGCGGTAATAAGGCCGGCAAATAACATGAGTGAGAACAGGGTGGTTGCCATGCCCTGATCAAATAGCAGTAGGCTTGTAATGAGGAAAAAACCTAATAATAACAAGGCGTTTTGATCGCGGGGGGCTCGGGTTTCCAGTAGTTTGAGCAGGGCAGCCAAGGTGAGCAAGGCGGTGCCTGCATCGCGCCCCCAAAGGCTGTGATAACTTAAAAATACCCCGAGGCCAGCCATAAAACCCAGAGCGATCAGCAAAAATTGCGGCGGGCGGGGCCAACCACGCCATTCATGAAAAAAACGCCACAGAAGGCCGGCAATAACGAGTGGTATCGCCCACACGGGCATATGGGTTAGATGCGCCAAGATGGCTAAACCCACCACCAAACCCAAGGGGATATCTAGGTGAAAGCGGGGGCTGGCCTTCGGTGCTGGGCGGGCGCTGCCTGGGGTCATGCGGCACCTGGGTTTTGTGCGGGCGGTGCTAAATATAGGGCTAAGGCCTCAAGGCACTGTTGCCGGTGCCGCGCATCATGGCCACGCAGAAGGGCATGATTGGGTAAGTTAAGCGTAAAAGCCCTGTGCTGGTTTGAGAGTTGCAGCACCCATTGGGTGATTTGGCTAATTTTTGCTTCGATTGAGCCGGGCATCTGGTTGAAATTAATGTGTATTTCATCTGATTGCATTAATTCGCTTTGCCAGTGTTGCGTAACAAGCTGCCCGCTTTTGGCCAATTGCTTGAAGGCAATTCGATTTAATGCATCCCCCGCCGTGTAGTTGCGCAAGTGGTCGAATTGCTCGTCCCCTAGATACAGTGCGGTGGATCCTGTGGCTTTTTTTTCGGCCAAATCGGCGCGCGGAAAGGGCGCTTCGCCTCGGGGTTCTGGGTAAATCCATTGGTGCTGGTTTGGCCAATGAAACGCGCGTTTTGCGATCCATAAACCAATTGGGTATTGGGTTGAAAGCACAATGATGGGGGCGGGGTAATTTCCTCGGGGTAGGGGGGCGAGTGGCAGCTCAACCGTTAGGCTGGTGCCCGCAGAGAGGGCGCACACCCTCGGTTCGGCGCCCAGTGCGCTTGCGTTGATGGCGGGGTTGGGTAATGCGCTTGTTATTTGAATGCGCCACACACCCGCTTCGGGGGCATGCCGTGGTGCTATGGCATAAACGGATAAGCGGCAGCTATTTAAATGCCGCCGTGTTTGCCAAGCGCTATTACCCATCAATGAAATAAGTAAAAAACTAATAAAAAATATAATGTTATTGCCATAGTTGATGGCGGCAAGCAGCATGGCGATCACTAAAATGATAAATCCTAAGCCCATTTTGTTGGGCTTAAGTGTTCGCTGTTTAAAAGAGGGCGGGTTCATGGCAGCTTAATGTTGTTCACAAAAGATGGGGTGCCTTAGTATAGAGGGAGTTGCCTTGCTGGGTCAGGCTGGGTTTTAGCAACTTAAACGGGCTATTGCTGTTAAAATCTCGCCAAGATAAAACTGCAGGGTAAGGCACGCAATGAGTGAGGGAACAAAATGATGCGGTGGATTATTCTTGTGGCGGTTGCGCTCACGCTTTATGTGGTGTATTTGCTTTCACCCATTTTAACCCCGTTTTTGGCGGGTATCGTGTTGGCGTATTTGTTTGATCCACTCGTCACTCGCATGACGTTTTGGAAAATCAATCGCACCATTGGCACCACACTCGTTTTTTTTGTGATGTCTCTGGTGTTGTTTTTGGCGGTGCTGGCGTTAGTTCCCGTTGTGATTGAGCAGGCCATAAAACTTGTGACCGTGTTCCCTAAATTGCTGGAGCGAATTCAAACGGAGTTAGTGCCTTATCTTAATAATCACTTAGGCTTAAATTTAAATCTTAAATCGCTCACTGATTTATCCATGCAGCATGCGCAAGATATTGGCACCGTGTTGGCCAAAGGCGCGGGGGTGATTTTTGGTAATGGGACGGCGGTTATTTTATCGTTTATGAATTTGATTTTAATTCCGGTCATTGGGTTTTATCTATTGCGAGATTGGCCTAATTTAATGGACAAAATTCGCGGGCTGATGCCGCGCCAGCAAGAAACGCGTTGGGTGGGGTTGGCGGCAGAATCTAACCTGATGTTGGGCGGTTTTTTGCGCGGGCAATTGGCCGTTATGCTTGCCAATGGCGTGACATATTCCATCGGTTTATCTTTAATTGGCTTGGATACCGGCATTGTGATTGGTATGTCGGCAGGGATGCTGAGCTTTGTGCCGTATTTGGGTAATTTAATTGGCATTACGATGGCATTAATCGCCATGTATATTCAAACGGGTGAATTTACGCCTTTAATGTGGGTTTTATTGGTTTTTGGCATTGGCCAAACCTTGGAAAGCGTGCTCTGGCAGCCCCGCTTTGTGGGTGAGCGAATTGGCTTGCACCCGGTTGCGGTAATTTTTGCGGTGATGGCGGGCGGGGTTTTGTTCGGGTTTTTCGGGATTCTGCTGGCGTTGCCCGTTTCGGCCATTTTGATGGTGTTGGCGCGCCACGGTTTGCAATATTACCAACACAGCCGGTTCTACCAGAGCGCTGAGTTAGATTCCCCTTTAGCTGAGGCTGTGATTGACCCCATGCCGCCTGATGTCGCCGCAGATCCGGTAAATTCCAAGCCGCTTTAGCGTGTTCTGCTCGATATGCCTTTGAAATTAAAACAGTTGCCGCTTGATCTGGATTTGCAGGCACCCCACGCCTTAGAGGGGTTTATCGGCGGGGATAACTTGTTGCTGCGCGCTTTAATTACGCAGCAGGCGGCAGGTTTGGGGGAGTCGCAGTTATTTTTACATGGCGCAGCAAATACCGGCAAAACCCATTTGGCGCAAGCGGCTTGCTTTTTTGCGAGCCAAATGGGGCGAACGGCCGCCTATGTGCCTTTAAAGCTGGCTTGTGCTCAGCTCAATCAAATTGGGTTTGAGCCTTGTGATCTGGTTGTTTTGGATGATGTTGATGCGCTGGTCGGGCAGGCGGCGAATGAGTTTTTGCTGTTCGATTTGATTAACCGCTTGCGCGAGCAACACACCCCGCTCTTGTTGACAGCACGGTTGCCGCCGGCTGCGCTGGGGTTTGAGTTACCTGATTTGGCATCGCGCCTGGCTTGGGGGGTAACGCTTGCCATTTCTAGCCCGAACGATGCCGAAAAAATTGAATTTATGCGGCGCAAAGCCCAAGAGCGGGGTTTTGATCTTCCTTTTGAAACAGCGGTTTATCTGCTTCAGCGCTGCCCTCGGGATATAGGGAGTTTGCTTGCGATGATTCAAGCACTCGATCATGCCTCCTTGAGTGCGCAGCGCAAAATCAGCATCCCGTTTGTGCGGTCGGTGTTTTTTTCAGATGAGTCTCATTGAGACTTTTTTATTTCTTCCTCATACGCTTGGCGCAAACGCGCTAATCCTAAACGATAAGCCTCGCCATCCCCATAATCAAAAAATTCTGAGTAGCGCCCATGCGCTTGGGGAATGCGTTTGGCATATTTGATCGGGCACCAGTATTGCTCGGTGCGGCTTGATATTTCTCGCACATAGGCCGCCACCCCATTGCCATATGAGCAATACAGGCAATTAAATTTTTCAATTAAATTAAGATAAGGCAATGATTCTCGCCCAAAAACCACAAAATCGGATCGCTTAACTTTCGGGATACGGTAGATGGGAAAACATAAGGTTTGATACACCGTTACAAAAACATCGAGCAAGAAAAAGGGAATCCACCCAAGATAAATGATGGGCGCAGTCAAAATCACAAAGGGCCGTGAACGGGCGATAAACCGGAGTAAACCCATTTTGTAGTGTTTTTGTTGCTGCTTAAATTGCCCCGCGAGCTCGGTGCGTTTTTGCTCCAAAGCATCCAGTGATTTGCGGTATTCGCCTTCTAACTCTTCTTGCAAGGCGCGAATGCGCGCATGAAGATCATCAATATTTGGATTCATGGGCGCCTTATGGGGTGGGGCTTAGGGTTCAGCCGTGGCTTCGATTGCTTGGAATAAAAGAAAAAACGCCAGAATCGACTGGCGTTGATAGCGCGGTTTGGGGCGCTTTAATTAAGCCAGAGTTTTGGCGTGCGTCATAATGGCCGCGCGAAGGAGGGCATTGCAGGCGGCCGCAAAGAGCGATTGAAGCTCGGAGAACTCATTAAAAACTTCTTCTTCTGCCTCTTTGCTGTCATTGCGGCTGGCAATCAGCGCACTGGCTGATGCGTGCATTTGCTGATGCAAATCGCGCACCGCATTGAATTCCGCATTTTGCGCCGTGGGAATTTCGGTTCGATCCATAAATTGCCCAAATTTGCATTCGTGGTGGCTTTGAATGTGTTTGGTTTGATTGAATAGGAGCGATGCCATAATTTGGCTGTACCAAGCGAAGTGCCAATAGGTTACCTCCTCGAATTCATTGATAAATTGGTTGTAATCAAAGGGGGCTTCATGGGTGTCGTTCATAGGGTTCCTACTCGTTTATCCAAAAGTTAAATTGGGTTTAAGGTCTTAGTTTAGTGGTGCGTTGCGGGTATGTCAGTGCGGCATTTCACGCAGATCACATCGGCACATTCGGTTCAACCCACAGGTTTTTGCGCGGCCAAGGCCTGTAAGTAAGCGCAATCAACCCATCCTTGGGCGGGCGCTTGGCCAAATTGGGTGTGCACGGCTTGCCCAGGCTCACCTAAATCGCTTAAAACGGCCAAAGCACCGTTGAAATTATCCTCTCGGGTGTAGGCATTGTCGGTCACCAACACGGGGATGCCCGCCTCAAGCGCCGATAAAACCCCGTTGCCGGAATCTTCAATGGCCAAACACGCCTCGGCGGGTAATTGCAATTTGGCTAGGGTGTAGACATAAATATCGCCTGCGGGTTTCTTTTTCGGCACGATATCGCCGGCGGCAATTACCTCAAACCAATCGATGGATTCTGCCCCGAGCGTGGCTTCTAATAAGCCCGTCACGTTTTCAGGTGTGGTGGTGGTCACAATGGCTAAACGTAAGCCCTGCGCGCGGGCTTCATCCAGCAATCGACGAACCCCGGGCCGCAGCGGGATGGCACCCTCCGCCAATAAGCGTAAATAGTGTGTGGTTTTTGCTTGATGTAAACCGGCGATCCAAGCGGCGTCATCGGCTGGCTTTGGGTAGTTGGGATGATAGTTATCCATGAAATGTCGAATGCGTTCTTTGCCGCCCGTAATGGACAAGAGGGCGCCATACACCTCAACACTCCAAGACCAGTCTAAACCGGCCTCTGTAAATGCTTGATTAAACGCGATACGGTGACCATCGCGCTCGGTTTCTGCCAGTGTGCCATCGACATCAAATAAAATTGCTTTCAACATGCTCAAACTACCTAGGTGCCTTAATTTAGATTCAATTACGGTATCCTAGCAGGAAGTGGGCGGTTAATTGACAGCCCAACGCGGGCAAATGGCGTTGATGGTGACCTCATTGCGCCTTTTTGTGTATTTTTCGTTTTGCGTTTGAAAAATTGACGGGAATTGACTATGCGGATTTTGGGTACACAGCGCGGTTGGGGCTGGATTTTAGACGGTTGGCGGCTAATGAAATCGCGTTTAGGGTTGGCGATTGGCGTTGTAATGTTGATGTATGTGTTGCTGTTTGTTGCCAGCATGGTGCCTTTTGTGGGTAATGTACTAACGCCGTTTCTTTCGCCCTTTCTTGCTGGGGGTGTTTATCTCGTGTTTGCGCGGATGCGTGAAATTGAGCGCCGTGGCCAATTTGAGCCGCTGGCTCGGGAGCAACCCATTTCGTTTGATTTAATGTTTTCGGTGTTTAAAGACGCGCGGCCGAGAAGGGCTTTGCTCCATTTGGCCGCAATAACCATCGGCTTTACCTTGGCGATGCTTTTTCTGATGGCGGTATTTGTCAGCATAAAATTATCGGGCATTGATCACACGGTGTTAACCGATGCCACGGCGACCGATGCGCAACGCGTGGCCTTTTTAATGCCTATTTTGCTCGACCCGAGCGCGTGGCTTGTCTGGTTAATCGCTTTAGTTGTGGTGGCTATTTATAGTATGGCAACTTTTTTTGCCGTGCCGCTCATTGTATTGCGAGGCTTGAGTGTGGTGCCCGCATTAAAGCAAAGCGTTCAGGCCGTGGCGCAAAATTGGTTGGCATTTTTGTGGTATGGGGTGATTTGGTTGCTGTTATTTATTAGCGTGCCCTTAACGCTTATGCTGAGTTTAATTATTTTGCTGCCCTTAATGTTTGTGAGCGTGTTTATTGCCTTCGAAGATATTTGGCCAGCCGAAAGCGACGCACCGGGCGCGGTAACGGGCGCACCGAGCACGCATATTTCAACGGTTATGTAATTATTTTTGGGTTTAGGAACCTCTGATCAAATCCCTTGTGGCCGAGACGGGCTTTTGAGGGATGAGCTGCAAGGCGCGGTGCGAAACGAATGGTTATTCCATTCGTGAGTACCGCAACACAGCGGATCGCCCTCAATTGGATTCGTAGAATAACTACGACCGGCGGCCTCTGCCTCGTTTTGCAGCTTTTGGATCAGCAACTCGGCTCACAAAGGATTTGATCAGAGGTTCCTTAAGTGGTTATACAAAAAAGCCCCCAGTGTTGGGGGCTTTTTGATTGCTTATAAAGCAAGGCGCTCAAGCGATGCGCTTAGTGATGGTGATGACCCTCAGGGCCGTGGGCATGGCCGTGTTCAATCTCTTCATCGGTGGCTGCGCGAATGGCTTGCACCACCACATCAAAGTGCAGGGTTTCACCGGCCAGCTCATGATTGGCATCTAAATGCACCTGATCGCCTTTCACCTCAATGACGGTGACCACGTTAACCCCATGCTCGGCTTCGGCATGAAACTTCATGCCGGGCACGATTTCATCTACCCCTTGAAATAAATGCCGGGGCACCACTTGAGTCATGCTGTCATCGCGCAGGCCATAAGCCTCTTCAGGGGGAATGGTGACGGTGAAGGTGTCACCGATTTTTTTACCCAGCAGGGCATTTTCCAAGCCGGAAATAATGTTGTGGTGCCCGTGAAGATAGGTGAGCGGCGCATGGCCCACCGAGCTATCGAGCACGTCCCCTGCATCATTTTTTAAGGTGTATTCGATCGCAACGACCGTGTTTTCAGAAACCTGCATGCAAAAGTCCTCAAAGGCGAGCTGTGGTGTTGATCCCAAGAATTAACGACGGCTCAGGTGGTAAAAATGGTTGGTAGCCGCAACAAAACCCGAGGGGCTTCCGCAATCAAAGCGCTGCCCCTTAAATTTGTAGGCAATGACTTTGCCTTGTTGTGCTTGGGTGCGTAAGGCATCGGTGAGTTGAATTTCACCCCCCGCGCCGGCTTGAGTCGATTCCAAAATATCGAAAATATCTGGGGTGAGAATATAGCGGCCAATAATGGCTAAATTACTGGGCGCATCACCGGCCATGGGTTTTTCTACCATGTTGGTGACTTGAATTAAGTCATCTTCAATCACGGTGCCGGCAATAACGCCATATTTATGAATCTCGCTTAGGGGGACTTCTTCTACCGCGACCACACTGCATTGATAGCGATTAAAAATTTCCACCATTTGGCTTAAAACCCCATCGGGTGCGCCTACGCATAGGTCATCGGCGAGCACCACGGCAAAAGGCTCGTTACCAATTAAAGGCTCGCCCGTTAAGATGGCGTGCCCCAAGCCGAGCATGCTGGTTTGGCGGGTATACGAGAAGGTGCAGTTGTCGATTAAGCGATCAATGCTCGCCAACAAACTGGCTTTAGATGTGCCGCGAATTTGATGCTCGAGCTCGTAATTCACATCGAAATGGTCTTCTAGCGCGCGTTTGCCCCGCCCCGTGACAATCGCCATATTTTTAATGCCGGCTTCCATCGCTTCTTCAACGCCATACTGAATGAGTGGGCGATCCAAGATGGGCAGCATCTCTTTGGGCATCACCTTTGTGGCAGGTAAAAAACGGGTGCCATAACCAGCGGCGGGAAACAGACATTTGCGAATCATGCGGCATCCTTAAATTGAGCGGGAGTTTGATCTGATTCGCATCATAACCAAAAATTAATGACGCGGCGTTGACCTGCGATGAATTCGCCTAAAAATGATGCCCTGTGCCCAGGCGGCACAAAAACCCACCATGGCCAGCACCAAAATGGCGCTATTGAGTTCTCGATCCATAGGCGAGCTCCAGGCATCGGTGCTGGCGATTAAAATATAAAACAAGTCCGCCAGTGCCGCCCAAACAAAAGCGGTATAGCGCCCAGCCCACATGCCGGGCAACACCAAAAGCGCGGGCAAAACAAGAATTAAAAGCCAAGCCCCTTGGGGGCGCGCAAGGCTTTCTCCCCAGCCGGCTAACATAAGGTAGCCAGCGGCTATCATGGGCTGAACTGCAAAAATAATGCGCCGGAGCCACACAATATTTGGGGTATGCACCGGGCGAATCATCGCGGGGTCAGGCGGGGGTGGGCTGGAGTTTTTGCGCGATTTCTGCAACCCGCATCCCCAGCGCTTGAGTAAGCTGGCGCTCTTCAATGCTTAAGGGTTTGTTATTGCCCGCCGTGTGGCTGGCGCCATACGGTGTGCCGCCCGTTTGCGTATGTGCCAGCGCCGCCTCGGAGTAGGGTATGCCTACAATCACCATGCCGTGGTGCAAGAGCGGCACGATCATCGAAAGCAAAACGGTTTCTTGGCCACCATGCATGGAGCCTGTGGAGGTAAATACCCCCGCAGGCTTGCCCGTGAGCGATCCTTTAAACCATTGGCGGCTGGTATCGTCGAGCAGATGCTTAACGGCGGCGGCCATGCCACCAAAGTAGGTGGGGCTGCCCAGCAACAGGCCACTACATTCCTCAAAATCTTGCGGTTGAACCAAAGGCGGAGCCTCGGGTGAAATTTCTGGCAAGGCGCCCTTGGCATCGGGCAGCGAGGGAATGCTGCGGATGCGGGCGATCATGCCGGGAATTTGCTCAACACCGCGCGCGGCTTGGTGTGCCAAACGCGCCGTGGCACCGTATCGGCTGTAATAAAGAACCAGAATTTCGCTCATGCCTGCTGCGTGTTCCCGATAAAAAAAGTAAAAGGGGTGGGATGTAAATTTAATCAACAGGTACGCGCATCTGCCTTAGGCTGTGAGCCTGAACGTGGCTAGATTGCGCAACCCATTTTGTTCAACATCATAGCTAACTTATGTGGGTTTTTATGATGTTTCATGAAAATTCATGCAATGTGCGCCTTAATGTTTAAGGCTAAGGATGCGGTTTAGGGAACCTCTGATCAAATCCCTTGTGGCCGAGACGGACTTTTGAGGGATGAGCCGCAAGGCGCGGTGCGAAGCGAATGGTTATTCCATTCGTGAGTACCGCAACACAGCGGATCGCCCTCAAAAGCCCGTCCCATGCGGGTTGCTGCCCAAAAGCCGCAACACGTCGTTATCGGCCTTGGATTCGTAGAATAACTACGACCGGCGGCCTCTGCCTCGTTTTGCGGCTTTTGGATCAGCAACTCGGCTCACAA
>NCFS01000060.1:9174-10031 GCA_002281295.1 Halothiobacillus sp. 35-54-62 | reverse complement strand
CCAAGAAGTAATTAAATTTTGCGATGCCCTGCTCAATAGCGCGGCTTGGCCGGATTACGCCCCCAATGGTTTGCAAGTGCAAGGCAGCCCAAATATAAAGCGCTTGGTAACTGGTGTAACGGCCTCAATGGCGTTAATTGAGGCGGCTATCGCTTGGCAAGCCGATGCAATCTTGGTTCATCATGGCTATTTTTGGAAAAACGAACCATCAACTATTACGGGTATGAAATATCGTCGAATCGAAAAATTGATTAAAAACAATATCAATTTAATTGCCTATCATTTGCCGCTCGATAGCCAGCCCCAATTCGGGAATAATGCCGCATTGGCCAATTACCTAGGCCTCATGGATCGAACTTTTTTTGGTTCAAACCAATTAGGCTTGGCGGGGTATTTACCCGCGCCAATGTCGGTGGCGGCGCTCAGCGTTAAGTTGGGCACTCATTTGCAGCGCCAGCCCTTAGTGGTGGGGCCAACGCAACCCTTGCTGCATCACATCGGTTTGTGCAGTGGTGGCGCGCAAGATTATCTCGTTGATGCGGCGGCGTTAGGCTTAGATGCCTTTATATCGGGTGAAATTAGCGAACGCACTACCCACATCGCCCGCGAAGAGCGCATCACCTATTTTGCAGCAGGTCACCATGCCACAGAGCGCGATGGGGTTCGTTTATTAGGTGAACAAATTGCTCAAAAATTCTCAATTGATGTTCAGTTTGTCGATATTGAAAACCCGGTTTAGCTCAAGGAACCTCTGATCGAATCCCTTGTGGCCGAGACGGGCTTTTGAGGGATGAGCCGCAAGGCGCGGTGCGAAACGAATGGTTATTCCATTCGTGAGTGCCGCAACGCAGCGGATC
>NCFS01000060.1:0-9157 GCA_002281295.1 Halothiobacillus sp. 35-54-62 | reverse complement strand
GGATTTGATCAGAGGTTCCCTGGCTTTAGGGTGAGTTTTAACCCCATTTTTTCGGCGTGATAAATACATCTGGCTAGGGATTAACGACACTTGTTTGACGTTTTGGGATTTAACGTTAACACTCATAGGGTTTATAAGCCGATGTGGGGGGGAGACCCGCCACCAGACCCCGCTAGTTGTGCGTTTCGTTTGCTTTTTAACGGAGCAGACGCAACCTCGGTGGGCGAATGGCTCTTTGAACAAGCCCCATGCTGGGGTTTTTTATTACATATTGGAGCGATTGATCGATGGCTGAAGTTCCTGTCAATACCGCGCGGCGACGTTTTTTAACGGGTTCAGCCGTAGCCGTGGGCGCTGTGGGTGCGGGTTTTGCGACCGTGCCCTTTTTGTCTTCATTTGAGCCCAGTGCACGTGCTGAAGCCGCTGGGGCACCGGTTGATGTCACTGTGGGTAAACTTGCGGCAGGCCAAATGGTCACAGTCGCCTGGCGCGGGCAGCCTATTTATGTGGTGCACCGTACGCCAAAAATGATTGAAACTTTGCCCTCGCTCGATGCGCAATTGGCCGATCCCAACAGCCAAGTGGCTAGTCAGCAGCCGAAATTTGCCGATAATTTTTATCGTTCACGCAAACAAGAATTTTTAGTGTTGATTGGGGTATGCACCCATCTGGGTTGCGCGCCCACCTATCGCCCAGAAGTGGCGCCAAAAGATTTAGGCTCAGAATGGATTGGCGGGTTTTTCTGCCCCTGTCATGGTTCAAAGTTTGATTTGGCGGGGCGCGTGTATAAAGGCGTTCCTGCACCGACAAATTTGTATGTGCCTGACTATATTTTCGCGTCAGATGATTTAATTCGGATTGGTGTTGCGGAGAAACAAGCATGATTCAAAAATTAGGTAAATGGGTTGATGATCGATTGCCGGTATCGCATTTTTGGAATGCGCATTTGGCTAAGTATTATGTGCCAAAGAATTTTAATTTTTGGTATTACTTCGGGTCAATATTATTGGCGGTATTTGCCATTCAAATTGTGACCGGTATTTGGTTGGCTATGAACTATAAGCCGTCTGCCGCTGACGCTTTTAACTCCGTTGAATACATCATGCGCGATGTGAACTGGGGTTGGCTCATCCGCTATATGCACTCAACGGGCGCTTCGTTTTTCTTTATCGCTATTTATTTGCATATGTTTCGCGCGTTAATGTATGGCTCCTATAAAAAGCCGCGTGAGTTAATTTGGATATTTGGCGTGCTAATTCTTGTTGCGCTTATGGCTGAAGCGTTCATGGGGTATTTATTGCCTTGGGGGCAAATGTCTTTTTGGGGCGCACAGGTTATTATTTCCTTGTTTGGTTCAATTCCATTTATTGGTCCGGATTTGGCGCTTTGGATTCGTGGCGATTATGTTGTTTCAGATGTTACCTTGAACCGATTTTTTGCCCTGCATGTCATTGCATTGCCCTTGGTTTTATTGTTTTTGATTGGGGGGCATATTATGGCGCTCCATGAGGTTGGGTCTAATAATCCCGATGGCGTTGACATTAAAACGAACAAAGATGAGCATGGCAAACCCCTAGATGGTATTCCTTTCCATCCTTATTACACCGTTAAAGATTTATTCGGTTTGGGTGTGTTTTTGTTTTTATTTGCTGCTGTTATATTTTACTGGCCAGATGGTGGGGGCAAGTTTTTAGAAGCGCCCAATTTTATTCCGGCCGATCCATTAAAAACCCCTGAGCATATTGCGCCGGTTTGGTATTTTGCCCCGCATTACGCCATTTTACGGGCCATTCCAGATAAGTTTTTGGGCGTTTTGGCGATGGGCTCTGCCATTATGATTTTATTTTTCTTGCCATGGATTGATCGCAGCCCCACTAAATCCATCCGTTATCGCTCGCTGGCATTTAAAATCATTTTGTTCTCTTTTGTTATTGCATTTATCGGATTGGGTTACTTGGGTACTCAACCGGTTAATTACTGGACAACCCTGTTCTCTCAAATATTTGCATTTGTGTACTTTGGGTTCTTTGTGGCCTTATTTTTAGTGAGCCGATTTGAGCATGCAAAACCCGTTCCGGAGCGTTTAACATGATGAAAGTCATTGTATTTTTATTTATTAACGTTTTGGGTATTTCTTTGGTCTTCGCCTCGGAAGGCGGGGCGATTCCGCTTAAGCACGTGTCAATCAATCTTGATGATAAAGCCGCCCTGTATCGCGGCGCACAAACATTCATCGCGCAATGCGCCACCTGCCATACCGCCCAATACATGCGCTATGGCCGCGTGGCATCCGATTTGCATCTATCCAGTGCGCAGGCCAATAGCTTATTGCCCCCGCATTTAAAGCTGGGCGATGAAATGGTGAGTTTTATGCCGGCGGATTATGCCAAATCGGTATTTGGCACAGTGCCGCCTGATTTAACCCTGATTGCCCGCGTTCGAGGGGCTGATTGGTTGTACACCTATCTCACCTCGTTTTATGCTGACCCGACGAAGCGTTGGGGCGTGAATAATGCGGTGTTCCCTGGCGTGAATATGCCGGATGTTTTTGCCGCATTACAAGGCGTGCAAGAGCCGGTGTACCAATCGGTTAAGTTGCCCGATGGCTCATCTGAGCAGCGTTTGGTTGGTCTCAAAGCGCCGCTAATTGCGGGGAATATGCCCCCAGCTGAATTTGATACGCTGGTGCGGGATTTGGTCGCATATATGGTATATATGGGTGAGCCCGCCAAGTTGCAGCGCATGAGCTATGGGCCTTATGTGCTCGCCTTTATTTTATTATTTACTGTATTGATGTTTTTATTGAAAATTGATTATTGGCGCGATATTAAAAAACCAGTTAAACCAGAGTAATTTTTAAGTTTTAACTGTGTAAAACCATGTAAAGTCCACTTTTACATGGTTTTTTATTTGTGTGGAAATTGATGGGTGCCTCGAAAAACCGTCACGAGCATGTTCGAGTGCAAGGAGCCGTGCAGTGAGCAACGAGATATATCAAGTAGAGAGGCGCGGCGCGAACGAGCACGCAACGCCGCAATCGGATGGCGCAGTCAGTTTTGCGAGAGATCCTGATATGGGCTCAAGCGATACAGGGATGATGCACCAAGTAGACGATAGCGCTTTTTGGGATCGGGGTTTGTTTGATGCGGTGCCCGATGCCATTTATGTGATTGATCCTATTACTTCGCACATTTTGGATTGTAATCGCCATGCTTACGAGGATTTGTATTTAAGCCGTGCGCAGGTATTGAATCACTCGGTGCTTTCGTTGCAGGTGGATGTTCGTGGTGTGCCCGCGTGGTCTGAAATCGCCGAAGTGATTCGGCAAACACCCGTTTATCGTTTTCAGGGGCATCATCGCCGTGCTGATGGCACGGTGTTGCCGGTTGAGGTAACCACCTCTGCCGTTGTGCTTAACGGGCGTGAGTTTTTTATCTCAGTGGCGCGAGATATTAGTAAACGGGTGCAGGCCGGTGCACACGAGCAAGATTGGTCGGTGCTTTATGACTTAGCCGAAGGCGTTTGGGATTGGCGATTGACTGATGATGCATTGTATTTCAGCCCGAATCTCAAGCGATTATTGGGTTATGGCCCTGATGAAATGCTGCCGGTTTTGGCCACCTGGAAAGATAACGTGCACCCAGATGATTTGCCGATCGTGCTTAGCGCGCTGCAAGAGCATCTTACCGGGCGGCGTAGCCAATTTTCTGCCACGTATCGGTTGCGCAATCGCAATGGCTTTTATTTATGGGTTGAAGATACGGGCGTTATTACCGATTCCCTTGCCGATGGCACACCGGTGCGGATGGTGGGATTTGTGCATGAGGTTACCGATTTTAAAACGGCTGAAAACACGCTGCAAATGCAGGCAGAGCAAGATGGCTTGACCGGTTTATATAATCGGCGGCGGGGCATGGAATTATTGCTTGAGCAATTTTCCGCCGCGCAATCGACCCAAGAGGGGGTGCTGGCTATTTTGGTGCTGGATCTCGATTTTTTTAAACGCATTAATGATCGATTTGGTCATTTGATTGGGGATGAAGTACTGAAGCAGTCGGGGCAAATTATTCGAGATGCCTTGCCGACAGGTGCCGTGGGTTTTCGTTGGGGGGCGAGGAATTTTTGCTGGGGCTGATGGTTTTGCAATTGACGGATGCGATCGCGCTGGCTGAGTTCATTCGTGGGCAGTTTGTGAATGCCCCTTGGCCTGATGCGCTTGAAGGCGAGTGTATTACGGTGAGCATCGGGGTTGCCTTCTATCCAAGGGATGCCCCTCAATTGATCGAGTTAATCGCCGAGGCCGATAAAGCGGTGTATCAAGCGAAAAGCCTGGGGCGCAACCGAGTGGCCTATCGGCATTAGGCGGCGCTTTTTTGCGCTTAATAAAAAAGCACCCAAGCTAAATAGGCGGGTGCTTTTTTAATGCAATATGGCGTCCCCACGGGGATTCGAACCCCGGTTACCGCCGTGAAAGGGCGATGTCCTAGGCCTCTAGACGATGGGGACAAAAACGTAAAAATAAAGAAGTTTACTGTTTCATGAGGCGTGAAACAGTAAACAGGAATTGGCGTCCCCACGGGGATTCGAACCCCGGTTACCGCCGTGAAAGGGCGATGTCCTAGGCCTCTAGACGATGGGGACATGGTGCGCCCGGAAGGAATTGAACCTCCGACCCTCTGGTTCGTAGCCAGATACTCTATCCAGCTGAGCTACGGGCGCTTGGCTCCCTGAGCAGGACTCGAACCTGCGACCCAATGATTAACAGTCATTTGCTCTACCAGCTGAGCTATCAGGGAAAACGTCTTGCAACGTGGAGCGGCATATTAATGACCTCGGCGGGTGCCGTCAAGGCTCAATCTTAAATTTTTTATTGATCCGCTCGGTTCAGGGGCATTTTTTGCCTGCGTTACATTAACTCAAGCTCAGACTCGATCACTTTGGCACCGGCTGCGGCGCATTCTTCATCGGTTTTGCCCGATGGCGCGCCTGATACGCCGATGCCGCCGTATATTTGGCCACCCGCTTCAATCGGCACGCCGCCGGCACCGAAGAATAAGCCCGGTACACGCCCCAGCGCGCCCTCACCCCGGCTTTCTAGGGATGATGTGGCCGCATTAAAGGAGATGGCGGTATACGCCTTCATGCGTGAAATGCTTAAGGTGAGATCGGGTGCCAGCACATCCCGCAGGATTACTTGCGGATTGCCGCTGCGATCAACCACGGTGACACCAATTTGAATACCTTTGGCGCGGCAGTCATGGATGGCGGCTTGGGCGGCTTTTAATGCCATTTCCATTGATAGCCGCTGGATGCTGACCACAGCGGGGTCTTCTGCCGCTTGGCTGACTAGGCTGTTGAATGCGAGGCCAAGGCCGAGGGTGGCGGCAATGATTTTCGGGGTGAGGCTTGTTTTCATTTTCATGGGGTTGCTCCTGGGGTGATGGACACGGTATGCGGTGGTTACAAAAAACGGGCGAGATACCGCTGGCTTTGCCGATCGAGTTGGCTGCGAGGGGGGATTTTAAATTGCAGGCCAAAGGTATCGGCGACTAAATATCCGCCCGAGGGTAGGGGGCGGATGTCATCCTCTGTTTTGAGGGTGAGTTCGGTTGCGCCATGATTGGTCTCTATTTGCCACACGCTTGGGGTGGCAAAGCGCGAGACGTGGTTGATGCGCAAAATAAGGGGGGTCATTTCTCGGCTGGCCAAGGTTTGCCGCACCCGTTGGGCATTATCTGGCGTTAAGTCGGTTAAGTGCTCAATCCAGAGCCGCTCTGAGCCGTGGTTATCGACGAGGGCGATTGCATCATCGGGTGCGGCTATGGGGAAGGCGCGCACGGGGGTAACGGGTATGGGTGCGGCGGTGCCTGGCGTGTGCATAAGCAGTTGGTTGAAGGCATCTAGGCTTAGTTCAAGATTAGCTGGCAACATGATGATGACCTTCGGCTGCGTTGGGCGGGGCACAAATGGGCTCGTTGTCATTGAGTTCGGCGGATTCATTGAGCTTAATTTGCGCTTGATAGAGCCGGTAATAATGGCCTTGACGTTTGAGTAGCTCGGCATGTTGCCCCGTTTCTACAATGCGCCCTTGATCGAGTACGACCAGCATGTCGGCTTGGCGCAAGGTAGAAAGCCTGTGGGCAATGGCGATGGTGGTGCGGCCTTGCACGAGGTTATCTAAGGCTTGCTGAATTTCTCGCTCGGTTTCAGTATCCACCGAGGCGGTGGCTTCATCCAGTATTAAAATTTTGGGGTCGATTAACAACGCTCGGGCGATGGAAATTCGCTGACGCTCACCGCCGGATAAGGATTGGCCGCGCTCACCCACCAGCGAATCGTAGCCGTGGGGCAATTTAAGAATAAATTCATGGGCATGGGCGGCGCGGGCGGCGGCAATAATTTCGGCCGGGGTGGCATTGGCTTTGCCGTAGGCGATATTTTCAGCCACGGTGCCGAAAAACAAGAAGGGTTCTTGCAACACCAGCCCAATTTGCCGGCGGTAATCGGCGACATTAAATTGCCGAATATCGGTGCCATCTAGGGTGATGCTGCCGGCGGATGCATCGTAAAACCGCGCGATGAGATTCACGAGTGTGGTTTTGCCCGAGCCGCTATGCCCCACAAGGCCGACCATGCTGCCGGGTTTTATCTTGAGGTTAATGTGATGCAAGATGCCGCGGTTACCGTGGCGAAAGCTAACTTGGTTCAGTTCGATGGCCGCCTTTCGCCCGCTTAATGATTCGGGGTGCTTGGGGTTGGGGACGCTGGCGGTGTGATCAAGAATATCGAAAATCCGTTTGGTGCCTGCGGCGGTTTTTTGGGTCACAGAGACAATGCGGCTCATGGAATCCATGCGGGAATAAAACCGGCCAATGTAGGCCAAAAACGCGGTGAGTATGCCGACGGTGATGGCGCCCTGCGAGACTTGCCAAATACCAAAGGCCCACACGATGAGTAAACCAAATTCGGTGAGCGCAGTGACGGTGGGCGCAAATAAAGACCAGGTGCGATTTACCCGATCATTCACCTTAAGATTCAGCTGGTTGGCTTGGTGAAACCGCTCGCTTTCGCGGGCTTCTTGTGAGAAGGCTTTCACCACCCGAATGCCGGGGATGGTGTCGGATAAAATATTGGTGACCTGCGACCACACGCGATCAACCCGCTCAAAACCCGTGCGCAAACGATCGCGCACGATATGAATCATCCAGGCAATAATCGGTAAAGGGATCAGGGTGACCAATGCAAGCCACGGATTGATGGAAAATAAAATGGTGACGGTCATCAGGATCATCAGCACATCGGTAAAAAAATCGAGCAAGTGCAATGAGAGAAACAAATTAATGCGATCGGTTTCAGAGCCGATGCGCGCCATGAGATCGCCCGTGCGTTTGCTGCCGAAATAATCCAGCGATAAATTCATCAGATGGCTGTAGGTGGCGGTGCGAATATCCGCGCCGATGCGCTCGCTCACGCGTGAGAGTATGTAGGTGCGCGCCCAGCCTAAGCTCCAGGCAACGAGCGCCGCGCCGAGTAATCCGGCCAAATATTTAAGTACGGTGGATTGCTCAATGGCAACGCCATTTTGAAAGGGTATCAACACATCGTCCATTAAGGGCATGGTGAGATATGGGGGCACCAGGGTGGCGGCTGTGGCGGCTAGGGTAAGTAAAAACCCGAGTAGTAATTGGCCTTTATAGGGTTTGGCAAAACGCCACAGGCGAAAGAGGGTCCAGGTGGAGGGCGGCGTTGCATCGTTTAATGCCTCCTCAGGCCAGAGGGCGGCAGGCTCGGTTGAAGCTAAGGCCAAAGGCGAGCTGGGCGCGGCATTAGTCGAATTGAATTGAGCCGCAAAGGCCTCAGCAGCTTGCCTGTGGCTTAAGGTAAAGCGCCACTGTGCTTTGCTGTGGTTGGCATCATTGAGTTGCAGTAAACCGAGCCCGGCATGATCGGTTAAGCGCAATTGATCGCCGGGTTCGATGCGCCAGCGGGCTTCGATGACGGTGTCATCCTCGGGCATGGCCAGAACAATTTCCTCTTGCGTGAGGATTAAGACGCGCGTGACAAATTGTAAGTCGGCCGAAAGATCCAGGGGGAGGCGGGCTAAGACCGATGAGGGGGGGCGATGACGCACAGTAGCTTTCCTGAAAATAGTAGTTATAAATTATTGAGCTACTGAAAATAGCTCAAAGCAATTTATATGACTTATTGAGTAATTTTGACGAACAATTGTTAAAGCGAATATCTTATACGCCGTTAAACCGATTGTATGCAGGCAAGCCTGTGGGAATTTGATGAGGATTTTTATTATTTGCCTCGCTTTTAACCTGCGTGAACCCTTGCCGGAATAAAAAAATTAACCCCTCGTTAGGATAGTTTTGTGGCCAAATCGATAGAGTTTTTGAGTTTTCTTTCCCTGCGTGGTCCTAGTATCTGGACGTACTATCCGGTGCTTGAGGCGTGGGTGGATATTGGGGAATTGGAAGAGTGCCCCTCCGATACGATTCCCGGTTTATACGAGCGCCTATCGACTTGGCTGCCGGGGCTAATTGAGCATCGGTGCAGTTATGGTGAACGGGGTGGTTTTTTGCGGCGCTTGGCCGAGGGCACGTGGCCGGCGCATATTATGGAACATATCACGCTGGAGCTTTTAACCTTAATCGGCCTGCCCGGTGGCTTTGGTAAAGCGCGTGAAACGCCCATTCGCGGTGTGTATAAAGTGGTTGTTTCTGCCTGGGATGAAGCGGTGAGCCGACAGGCTTTTTTTTCGGCACGCGATTTATTAATGGCGGCGATTGAAGATCGTCCGTTTGATTTGCCCGCTGCCTTACATGCATTGCATGAACTTAAAGATGATCGCTATTTTGGCCCCAGCACGGCCAGTATTGTCGAAGCGGCCATGGCACGAAAAATCCCCTACATTCGCTTAAGTGATAGCAGTTTGGTGCAATTGGGCTATGGCGCGGCGCGGCGCATGATTTGGACGGCTGAAACCGATCAAACCAGTGCCATTGCAGAGGGCATTTCACGCGATAAAAACCTCACTAAAACCTTGTTGCAGGCCTGCGGTGTGCCTGTGCCCCAAGGCCGGCCTGTGGATAGCGCCGAGGATGCTTGGGCGGCGGCTTGCGATATGGGCGTGCCGGTCGTGGTTAAGCCG
>NCFS01000059.1 GCA_002281295.1 Halothiobacillus sp. 35-54-62 | reverse complement strand
GCATGGGCCGCAACACGTCGTTATCGGCCTTGGATTCGTAGAATAACTACGACCGGCGGCCTCTGCCTCGTTTTGCAGCTTTTGGATCAGCAACTCGGCTCACAAGGGATTTAATCAGAGGTTCCCTAAGGGGTTAGCGGCGCTGTTTTGCCTCGTTTACCCCCGCTTTGCACCCCATCGCCTTAACGCGCCAGATCAATGCGGCCGGCGCTGCACCGAAACCAGCCGGCCACACTCACGCGCGGGTGCAGCGTGGGAAGCACTTCATGCGGCATATCTTCACTCATAAAAATAACGAGCTTGCCGAGCTCAGGGGTAATCACCATCGGGGCTTGCTCGGGGTCTTTCAGATCAATCACCAATGCCCCGCCCCAAGCGGCCTGCCAATCAGGGTTTAAGTACAGCACGGTGGATACCATTCGATTGGCCGCCCCACGAAAGCTATCGGTGTGTTTTTTATAAAATCCCCCCGCAGGGTAGCGGGCGAAATGGCCTTCATAGTCGATCAGCCCCAAAAAGAGTGCGCGATTGAGCTGCACTTGCAGCGCCGCCATCTGACGCAGATACCCCTGTTGCGCCGCTGTCTCGCCCGTGAGCCATTTAATCTCATCGCGACGAACCGTCGCGTTTACTTGGTGACGGGCGCCGCGCCCCACGCCCGCCTGGTGTAATGCGCCTGCGGCTGCGTGCGCTGCCGCCTCACTGAGCAAGGCTTGGCACAGGGTATCGCTCACGGCGTTGGGCCATTCAAACCAGCCTTGCCCAACGAGGGCATCGATCAGCGCGGCGGGCAGGGGGGCATCAGGTGTGGGCATGAGGGGTGATAGCGCACCATGCGGGCATCGCCCATGAGCCGCTCGGCGGTAATGCTGAGCGGTGCAGTGCAGCCATCTAGCCGCTCGGTGTGCCATTGCACCTGCTGCACCCGGGTAATGAGCCCTTTTTTGGGCGGTGCATCGCGCTCGGCGAGCAAAGCACCATGCACGGCCATCGCTTGCGCGGCGTATTCGATGCCAATTACCGCGCCGAGCCTACCTTGGCGGCGCAAGGGGTTATCTGCCGCGCGATGGCTTATGGCAAGGCATTCAATGCGCAGGGCATCCCAATGCGTTACGCAATCGAGCAAGCACAGGGCGCCCTGATGCGGAATGCGTGCCGCAATGTCAGCCTTTGTAAGCGGGGTGCCGGGCTTAAGCGGGGGCGGCATGGGCAGGTTCTGCAAACGCAGCAGAAATAAGCAAAGCGAGCACCGCACCCGGTGCTACCGTGCTGCCAAAGGCATGCAAAATGGGTAGATCCGAGAACGCCAGCGTGCCAAACGCGATGACAGTGGTGAGGTTAGCCAGCGCGAGTGAGGCCAATGTTGCCGCATCGGGTGCTTTGCCTTGATTAAAAAATAGGGCGTAATTGGAGCCAATGGCCACAATCAGCAACAGGCCAATTAAATTTAAAATATTTAACCGCTCGCCGGCAAGAGTTAACCCTGCCATGACAAGCACCACGGCAATCAGCAACGGCAACAGTACGCGCAGCAAGCGGGCGGGGCTTTTTAGCACCGCGCCCAGCACCATGATAATCGCCAGCAGCCCCGCTAACGATAGGGCAATGGTGTTGTGCAAATAGCTGTTAAATAACTGGGTGGTTTGCGCTTCTTTGTCGATAAATAACGCGGTGACGCCGCTGGCTTGAATCGCTTGGTTGATGCGCGCCGTATTTAGCGCTGTATCGTGCGGGGTGTGCAGCCGAATTAACGCCAGCCAGTGCGTTTGGCCGTGCTCGGTTTGGCGTTGCAGCATGCTATTCAGTGCCAGCCCCAGATCCGTGCCGGCAAAATCCTGTGGGGTAAGCAAGGGCTGCTGGCGGGCTTGCGCAATGGCATCAACAAAAGGCGCCAGCCGCGCCGCTTGAACGGGCAAGCCTTGCACCGCACGCTCCAGATTTTGGGTGAGCGTGGCACGGTCGGGCAAGGCGTGCTGGCGGGCTTGCTGGGTGGCAAGGCTGGGCAATAGGTGCGCTGGGCTTTCAATCCGCGTGAGTACCCCCTCGGTGAGAAGCGGTTTGAGCGCTGCATCTAACTGCTCGGCGGCGGCTAAGGCCGCTTGCTGGCTTTGCGCGTTCGCAACAATAAAATAGCGGGTGTCTTCACTGCGTAAATCTGCCCGCAGCGCGGCATCTTCGGCCTTGGCTTGGCTTGAAATGGGGCTTAAACCCGATAGCCCCGATTGCCAAATGGCGTCGTGACGTGCCACAAGGAGCACCAACGCCGCCAGCGCGAGGAGCGCAAAGCCAAAGCGCCACCGCCGCACCCCATTAAACACGGGCGCGAGCAGGCGGCCAAGAGGGGCAAGTGAATGCCGCTTGCGGGCGCTGTAATCGAGATATGGCAAGACGAATCGGGTGACCAGTGCGGCGGTAAGCAAGCCTGCAATGGAATAAAGCCCAATTTGAGCCAGACCCGGAAACCCCGAAAACAGCAGTGCGGCAAAGCCGGTGATGGAGGTGAGCACGCCTAAGCGAACGGTAGGCCAAAAGCGCGCCATGCCGTCAACATTTGCATTAGCGCTCGGGGTAGGGCTGGGTGGGGCGTCAAGCAGAGCGGTTGCGTTGTCTTGCGGCGCATCTCGGGTTTGAATGAAGTAATAAATCGAATAATCGATGGCCTCACCAATCAGGGTGGTGCCAAATCCTAGGGTGATGCCATGCACCGCCCCAAAGCCCAAGCTGACCGCAGCGATGGCCACCATAATGCCGGTGAGCACGGGCACTAAACTTAAAATAACGAGAATGAGCGAGCGATAAACCAGCAGTAATAGCCCAATAATCGCGAGGCTGGCAATGAGGCTGAAGCGTTCGACATCGGCTTGAATCAAGCGGCGCGAATCGACCGAAAACACGGGCGCGCCGGTCACCATTAACTGTAATCGAGGCTGGCCTGCGGGCGGTTGGGCTTGCGCTGCGAACACGGTGTGAATTTCGGCCAATGCCGTGGCCATGGCATCGGTATCGGCGCCTTTGGCGCGGGTTTGCAGCATCAGCAAAGCGCGCTTGCCATCTGGGGATACCCATACGCCATCGCGGGTAACGGGGGCGTTATTTTGCCCCTGTGGCGCCAGATGATTAATCAGTGCGAACGTCTCACCTGTGGGGTCTTGGGTGAAAATTTTGCGGGTAAAGACACCCAGCGGTGAGGCAAGCAAATCAATGCTGTTGGCGATGGCCGTATGCAGCGCTGCGGGCAGGAAGTGCTGCGCCGTGATGTCGGGGCTTAACAGATACCGGTGGTTAAAAAGCAGTGCTTGATCGGTCGCGAGCGCGGGGGATGTGCCGTTTTGCACCGTGCTGAACAGCCCCGATTGGCGCAAGGCCGCCCCCAGAGCCCGACTCGCCTCTGCCCGCGCACGGGCATCTGCGCCATCAATGCCAATCAAAATCATTTTTGAGAGGGTGCCCTCTTGGATTTGATCGACCAAAAAGGCCTGCTCAGCGGTGGGGTGCGCGGGGAGAAACGCCGTCATATCGGCGGTAAAGCGGGTTTGCCCGATGATAATCAGGCTGGTAATCAGCACCAGAATCCACAGGCTAAGTGAGCGGCTGCGACGGGCAAAACGGGGGCTTGTGCTCATGGTGCGGCGGGCGCCTTGCTTTCGGGTGCCAGCGTCATTACCGAGCGATCGCCATCGGCCTGATCGTATTCAATCAGGTGGAGATAGCCGCCCGATCCGGTCACGCTAATCGCTTTGATTAGGCTCAGCAAGCGCGGGTCCGTGGGGAGCAATTGCAGGCTCCAGTGGGCGGCATCGCCACTTAATTGCAGCAGGTAGCTTCGCTGTAACACGGCGATATCGCCCGTTAGAAGGGCGCGAATACCCACTGCGTAGGCGGCGGCCTCGGGGTGTTCGGTTAAATCCAGTTGGTAGGTTTTGCCTTGGCGGGTGTAGGTGAGCGCTTGGCCTTGGAGGGTCATGAGCTCATCTTGCGGGGCGGTGGTGTGTTTTTCTAGGCCATCGGGCGGGCGGAACGTTAGCACGCCTTGCGAGAGGAGCGGGGTGTCGAGCACACCGAGAAACTTCTCCTCACTGAACTGCACGGTTTGCACCTGCGTGCTTGCAATGGCGTGCAGCACGGATTGCGCGTTCCACACTGGCGCATCGGCAGCATGTGCGCCAAAGGGGAGGCTCAGCAGAAATAAAATTAATAAACGCATTAGGCAGTGGGCTCGGGGTTGGGGGCGATGGGCGGTGCCCAAAAATCGTAAAAATTAAACCAATTGTACGGGTAGGCGCGGCAATGGGATTCCAGTAAGGCCACATAGCGATCTTGCGCCCTATGAATGGCCCGCGTGCGATCGGGGCGATCGGTATGGGTAAAATCGGCCAAGGGCTCAAAATGCACGCGGTAGCGATTGCCGCCCAAATACAGCCCCGCCATAAAATACACCGGTTGCCTGAGCAAAGCGGCCACCCGAAAAGGCCCGAGCGCAAACCCCGCCGGCGTGCCCAAAAAAGGGCATAAGCGCAGGGTATCACCCGGTAAGCTGCGATCGGCCAACATGCCGATTAAATGGCCTTCAGCCAACCGGGTTTGGGCGGTGAGCATGGAGTCTACTTGGCCTAGTACGATAATGTCATCGGCTGCTGCAGGATTGGCTATGGCCAAGAGGGCATTGATTTTTTTGGCATTGTCGGCGTGCATTAACATGCTCACCCGCCGTTGCGCTTTGCCCTTGCCAATGGCGCGCAGGGCTTCAAAACTACCGAGATGCGCGCCGATTAAAATGGCACCGGTCGGCGCATCAAATAGCGACCCGTGGGGGCAATCGATGGTGATAGCGCCGGTTGGGTTATCCAACAAATACACGCGGTCATGAATGGTGCTGGCAAAGGTTAAAAAATGCCGCAACACATCAATGGTGCGAGCGGGGCGGTTAAGCGCTCGCGCCAGATAGGCGTGAGAGGCGCGGCGTGCGCTCGGGGCAAAGAGAAAAAAATAGAGCGCAATGGGATACAAAGCCAGGCGACTGAGCCGCCGGCCTAAGCGCCGCGACAGCCACAGCATAAGCCTCAATAAGCGCGGGCTGCCGCGCTCTGGCTGGCTGCGCCAATCGCCGTGGCCTGTCATACGGGCGACCGATGACGGAGCATGCCGCTTGCGACCACCGCCTCATCGACGAGCACTGAAAACGATCGGTGCGTTGCAGCGGATGCGGCTATGGATGCGGCGACTGGTGCGGCTATGGGTGCCAAGATGAGCCGGATGAGCGCACCGGGGCGCACGGGCAGCAGAAACTTGGCTTGCTCAATACCAAGCTCCGTGCTGGGAACCTGCCACTCGGCGGCGGCTTGTTCAATCACCCAATCGAGCAGCAAGGCGCCGGGCAGCAAGGGATACCCCGGAAAATGCCCACTAAAGGCCGGATGATCCCCCCCAATGTGCCAGGTAGCGGGCAGAGGCGAGGTGCGGGCAAGGTGCGCCGCTAACACGCTGTGCAAGGTGGCTTGGGGCAATTTGCCCGAAGCGGTGTAGGGCAGATGGGCAACGCCAATGAGCGGGCGGGGCAAAAAAACCGCATCCAGCCGTTCGCGCAATGCCGATAAAATTTCCTGCAAACTTAACGTGGGGGATACAACAAGTGCGCACAACCGGTTAATAGCTTGTGTTGGGGGCGCATCGGGCAGAAAAAACACGCCATCGATCACACCGGGTATGGCTTTGAGTTGAGCGGTTAAATAGCTAAGTGCGCTCCGCTTTCCGGCGATATTGACCTGATCGGCGGTGCGCCCGAGTAAATTAAAACGGCCATCTGGCTGCATTTGAATGCGATCGGCCAGCACCGTTGGGGTTTTTATGGTCGAGCCCTGGGCGATAAATAGGTGTTCACCGAGATTAGCCGGCGCGGGGCTTAGGCGGACGCCGGGAAGCAAGGCCCAATCTTCAGATTGGGTGGTGCGGCGCGAGGCGATTTGACCGGTTTCGGTGCAGCCATAAATCTCAAACAGCGCCGCGCCGGTCGCCGCTTCAGCGCGTTCAGCCAGCGCGCGGGAAAGCGGGGCGGTGGCAAGTAAGAGCCGTTCAATTTTAGGCAGGGGCAAATGGGCATCCAGCAACGCCTTTAAGTGAAACGGCGTGGTTACCAGCATGCGCGGCTCAGGCACGGCATTTAAAGCAGCCGCAATATCGGCTGGATAAAACGGCCTGCCCGACCACAGCGGGCAGCCACTAATCAGGCATAACAAAACCAATGATTCAAAGCCGAACATGTGTTGCGGCGGCACCGTGCCAACTAAATTCATGGGGCGGGTATCAAGCCCCATGCGTTGTGCGCCTGCTTGCACGGCGGCGACAAGCTTGCCCCACGATTTATCATGCGCTACCGGTAGGCCGGTGGAGCCTGAGGTGAAAACCCGTGCCACGATTTGTGCAGAATCTAGGTTGGGTTTGCTTGGCGTACGCAGGGGCACGTTAGTGCTGGCGGGGTAGATCATGTGCGGGTAAGGCGGCGCAAAAGCCTTGCGATCGTGCAGACAGAGCGCGTGGGGTTCGCCTGCCATCAGTTGGCTTAAGGCGGCGGGCGTATCGTTGGCGGGCAGAATATTGGTTTTTCCGGCCAGAATGATGGCCACAAAGCCCACCATAAAATGGTATTGATCTTGGCAAATATTGACGACAAATGGGTGTAAGCCCGGGCGTTGCGCCGATGGTTCGGTTAAGCGATCAGCAAGGCTCATCGCCTCACTCAGAAATTGACCCACCGTTACCGGCCCCTGGGGCCGATACAATAAGACTTGATGCCAATCGGCGTCGATGAGGGGGTGCGGGGTAGCCATAGGTTATGATCGAGCCGAGGCCGCACAGCGCCGCGCTTTTAGTGATTTTTGATAGGCGTGAATCGCGCTCAAAGGGCCTAAGTGATCTTGCGGGGGCAGCACGCGAAGGCGCACCAAATATTCTCCAGCAAACATCAGCAGCACCAAAGGCAGTGTGAGCGTGTTGGCAAATATCGACCAAACAAAAATCGGCGAAAAGCAATAAAGCAGCAGCGATAGGGCGGCCATCAGCCAGAAAAACCCCGCCCATACGCGGGTAAGCTGGGTGGTGTATTGGCGAAGCTGCGGGTGCATGATTGGGTGAAGCCTGCCCGCCAACTGAGTGCAAACCGGTTCGCGCTCAGGGCGCAGGCTGGCGGCAAACCACCCGCCCAGGATCACGTTAATGGTGAGGTGTTGCACAAGATAAATCACGCTAATGTGGCTTTGCAGCAGAGGCAGAAAAATAATCGCCGAGCCTAAGATGCCGCCTGTGGCGAGTAAGGCCGTTTTTTTGCCAAACTGATGCATAAGCACATCCAGTGCAATCAAGCTTATGGGCAGAAAGGCCAGCGCGACTAATCCGGGGGAAAGCATCGTTTGCGGGCTCAAAAAATTGGCCAGCAGCAGATCAAGCCCGAGTAGTAACAGGAGCACCCCGTCCTTGATTTGGCTTAAAAGCTTACGCTGAATCATGGGGGTGATTTAAGTGCTGCGGTGCGCGGCAATGTGTGTGGCCAGATGCCGCAGCGAGGAGAAAATGCGCGTGTTGTCGGTATCGTCGCTGCGCAAGGCAAAGCCGTACCGCTTGGAGATCAGCATGGCGATTTCCAGAATATCAATTGAATCAAGCCCCAGTCCTTGGCCAAACAAGGGCGCATCGGCATCAATTTCTTTGGGGTTTATGTCAAGATTCAGCCCCTCGGTAATGAGTTGCGCCAGTTCGTCTATGAGCGCTTGGGTTGTGTCGGGCATAGCAGTCGATCCGTTGTGTTTTTGGTGCGAAAAAATAAGCGGCACATTGAGCAAGAATACACGCATCCAAGTCAAGGGGGGCGGTTGATCGCGCAGGTTGAGGCGACAAGCGAGTGGCAAGCTCATCGGTATTCGAATTAAACGGGGTTCATGGGACAATAACCACGGATTTTATGCGTGATTTTAAATTGGGTGAGTTATTAAAGCGGGGGTGCTGCGTGCGATCAATGCAATTCGGGCGTTGGGTTTTTGGGTTGGTTTTTATTTTATTTTTAACGGGTTGCGGGTTTAATCAGGGGCCTGATAAAAACGCCGTGCGACAAATTTTGCAAGATAAACTAGACCCCTCCGGCCAAGTGATTGTGGTGCAAACCATCAACACACTCAATGTCGCCGCGCCCGCCGATGCGCAAAATCCGCGCTGGATGGTGGATGTGACCGCCACCTTGTTGTTTAAGCAAAGTGCCGCTGAGGTGGCCGGTGCCTTGCAAAATGCCAACTCGGTGCCGAATTTTTTGAGCACCGCAGGGCAAATCAGCTTGATGTTGCAGTTTGGTAATTTCAAAGCGGGCGAAACCCAGGCGTATCACACGCGGCTTGTGTTGCTCGAAGGCAGCTCGGGCTGGATGCCCGCCAACTAACGCCCCAATGCGTCGGGGTGCTGCGCGCTAACAGGGCTTGCTGATATAGTTGCCCCCTTGAATTTGATTTTTTTCAATGAAGGTTGCTTTATGCCCGATTCTGCCGCGCTTGATCCGGACGCTTCCCTGGTTGTTGATCTAGGGGATCGCAGCTATCCCATCTATATCGGCATGAATTTGCTCGAACATGCGGCTCTGCTTGCGCGGCATATCCCGGGCGAGGTGGCGGTTATTGTCTCTAACACCACCGTAGCGCCACTTTACGCGCAGGCTTTGCAGCAGCGGTTATCGGCATTTAAGCAAGTGGAACTCGTGGTGCTGCCCGATGGCGAACAATATAAATCGCTTGAAACCTTAAGCCAGATTTTTGATGCCCTCGTGGCCGCCCAGTGTGATCGTCAAACCACGCTAATCGCCTTAGGCGGCGGGGTTGTTGGCGATATTACCGGCTTTGCCGCCGCCTGCTATCAGCGCGGCGTGCCGTTTATTCAAATTCCCACCACCTTGCTGTCGCAAGTTGATAGCTCGGTCGGCGGCAAAACCGGCGTGAATCACCCCCAAGCCAAAAATATGATTGGCGCGTTTTATCAGCCGCGCTGCGTGATTACCGATATTCAAACCTTAAATACCCTGCCCGATCGGGAGCTCTCAGCGGGTTTGGCTGAAGTCATTAAGTATGGCTTGCTTTGGGATGTCGATTTTCTCGATTGGATTGAAGAAAACATGGCCAAATTGCGTAGCCGGGATGCCCAAGCCCTGCACCATGCCATAACCCGCAGCTGCGCCATTAAAGCCGATATTGTGCATCAAGATGAGCGCGAGGGCGGGCTGCGCGCCTTGCTTAACTTAGGCCACACCTTCGGTCATGCCATCGAAGCGGGCATGGGTTATGGCGTGTGGTTACACGGCGAGGCGGTGGGCGCCGGCATGTGCATGGCGGCCGATTTATCCCACCGGTTAGCGTGGATTAATGCGGCTGATTTAGCGCGGGTGTATCGCATAGTGGCGGCAGCGGGTTTGCCCACGCAAAGCCCAGCCGCGCTCGCTATTGAACCCCTAAGAGCGCTGATGGATAACGATAAAAAAGTTCAAAGTGGGCGCTTGCGGCTCGTGCTGCTGCACGGTTTAGGCGCCGCGCTGGTCACCGATAAAGCGCCCGAAGCCCTTTTGCTTGAAACCCTGCGCGCCACGCACGCGCTGCCCGCTTAATTAATTTCGCCGCATTAATTGCTACTGGAACCCCACCCATGAATACCGCGCAAGAACACGCCTTCGAGCAAGCCAACCTGGTAACCCAATTAATTAAATATGCCGATCGGGTTATTGTGGTGGAAAGCGCCTCCGCGCCCGAGCGCCGCGCCTTTGTTAAGCTCCTGGCCGATCAGCTCCCCGATTCCATCGAGATTTTAAGTGTGCAAGCCGGCTCACACAGGAATCGCCTCGGCAGCTGGCCAATGCCGTGCACGAGGCAATGGAAGGGCAGGGGCGGCTCCTCATGGTGATCGAAAATGCCGATGCCTGGCTTGATTCGCCCGAATGGTCGGGGCTGCTCGCCAGCTTGCGCGCCGCGCATGATTTAGCGCCCAACCAGCTTTTATTTTTGCTCACCGGCGATATCGGGCTGACCGATCAGCTGCGCTTAGCGCCCGAGCTATCTGAAATGCAAAGCGATATGCACCTGTGTCAGCTGCTGGGCGAAGCTTCGCCCTCTGCCCCGCAGCCGAGTGTGGCCGCCCGCACCCAAGCCCTGCCCGATGAACCCCTATTTGCCGATGCCCTAGAGGGCGCGCGCGGTTTTGCGGCCAGTGAGCCTGCGGCCGCACGGCGCAAATCCTCAGGGCCTATGCTTCTTGTGGCCGCCGCCATTAGCGTAGCGATTGTTACCTTTGGGGGCTTTGCCTTGCTCACCAGCACCTCAGACAAACCCGCGTCGCCGCAAACGCTCTCACTGAATACGGCGCCCGCCGAGCCTGCCCCAACAGGCACGCCGCCGGCGCAACCCGACAACCCCTTGCCCAATGATGGCGGGCTCGGCACAACCAGTGGCTTAAGCGCGGCGGCACCTGCCCCCGTGTCGCCCCCCGTGTCACCCGCCTTGGCAGCGAGTGCGCCCGCCGCCCCCAGCCCCGTGTTAAATGCGCCGCAAAGCTTAGCGCCTAACCCCGCACCCGCGCTGCCTGCCCTCGCGCAAAACGCAACCCCGACTGAGCTCGCCGCCCCCAAGCCCGCCTCAGCCCCTGCCGCGCCGCAATTGATTGCCCCGCGCGAGAAAAAGCCCATCGAAAAACCTGCCGCAGAACCTGCACACAAACTAACAAAACCGGCCGAAAAACCGATCGCCGTGAAACCGCACACCGCAGCGTCCACGCGGACGGTCATCGTTAACGCGGTGGATAATGCCTGGTATCGAGCGCGCCCTAAAAACCGTGCGGCACTTCAGTTGGGCGCTTTTAACGACGAAAAAGCCGCGCTAGACTTCATTAAAAAGCATAGTGCCAGCACGCGGTTGGGTGAATGGCATGTATTCTCGCAAAAACCCAACAATCAATTGCTATATACCGTCACCTTGGGGGATTTTTTAACCTTGGCCGATGCCCGCAAAGCCAGTACCGAACTTGCCGAGCCCTTGCGTGCGTTTAAGCCTTATCCCCGAACATTCGAGGCGATTAGCAAGGTGATTAGCCCCTGATTAACGATATGTTTTCTGGGCGAAATCGGCGTGAAATGGGCGTGATTCTTGCAAGAAAAGTGGCCTGCCGTTAAAATCCAGCCCCCCGATTTTTTCGCAGGCGCTGCGCGCTCACGCTGTCAGCAATCCGCTTGGCGGATGCTATAGTCGAATTGGTTTTGTGCGGGCGCTTTGCATTTGCGGAATTCCCCAAGCGTCGCCCGCCCAGCGCCGCCCGCCTTTGGGCTGGGTTTCTGCCCTGAATTTAGGCTCATTATTGAGAATTTGAAGAGGTTTTACCCCCGATGAATCGCGCTCCCACCGCCGGCCTGTACCACCCCAGCTTTGAAAAGGACAACTGCGGTTTTGGCCTGATCGCCCATATGGATGATCAGCCGAGCCACCATTTGGTATCGACCGCGATTGAAGCGCTGGCGCGCATGACGCATCGGGGGGGGATTTCTGCCGATGGTAAATCGGGCGATGGTTGCGGCATTCTGCTCAAAAAACCCGATGCCTTTTTTCGAGCCGAGGCCGCCAACTTGGGGCTAAGCTTGGCTGCACAGTACGCGGTGGGCGTGGCCTTTGTGGGCTTAGATGCCGCCTCAGCGCAACAGGTTAAGGCCACGTTAGGCGCAGCGCTGACAAGCCAAGGGTTAAGCATTGCCGGTTGGCGTGCCGTGCCGGTGGATCCCTCGGTGCTGGGGCGTATTTCTGCCGCCAAGCGCCCCGATGTATTGCATGTGTTTGTGAATGCCCCCGATGATTTGAGCGCGCGTGAATTTGATACCAAACTCTACATCGCCCGCCGCATCACCGAAAAAGCGCTGGCAGATGACCCCGTGTTTTACATGCCCTCCATGGCCGCCGAGGTTATCTCCTACAAAGGCCTGATGATGCCCGATGATCTGGCCGGCTTTTATCTCGATTTACAAGATGCCACGCTGGCCTCCTCGCAATGCGTATTCCATCAGCGATTTTCCACCAACACCTTCCCCGAATGGCGCTTGGCGCAGCCGTTTCGCTACTTGGCGCACAATGGTGAAATCAATACCATTCGCGGTAATCGCAACTGGGCGCTCGCGCGGTCGAGCAAATACGCCACCCCGCTGATTCCCGATATGAGCTTGGTGACCCCGCTCGTTAACACCATAGGGTCCGATTCCTCTTCCATGGATAACATGTTGGAAGCCTTGCTGGCGGGCGGCGTGGATATGCTGCGCGCTATGCGCATGATTGTGCCGCCGGCTTGGCAAAATGTAGAACACATGGATGCCGATTTGCGCGCGTTTTATGAATATAACTCGATGCATCTAGAGCCCTGGGATGGGCCTGCGGGCATTGTGATGACCGATGGCCGCACCGTGGCTTGCGCCATGGATCGCAATGGCCTGCGCCCCGCGCGCTGGGTTATCACTAAAGATCGGCACATTACCCTTGCCTCTGAAATTGGCGTGTGGGATTACAATCCGGCCGATGTGGTACAAAAAGGCCGCGTGCGGCCGGGGCAAATTGTGGCCGTTGATACCGCCGTGGGTCAGCTAATTGCGCCGGATGAAGTCGATAACCGCATGAAACTGCGCCAACCCTACCGTGCCTGGCTTAAAGCCCATGCGGTGCGGCTGGCCAGCAGCCTTGATGAAGGCAAGCTCACCTCAGCCCCCTTTGATGCCGAAACCCTGCGCCAATATGAAAAAGAGTTTTTATTAAGCTTTGAAGAGCGCGACCAAGTGCTGCGCGTCATGGCCGAAGAAGGCCAAGAAGCCATTGGCTCGATGGGCGACGATGCACCGATGGCCGTGCTCTCGCAAACTCAGCGCTCGCTTTATGACTATTTCCGCCAGCAATTTGCCCAAGTCACCAACCCGCCGATAGACCCCTTGCGTGAAGCGATTGTGATGTCGCTTGAAACCTTAATTGGCCGTGAGCGCAATGTATTCGCCGAAACCCCCGAACATGCGCACCGCTTGCAGCTTGAAACACCGATTTTAAGCGAAACTAAATTTAAGGCCTTGCTGGCACAAACCGACCCCGATTTTGCCCACGCGCGAATCGATTTAACCTACCCCCTGCACGAGGGGCTGCAAACCGCCATTGAGCGGGTGTGCGATGAGGCCGTGGCCAAAGTGCGCGCCGGTTGCGTTGTGCTGGTGCTCAGTGATCGCGGCGTTGCTGCCGACCGGATGCCCATGCACGCCTTGCTTGCCACCGGCGCGATTCACCACCGCTTAATTCGTGATGGCCTGCGCACCGATGCCAATTTAGTGATTGAAACCGCCACCGCGCGCGATCCGCATCATTGTGCGGTGTTAATCGGCTATGGCGCCACCGCGATTTATCCCTACCTTGCGTTTGAAACCATCCACGATATGTTAACCCGTGGCCTGATTTCGGCGGGCAGCAGCGAAAAACTCGCCAGCAATTTTGTGAAAGGCACGGGCAAAGGCCTCAAAAAAATCCTGTCCAAGATGGGTATTTCCACGGTGGCCAGCTATCGCGGCTCCCAATTATTTGAAATTATTGGGCTGGCCGATGACATTGTGAATTTGTGCTTTAAAGACACCACCAGCCGCCTGCAAGGCGCGCGGTTTGTCGATATCGAAGCCGATCAAAAAATTCTGCACAAAGAAGCGTTGGCGCGCCATAAAGAGCCACGCCAAGGCGGCTTGCTCAAATACATTGATGGCGGCGAATACCACGCCTACAACCCCGATGTGGTGCAAACCCTGCAAGCGGCAGTCAATACCGGCGATTTCACGCTGTGGCAACAATATTCTGCCCATGTGAATCATCGCCCCATCGCCACCCTGCGCGATATGTTCGAGTTATCGCACGATGCGATGCCGATTTCGATTGATGAGGTCGAATCGCTCGAATCGATTATCCGCCGCTTTGATTCGGCCGGCATGAGCTTGGGCGCGCTCTCGCCCGAAGCGCACGAAACGCTGGCCGAGGCCATGAATCGCTTGGGCGCGCGCTCAAACTCCGGTGAGGGCGGTGAAGACCCGGCGCGGTATGGCACGCTCAAAATGAGTAAAATCAAGCAAATTGCCTCGGGGCGGTTTGGCGTAACCCCGCATTACCTCGTGAATGCCGAAGTGCTGCAAATTAAAGTGGCGCAAGGGGCAAAACCCGGTGAGGGCGGGCAGTTACCGGGGCATAAAGTCGATGCCACCATCGGCCGTTTGCGGTATGCCCGCCCCGGGGTCGCGCTGATTTCCCCGCCGCCGCACCACGATATTTATTCGATTGAAGATTTGGCGCAGCTGATTTTTGATTTGAAGCAAGTGAACCCCACGGCGTTAGTGTCGGTTAAATTGGTATCGGAGCCGGGCGTGGGCACCATTGCGGCGGGCGTGGCCAAAGCCTATGCCGACTTGATTACCATCTCAGGCTACGATGGCGGCACGGGTGCAAGCCCGCTCACCTCGGTGAAATACGCAGGCTCCCCGTGGGAATTGGGCTTGGCCGAGGCACACCAAACCCTGCGCGCCAATGATTTGCGCGATAAAGTGCGCTTGCAAACCGATGGCGGCCTCAAAACGGGGCTTGATGTGATTAAAGCGGCAATTTTAGGCGCCGAAAGCTTCGGCTTTGGTACCGGTCCTATGATCGCGCTGGGCTGCAAATATTTGCGGATTTGCCATTTGAACAACTGCGCCACCGGCATTGCCACGCAGAATAAAGTGCTGCGCTTGGATCATTTCAAGGGCAATGTTGAAAAAGTGATGAATTACTTCCGGTTTATCGCCATGGAAGTGCG
>NCFS01000058.1 GCA_002281295.1 Halothiobacillus sp. 35-54-62 | reverse complement strand
CTCCCCACTTGGCCCAATAGCCGTATTGATGAACTCCTGCCCATCAGGCCAAAAGCATAAGCAGATAAGATTGGGTAGGTGGGAGGGTTGGATGTTTACTGTCGATTGTTGCATTGAGATCATCGAAGCGGCCGTATTCATTTAGGCTGACTTCAGTGACATGGGTGCTCATGAGGACGATGAGCTTCGATTTATCCACCCCGAGGATATCTACCAGATCGGCGATTTTCTGATTCTTTGCTTTGTCCTGGTAGTCGGCGAGGTAATCGCGGAAGGTGCGGTTGGTGTCGATTTGTACATCACCGCGCTGGATGTCGTGGAGGAATATCTCAGCGATTTTTTGCTCGTCTTGAGAGAGCGATGTAAAAGAGCGGTGCAGTTCGGCCAAGGTCGCTTCTTTTGCCTGCTCGTCACCGCTTTGCAAGATTTTGAGATATTTCTCAAAGCGGGAGTTCATGTAGTCGGTGTCGATCTTACCGGTGTCGATTTCGGTGATGTGGCTATCGATCTCGAAGGGAATGCTCTCGCCGCCACTGCCACCGCCACCGCCCAGTTCTTTGTAGCGCTGCAAAAGCGTCAGATATTGGTGGTGGCTAATGCCGAGTGTAACTTGAGTCTTGGGGTTCTCACCGAACTCATAAACCAACTTCTCCCACTTAAAGCCTTGAATTTTCGCGGCCTCCAGAATGGCACTGAACTGATTGAACTGCTTGGCAAAGGCTGCGCGTGCCGTAAGGTCGTCTGGCAGCTTGCTGAAATCAGGAATACTTGCCGCGTTGAAAATAGCCGTGATTTCGGCAAAGCTGGCATTCATCCGTTCCAGGTTCATCGGCAAGCGATCTGCAAACAGGCCAATCGGTTTGTCGCCTGAATAAAGCTTTATGGCGGCTTCGATATTGCGCTTCATCGTGTGCGGCTTGCGGTAGTAGCGGATGGTACCAAAAGGCTTGTCCGGCCCGAACAGGCGGTTGGTGCGCGAAAAGGCCTGAATGATGTTTTCAAATTCCAACAGCTTGTCGAGATACAGCGTGTTCACCCATTTTGAGTCAAAGCCGGTGAGCATTTGATTCACCACAATCAGCAAATCGAGTCGCATCGACGGTTCGGCTTCGATGCGGGTATAGGGCACTTTGTGGGCGAGACGCGCGGCAAGGTCTTTTTTGAAATTGGCGTGGCTGCCGAGGTCGAACTTCTGCCCATAAGCCGTGTTGTAGTCTTTGATGATTTCGACGAGGCCGTTCGTCTTGAAGGCAGGATCAGCGCCGCCGTCATCGTCATTATTCGGATCGAACAGCGCGGTGATTTTCAGCGCCGGGCATGTGGCCTTCATCAGACGGTAGTAAATGATGGCTTCCGGGATGCTGCTGGTGGCAAAAATAGCGTGGAATTTACTGCCTTGGCTCAAAACATCCCAATTCGTGGCAATATCTTCAATCACCGCGTTCTGGTGTTCGGCGCGGTTGTATTGGGTGTTGGGCAGATAGTCTTCGATGCCCGTTTGATAAACGCCGGAGCTATCCCGGTGTCCCGCCATCGGCACCTCGTTCATGTAGCGATTAAAAACCTTCTTTTTCGCCGCATCGGCAAGCGCATCAGCCACCGTGCTGGCTTTGGCTTTCTTCAGCGCCACGGCCAGGCGTACATCGCGATCGCGGTACGTCAGCACTTGATAGGGGTCAAAGCCGAGCACGTTCTTATCGCGGATGCCGTCGGCAATGCTATAGCGGTGCAGCTCATCACCGAAGACATCGCTCGTGGTGTTGTCCTTGCGCACGTTTTCCTTATGGATAGGCGTGCCGCTGAAGCCAAAGAACACCGCGCCGGAAAAGCTCTCTTTGATATCAATAAGCATATAGCCAAAGGTCGAGCGATGGCATTCGTCCACGATGAACACGATGCGCTTGGCACGCATGGTGTCCAGATCGTGCGCTTTCAGCCCATCCTCCTCATCCTTGAGCCGGCTCATCTTCTGAATCGAGCTTACAATCAGGGTATCGGCGGGGTCGGTGCTTTTCAGTTTCTTGACGAGCACGCCGGTGTATTCCGTGGCCTGCACCGAGTTGCCATCACCGGCAAAGTTGCGGTAATTATCCAGCGTTTGCGTGCCCAGCTCGATACGGTCGAGCAGGAAAACCACCTTGTCTGCATCCTTGGAGTTGGCGATAAGTTGAGCCGACTTAAAGCTCGTCATCGTCTTACCCGAGCCGGTGGTGTGCCAGATATAGCCGCCCAGACGGTTCGGGTTTTTCCAATCTGTCTTGGCCACTTTGTCGGAAATGGCGTGCGCGGCGTAATACTGATAACTGCGCATCACTTTCAGCACGCCGTCCGACTCATCCGCCACCGTGTAAAAGCCAATAAGCTGGTGCGCCATCGGGATGGACAGCAGGCTGGAGGTAAAACTCTTCCAATCGTTGATTGGCTCGTTATTAAAATCCGCCCAGTGGAAGGCGTAATCTTTATTGAACTTACCGTCCGGTCCAGGGTTGGCAAAATACAGCGCCTCGGCGGGCTCCATCGCCACAAAAATTTGCACCAGCGAAAACAGACCGCTAAAAATCCCCTCACTCGAATACTTCTTGATTTGGTTATAGGCTTGGCTAACCGCCACACCGCTTTTTTTCAGCTCGATGTGGATCACCGGCATCCCATTGATGAGCAGCAGCAGGTCGCCGCGCCGGTCATTAAGCAGCGAATCGCCACGGGCATAGTGCGGCTGCTGCACGATTTGATAGCGGCTTTGCCCGGCGGCAATCTCGTGGCGGTCGTAAATTTTCAGACTGATTTCTTTGCCAAAGTGCAGCGTGTCCGCCGGATTATCGCGGGTAATCGCCACCGTTTTGCCATTGATAAAACCATTGAGCTTGAGCGGCGTGCGCAGCAGGTTAATCTGCTCCATGATCTGCTGCATCTCGCCATCGGTGAGCGGTACTTCATTCAGCCGATCGATTCCGCGATTGTTCTCAAACAGAATCTGCTTCCAGTTCGCCAGTAAATCGGCCTCAGTGGGGTGCTTGATAACATCCGCATCGCCCCAGCCGCGCTGGCGCAGTTCGTGGATTACAGCAGCTTCAAATTCGGATTCTTTGGTAAATGTCATAATGTTTTTTCTACAAATGTCGTACCACTGGCACGACAATTTTTAATGCACCATCATCAAACGAACATCTTTGCCAAACAGGCGGATTTGAGCTGCTGGAGCTTTTGGAGCTGGGTAGCGTGTTTGGAAATCAGCGAGTCGAGGGTGTGGAAGTAGTTGCTGATTTTTTGTTGTTCCTTAATACCCTCAGGCGCGCAAAGTTCCAATTGCATCATGGTTTCAGCGTTCAATTTAGACCTTCCCCCGCCTACTAAGAAAGCCTCAACATTGATTTGTGCGAAGGCATATTTCAAAAATCGAGTTTCGGCCAAACCAACTTTCCCTTGAATAACATGTGCATGATTATTCACCCAAACTTTTCCACTGACATACTGAACGGGATAGTTTTTCAGATCATTAGCGCCGTCTTCCGCGACTAGAATGAACTCTCCTTCATGGGTGAAGCCGCTCACGTAGTCTTGGATTCCATTCGCTCCATAATACGGCGTATTTCCGGGAATTCGATTGCTTGCAGTAACCGGTATTCTAAGGTTGTCGTACCGATCTACGAGGCTATAAAGCTTCTTCATCGCCCAATCTTCCTCAAAACCTTTGAAGCGGATTTCTGGGGTGGTGGCGCCGGGTTGCGGGAACATCTTTTGGAGCATCGATTTTTTCAGCGTCACCAGCTTGTCATGCTTGCGCTGATGCAGCCCAATCAGACTATCCAACTCTCGGAAATATTTACCGATTTGGGTTTGTTCCTCCCGATTGCCAGGTCGATGGACAACGATGCTTTCAATGTCAGAGCCGTTGTATGAGGGCAAAGCCCCAACTTGGGCGTAGGACGGAAGGTTTATCGTATCAAATAGCGTTTTTCCAAAATTCGTGTCCCAAGTGGCGTCGAAGATATAGGCCATCACATTGTTATCAATCAAGAATGGTCTTCTAACTATTCGCTTGCGATTCAGCATGATTGCTGCGCCTACCTTGGCAAAGATCACAGCCGGGACATCACTGATAGGTGTCCATTTTTTTCGCTTCAACTGAACATCGCTCACGTAGTTATTGGACGTGAGCATCTCCCGGTCGTTTCCGACACGGCTCATGTCTGAGACCTTGAAAAATGGTGTCCCTGTCTTCCCTCCCTGCTCGGCATCAGGGAAGCCAATACCTGATTGCGTTTGGCCGAGCTCCCCCAGCGAGTTACTCCCCCACTCCGCCTCAAACCCCTTAAAACGAATCTGCGGCACGTTTTTTACTTGTGAAGGGTTAATTGTGAATTGTGAATTGGTCACTTCTAAATTATTCATTGACCATTCACCATTAACAATTCCCGCAACGCGCCAAGCCCTTTAAGATCAAACTCGCTCCCATCCAATTCCCCAATCATGTCCGCTAACTCGGCTTCGGTGTGCTGAATGTCGCGGGCGTTGTCGGCGTAGGTGATTTGGTACTTTTGCACCAGGGCTTCGAGCTTGCGAGTCAGGCGATCAATCTGCTGATCGGGCAGAGTGTGCAGCGCGTCACTGAGCGGGATGATCCACTTGCGTTCGAGCAGTTCATGCACCTGCGCGTCACTCAGCCCTTCGATTGTTTGCTTGGTTTTGAGGTGGAGGGCGGCGGCGTCTTTTTTGATGGCCGCTTTCAGGGTTTTCTCCTCATTGTGCCAGTCGGCGGCTTGGATGATTTTGGCCTCATACGATTCGGGGTCAAAATCGCCTGATTTCTTTGCTTCGGCGAGCAGCAGCTTCGCCTCTTTGGCGACGGCGGCATTGACGAACTTGTCGCCTGCGTCGTTGACGGTGTCATTGGCCTTGTCTTCTTCGCTAAGGCTCTCGAAAATTTCCTCAAGGGCGGCGGTGATTTCGCCAAGGCGGGTTTCTTTTTCGCGCAGCGCGTTCAGTTCCGGCGTGTGATGGGTAGCTTGCACCAGCTCGAAGGGCAGGATGCGGCCTTTCCAACCGTCTTGCATTTCAACATCTTTGCCGTCCTTCTTTTTGCTGACGAGGTTGGGGTCAACCACGCGGGCGGCTTCAAAACCTTCGCTTTGAAGTATTTCCAGATCAATGGCGATAGGTTGCCAGTGATCGTCGAGCATTTGGTAGGCGTGGTATTGGTCAATAAGCGGCAGCGGGGCAAGGCGGGCAAACAGCGCTTGGCTGATAAGTGCCTCCTGCCGGGGGATGTGCAGGGTGAGCATCTTCTCCAGCAATGCGCCACGCAGCCAGGGCGTGAAATCGGCAAAGGCGGCGGTGAAGGCTTGGCCAAATTGCTTCACCTCGGGATGCTCGCGGGTGGCTTGGGCGAGGTCGTCCACCTTGGGTGCAACGTAGGGCGTGCCGTTGTCGGCAAACAGAGCGGCGCGCAGGCTGGGAAAGGCTTGCCAGAATTCCGCCAGTTCATCTAGCTCGCTCAGCGGGATGCCGCCAAACATGGAGGCGTAGAGATCCCAACTTTCGGCAGGCTCGGAAGAATCCACATAGCGCGGTATGTTGAGGTTGTAGTCGTTGGCCTGCAGCTCGGTTTTGGGCACAAGGCGACTATAGCGCGGCAAGCTGACGCGCCCGATGACGGTGTCGGTGATTTTCTTTATGTCGGAGGCGCGGAGTTTGTTGCTTTTGCCTTCTTTGGCGAAGCCTTTGGAGGCATCGACGATCAGCACATCGCTGCTTTCTCGCTTCTGGCGGAGCACAAGGATGATGGTGGGTATGCCGGTGCCGAAGAAGATGTTGGACGGCAGACCGATGATGGTTTCGATGTGGTCGTTTTCGATGAGGTTTTTGCGGATGGCGCCCTCCTCGCCGCCCCGAAACAGCACGCCGTGGGGCAAGACGATGGCCATGATGCCGCCGGGCTTGAGGTGGTAAAGATCGTGCAGTAGAAAGGCGAAGTCGGCCTTGGACTTGGGCGCAAGGCCGAAGCGGGCGTAGCGCGGGTCGCTGTCTTTATGCTGCGGCTCCCACTTTTGCGAATAGGGCGGGTTGGAGACAACGGCATCAAGATACAGCGGGTTGTAGGTATTGACCGGGTCTTGATCGTCAAAATACGGCCAGTCGTCTTCTAAGGTGTCGGCGTTGCGGGTGACGATGTTGCTGGGCAGAATGCCGCGCATGACGAGGTTCATGCGCGTGAGGTTGTAGGTGTTTTCTTTGAGCTCTTGGGCGAAGTATTTGATGTTGTCTTTATCCGCCATGTGCTTGGCAATCGACTGGCCGATATTGAGCAACAGCGAGCCGGAGCCGCTGGTGGAATCGTAAATCTGGATGGTTTCGCGGTCTTTGAGGTGGTGCGCGATGATTTCAGACATGAGCACGGAAACCTCGTGCGGCGTGTAAAACTCGCCCGCCTTTTTGCCTGCATTGGCGGCGAACATGCTGATGAGATACTCGTAGATGAAGCCGAGCACGTCATAACCTTGGCGACCATCCATGGGGATATCTTTGATAAGCTGTATTAGCTCGCTGATGGCCTTGGTTTGCCTTGCTGCGGTGTCGCCGAGCTTACTCAAGCCGGTTTCAAGTGTTTTGAAAATGCCTTCGAAGAGGCGCTTTTGGTTGGGGTGAATGAGCCTGCTGAAGGCTGATAATGCATCGCGCACATGGGAAACATCGAAGTCGCCTTTGTGCTCGATCCAGGTGGAAAAAAGGTGCTGGTAGCTGATGAAGTAGCCAACGTTGCTTTTTATGTAGTCAACGGTCTCGGCATCGTCTTCTGTGAGCGCCCGGAGATCCTCTTCGCTGAAGTCTTGGCTTTTGGCGAAGCGCACCAGTTTGTCGGAGAGGTATTTGTAGAAGATGAAGCCGAGGATGTAATCCTTGTATTCATTGGCTTCAATTTTGGAACGCATCTGGTTGGCGGATTCCCAGATCTTGGCGGCGAGTTGTTGTTTGTTCATAGTGGAGACATTTTAAAGTTTGCTGCTTGGAGCTTGCTTGTTGCGGCGAACGATGGCTTTCTCACCTGTCGCGGACGCATCATAAGCTTCTGCTTGCTGGCGATAAGAGGCATGTAGTGGTTGATTATCTGATCGAGGGTGCATTTGATAAGGTAGTTGTCCACGAAGTCAGACAGCGCAGTAGGTTTTTCGAGGTGCCCTGATCTTACTCATACACCCTTCACTGCCTGATAGCCTTGATGAACGTGGCGCATTTTAATTCCAATCAGTATTTTTCGCATTAACTGGGGCACATCGGAGTAATTCAGCGATGTAGGGCGGCGGCATAATTCTCAATTGAAGTGTGCCGTATTTTCAAGTGAATGTCTTTTCGGGCGCACAGCGAAAGAAAGGCAGTTTCCTGCCAAATGACCATTTACACAAAAATTCTTACACCCTCGGTGGTGGTCGTCTGCTTTGTGCCCTGAGACGGTCGTTAAGTGTTTTTTATGCTGATTGGGTGTCCTCCGTTAGGGCCGGCAGCGTCGGTCTTTAAGTTTTTTGATCGTTTAGTTGCTTTGCTCAAGAACATCTGAGATGCCGCTGATTTCCGATGTGCTTTGATGGAACTGGCGGCTGAAATCTGCGAGACACCGCCTTTGCCGCGCTTTTGTTTAGCATGACCGTAGTGCTGTTTGGTCCGATCTGAAACATGCCCCATCGCTGCACTAATATCATCAAAATGAATACTGCTATCCGCTTTGAGATCAGCCGCAAACTGGTGCCTGAAACTGTAGGCGCTGATTTTCTTCCATCCCTTATTACCGCTTCCCACCGCCATGGCCTCGCGCACGCGCTGGAGGCGCTTTTGAAAGGCATTTTTCTGATCAATCTGGATTGTGGTGATTTGATGCTCTTGGAGGTACGCCCATAACCACGCTACCAAATCCGGTTCCAAAACAAATCGGGGATCTACGGTGAGTTCCCGCCATAGCTGCCCACCACCGGTTATCTCGCTGACTTTGGCGCCTTGAATGCGGAATGTTAGACACCCTCCCCCTGCGTCAACTGATATTTCCACACCCATTCGTAATTCTTCAGGCCGAGCACCGGTCATCGCGATAACCATCAATGCCAATCGATCTTGCGCTCGGCTCATGGCTCGGATCAACTGGCTTCGCCAGTCATCTGGTAATCCGCTCAAAGATTGGCGTTTACTGGTTTTCTTCGGTGAAAACTTCGGCTTGTCGTGGGTGTGACTGAGACTGTTTGGCAATAACTCGACCACTCCGCGAATATCGTCATTTAACTGGCCGTATAACGCATGAATGATTTGCTCATGGTCATCAAGCTCTCCGGTATCTGCATGAGCGGTGTGTTCTTGCCCAGTGTTGACTGCCTCGATCTCTTCAAGGATGCGCAATGCCATACCACGCCGCCATGCCGCCCTCAATACAGCGAGGCTGGACTTGCTCTTGATCTGGTGGCTGGCGGCATAGTCAAGCCAATGTTCACCTTTAAGTCGTGTCCATACCTGATCGTATTCTGCCACCGTTGATGGCTTGATCGGCCTGATCTGCTTCTGCGCAAATTGGTGTTCAGCGAAGTACGTCATGCTAAACGCCTGCTATGGAGCATTGACCCAGTATACGGTGGTGATCTCAGTGGAAGGCTGCAAACCTGACTGATGGGTTCTGCCCGAAAGGCTGAGGTTTGATCCTGATTTGAGTGGGCAGCCTGAAGGTGATTTTTACCTGATAAGTTGGTGTGCTGCCTGAACAAGACGTCAGCCTGATTCCAAGTGGGCAGCAAGACCTGGGGGTTCTGCTTGAGTAAGATGGGCGCTTGAAAATTAGGCTTCGAGTTTGGCAAAAAAAGACCGCAAAAATTGCGATCTATTTTTACCAAACACCCCATTTTTGGACGCGTTACGCAACGCCCAAAAATGGGATGTTTAGGGTGTATGCCAAGCAACAGGATGCCCGCTAATGGAAGGGCTTTCTCTTGAAGCAAGATGCCCGCAGACCCGACGGTTTTAGCTTGGATGACGTTGCCCGCTAAGCAAAAAATTTCCCTGATATTCCGAGTGGTTCCGGTCCATCGTTTGTTGGCGTTCATTTCCGAACCACGCAATGAATCGGATATCGGTACGGGCTGTTCCTGAATTAAGTGTTGTTGGGTATTCACCGATGTCATACCGCAATGGCTGACTCAGAAAGTGGCTCATTCAAACCCACGGCAGGCTGACATGCCAACTGCTGGATGAACGCCTCGACTTC
>NCFS01000057.1 GCA_002281295.1 Halothiobacillus sp. 35-54-62 | reverse complement strand
CCAGACAAAACACCCGCAGCAAAAACCAAAGCGGCCTAAACCACAAAAAGAATCAGACAGATTGAAATTAAAAGCGACAACTATCTTGAAAAACACCGATAGGGGTGCTATGATAGGGAGGGCATCGTCAGGCAGGCACATGGTGGTGAGGAAGGATATTGATGGGTGACTCAACCAAATTCAATGAGCTGGATATCGGTATCGATGGCATGACCTGTGCCTCGTGCAGTGCGCGGGTGGAGCGCGCCCTTGCCAGCCACACGGGTATTGTCTCTGCCGGTGTGAATCTGGCCACCGAGCAAGCCAAGATTCAATTTGATCCTCAACAGGTGAGCGTTGAACAAATTGTCGAGGTCGTTCGCGAGGCAGGTTATACGCCGGTCATCGCTGAGGCCGATCTCGCTATTGAAGGGATGACGTGCGCCTCTTGCGTGGGGCGGGTTGAGCGGGCATTGCGCCATCAGCCTGGCGTGTTGGAAGCGGGTGTGAATTTAGCTACCGAGCGCGCCCATCTGCGCTATATCCCCGCCATGGTGAACCTGGATGAGCTGGTCGCAGCGGTAATAGACGCAGGCTATGGCGCCAGCCCCATAGAGGCTGTTGACAGGAAGGATGATCGCCACCGCGAGAATGTACGTGCCTTGGGCCACGATGTGATTCTGGCAGCAGGTTTCTCCTTGATTATCATCCTGTTGTCCATGGGCGCGATGCTCATCCCCGCCTGGGATCAGATGCTGAGCGCAATCAGCCCATTCTCTGGATTTTGGGATTGGGTACAACTCGTGTTGGCCTCGGTTGTGCTGTTCGGGCCTGGACGACGTTTTTTCAAACCCGGTTGGATTGCTTATCGCCATCTATCGCCGGATATGAACTCGCTGGTGGCGACAGGTACCGGCGCAGCGTATGCCTATAGCGTGCTGGTGCTGATCCTGCCGGCTGTGTTCCCACCTGAGGCACGGCATGTTTATTTCGATTCGGCGGCGGTTGTCATTGCGGCCGTATTGGCGGGCAAATATCTTGAGGCAATAGCGAAGGGGCGTACCTCGGCGGCTATTCGAAAACTCATTGATTTACAGACTAAAACGGCGCATATCCTGGACGAAGCGGGTGCCGAGCAGGATGTGCCTTTGGCGCAGTTACACACGGGTGATCGCTTCGTGGTGCGTCCTGGCGAGCGGATCCCGACGGATGGGCGTGTCATCGAAGGGCGCGCGCATATTGATCAATCGATGTTGACCGGCGAGCCGTTGCCCGTGGCCAAAGGGCTGGGCGACGAGGTGGTTGGCGGTACGGTAGACCAGGACGGGCGGTTGGTTATCGAAGCGACCTCAGTGGGGCGTGATACCGTGCTGGCCCAGATCATCAAGTTGGTGGAAAGCGCCCAAACGGGCAAACTGCCAATCCAGGGCTTGGCTGATCGGGTCGTTCGCGTGTTTACGCCCATTGTGCTGGCGATTGCGCTGGTGACGTTCATCGTGTGGATGGTGCTGACCGGCAATGTGAGTGTGGCGCTGGTGGCTGCGGTTGCGGTGCTGGTTGTCGCCTGTCCCTGTGCCATGGGGTTGGCCACACCTGCGGCCATTATGGTGGGCACGGGGCGCGCGGCGGAGCTGGGTGTGCTGTTTCGCAAGGGTGAGGCGCTGGAAACCCTGTCGCATATCGATACGGTGCTGTTCGACAAGACGGGAACGCTGACCGAAGGTCGACCCACATTATCGGATCTGGGTGGCCCCACGCCTGATGAAGCGCTCCGTTTGGCTGCGGCGCTGGAGGGGGCTTCCGAACACCCGTTGGGGCGAGCCATTGTTGCTGCGGCTGAGCAGCGCAGTATGGTGTTGCCTGCGGTCGAGGATTTCCACGCCATTGTCGGTGACGGCATTGAGGGACAGATCGACGGACGCCAGATACGCGTCGGCGCGCGTCACTTTCTTGAGCGCGCTGGCATCACAATGGGCGAATACCTCAGCGAAACCACCCGGCTTGAAGATGCCGGGCGCACGGTGGTGTTTGTGGCGGCAGATGGTGCATTCCTCGGCTGGCTGGCCATTGCCGATCGCATCAAGCCTGAAGCACGGAGTGTGGTGAAGGCTTTGCGTCTGCGGGGGCTGAATATAGCCCTGGTCACAGGTGATGCTCGGCGGACGGCGCAGACCGTGGCTGCAGAACTGGGCATCGATGAGGTCCATGCCGAAATACGCCCGCAGGATAAGGCACGGGTTGTTACCGAACTTCAGGCCAAGGGTCGGCGCGTTGCTTTCGTTGGCGACGGCATTAACGATGCGCCCGCATTGGCCCAGGCCGATGTTGGCATAGCCCTCGCTTCGGGTACGGATATCGCCATTGAAGCCGCGGATGTCACACTCACACGCGGGCAACTGAGTGGGGTGGTTACGGCTTTAACAGTGGCGCGGCATACGCTCGCTAATATTCGCGGCAATCTGTTCTGGGCCTTTTTCTACAATATCCTCTTGATCCCTGTCGCCGCTGGTGTTGCAGTCCCTGTCGGTGTCCATCTGAATCCGATGGTAGCCGGTGTTGCGATGGGGCTGTCGTCCGTGTTTGTTCTGAGCAACAGCCTGCGCCTTAAATGGCTCAAAGCGTTCCAGCCTGGCCTGTCTGGCGAGCCGGCCATGAATCGTAGCCATGATCCGTCCCTTCCTGAAATCTAGAGGTTATTCCCATGAGTTCCTATGTTTTTACCGTCACCAGCCCCAACGATTTTGAAACCACGGTGCCTGCCGTGATTGAGGCGCTCAAAGCGGAAGGCTTCGGTGTACTGACCACGATTGATGTGGCCGCTACACTGAAATCGAAATTGGGTATTGAGCGCAGTCCCTATATCATTCTTGGGGCGTGTAACCCCCATTTTGCCCATCAGGCGTTGGAAGCCGAACCCGATATTGGCGCCTTGCTGCCCTGCAACGTGGTTGTGCGCGTTGAGCCTGATCACAGTGTGAGCGTCGTGTTTATGGATCCCGTTGCCGTGTTGGGGATGGTCAGTCACCCCGAGGTGGATAAGCTCGGTCATGAGGTACGTGAAAAACTCATGCGTGTGGCTGAGGCAGTGTGCGGTTAATGGAACTGCTTATGGCAACCTGAAAATTGAGGGAAATCAACGATGGGCGAGATTAAGTTAAAGGTTACCGGCATGACGTGCGCACACTGTGTACGCGCGGTGACCAAGGCGCTTGAAGGCGTTCCGGGTGTCATTAAAGCCGAAGTCAGCTTGCAGCCGGGTGCGGCCGTGATCCATGGCGAGGCGGATCTGCAGGCCCTCATGGCGGCGGTGACGAACGAGGGCTATCACGCGGAGGTGCAAACGTGAACGCTGCCCCACAATCCATGGATGATCGGGTCTTGCTGTACACCAGTCCGGGATGCCCAGACTGCGCGGCTGTGCGTCATTACCTCATGGCGCACCACATTGCCTTTGATGAGCGTGATGTGCATCTGCCCGGTATCGCCGATGAAGCCAAATCGCGCTACGGGGTTCGGGTTGCGCCCATCACCGTGATCCGTGGCGAGGCGATATGGGGTACCTTTGCCGCGCAAAAGCCGAAGCTTGATGTCCTGTTCGCCAACAATTGAACGCGACCCCAGTTGAGCCGTGTATTATGCCCTCAACGGGAATACAGCGGCGCACCGTTTTTCTCAAACTGGGCTCAGTTCGATTGTTTGGGTTGTGCCCCGTAGACTCCCTGCCTCAAAAAAACTGGCCTCAAGGGCCAGTTGCTATCACTACGGTGCGTCAAGGGATGGTTTTAACCCGATTTACCCAGTACGCGACGGCGTTCGTTAAATTCCGTTTCGTCGATTTCGCCCCGGGCGTAGCGTTCTTGCAGGATCTGCAGGGCTTGGTTTTGCGCATAACCCTGCGGCGTGGACGCAGACGATCCATTGCCACCCTGTAGCGCCCGCACGATGGCAAAAATAATCAACACCACAATGGCAATGCAGGCCGCCATAAAAATCAGGCCAAAGCCGCCAAAAACCCCACCCATACCCCAATGATCATAAAAAGCCATGATGAACCCTCCCTTGGGAATCATAGTGCGAAGATAATCAGGATCGGTGCTGCCAATGCTGACTATCTTCTGTGAGTTAACTGCGGTTTACCACCAGAGCCGGATCCCGGTAATTAACTGCATGTCGTTTGTGGCCTCGTTATTAACCCGTGCATAACTTGCGGTTTGGCCATATTTTCGTGTCCATTGAATACCCACGTATGGGGCAAATTCACGGCGAATTTCATAGCGCAACCGCAACACCACGCGTGAATTGGCCAGGCCTTTGCCGATATCGCGCTCCGGATCATCCTTGCCGTACAAATTAAGCTCAACGGCGGGCCAGAAAATCAGCCGTTGGGTAATGAGCAAATCATATTCACCCGTTAGGCGTAGCGCCGTGCGTCCGGCATTGCCGACATAAGCGGTGGCAGCGGTGTTGAATTTGTACGGTGCCAGCCCCTGAATACCCAGCCCAAGCCAGTTTCGCCCCGGGATGTTCCCCACAGAAAAATCATGTCGTGCGCCGACCTGGGCATCCCAGTAAGGGGCAATGGCTCGACTGTAATAGGCTTCGATATCGGCTTCCTGCGTTTGCCCGCTTAAACGTTGGCCTTCGCCCTTGATCCAGAGTTTATTGATATCGGAGCCGACATACGCTTGGCCTTCAAACTGGGTGAAATCCCCTTTGTTCGTAAAATCGCGCTCCAATCGATCAATCATCACTTTGTAAATCAGTGGGCTATCCATGTCATGGCTCATGGGTTGCGTTAGAGATGCGGCCAACGCGGCGCGTTGTTCTGCAAGGGATGGGGTTTGATACGTCCCGGAATTATTCGCATCGGCAAAGGCTGTGCTGGGTGAGAGCGCGGCAATCGGCGCGGCCAAGGCCAGTAAAATGGCACCAGTTTTTGCTTTCACTATTAAGTTGTTTTGCATATTGTTTTCTCCTGTCATTTGATTAACTCACACGAACTTCACGGAACATGCCGCCGGTCATGTGATACAAGAGATGGCAGTGATAGGCCCAACGACCAATGGCATTAGCCGTTACGCGGTAAGTCACGGCATGCCCTGGCGCCACGCTCAAGGTATGTTTGCGCGCCAGATAGTTGCCTTGGCCATCTTCAAGCTCGCTCCACATGCCGTGCAGGTGAATGGGGTGATTCATCATGGTGTCGTTGATCAGTACCACGCGGACGGTTTCGCCATAGTTAAGCTCGATGGGGGTGGCATTGGCATAGCTCACGCCATTGAATCCCCAGATATACCGGTACATATTGCCGGTGAGATGGAGCTCAATGCCGCGTTCGGGTTCGCGATCGCTTATTGGGCCGTCGATACTGCGCAAATCGCTATAAGTAAGCACCTTGCGGCCATTGTTGCGCAGCCCTGCACCTGGATCATCCAGGCGTAGGGAAACCTGTTGTGCCTTCATATCCACGCCAACGCCGCGCTCGGTTGGGGGTGTCCAATCAATGGTGAGCATGCCGTCTTTTAATTGGCGGTTATGCAGGCCGGGTAAATCCAGTGGATTGCGGCTGGGGTGGCCCATGGACATACTGTGGCCCATGCCGGGCATAGGCGCCGTGTTCATATCCATACCTGCCATGGCCGGTTGGGGTTTGGTGTCGCTCATGTCCATGCCTGCCATGGCCGGTTGGGGTTTGGTGCCGCTCATGTCCATACCTGCCATGGCCGGTTGGGGTTTGGTGCCGCTCATGTCCATACCTGCCATGGCCGGTTGGGGTTTGGTGCCGCTCATGTCCATGCCTGCCATGGTCGATTGGGGTGTGGCGCCACTCATATCCATTCCTTCCATATCCACCCCACTCATGTTCATGCCCATATCGGCCATGGTGAGTGTCGGTACCGGATCCATCGGCGGCAGGGGTGCCCGTAAATCAGGATGTGGGGTGAGTGTGCCGCGTGAATAGCCGGAGCGATCCATGGATTGGGCAAATAGGCAATAGGCTTGATCGGCGCTGGGTTCGACGATGACATCGAGTGTTTCTGCCACGCCAAAGCGGAATTCATCAATGGTGACTGGGTGAACATCTTGTCCATCGGCTGCAACTACGGTCATTTTCAGGCCCGGAATCCGCACATCGAAATAACTCATTGATGAGCCATTGATAAACCGCAGGCGAATTTTTTCCCCGGGTTTAAAGCCTGCTGTCCAATCGCCCGCTGGCGTGCTGCCGTTCATCAAATAGGTATAGGTCGAGCCTGTTACATCCAGTAAGTCACGGGGGCTCATGCGCATCCGATCCCACATCAGCCGATCTTCCAGCGCGGTGCCAACACCTTCTTTTTGGGCTTGATGATATAAATCAATCAGGTCCGGTTTGACATAGTTGTAATACCCATCACCGGTTTTGAGCCGATTGAAAATGAAATCCGGGCTGGAATCGCTCCAATCACTGAGCATCACCACATAATCGCGATCATAGACCACGCGATCTGGCTTGGCCGGATCAATCACAATCGCACCATATACCGCATTTTGTTCCTGAAAGCCGCTATGGCTGTGATACCAATACGTGCCAGACTGATTAACGCGGAAGCGATACACAAAGGTCGTGCCGGGAGCAATACCTGCATAAGAGAGGCCCGGCACCCCATCCATCTCGAAGGGGAGGATAATGCCGTGCCAATGCAATGACGTGGGTTCGTTCAAGCGATTGGTAACGCGCAAGGTAACAACCTCACCTTCACGCCACCGCAAGGTGGGGCCGGGGATCGAACCGTTAATTGTCCTGGCTGTGCGCGTTTGGCCGGTGAAATTGACCGGCATCTCATCAATAACTAAATCAAATGTGGTGCCTCGAAGTTCTGGTGCGCCTTGTTGACTGGCGGCAGCGAACGCTGTACTTGGCCTAAGCCCAAGGGCCGTCATCACCCCACCGGCGGCCAGGCCTTGTAGAAAAACCCGCCGAGACTGGCTCGGCAGCGCGGTATTCTTATCTTTAAACGATTTCATCGCTGTATCCTCAAAATCCTGTTCAACACAAATGATTACGATCTGGCAGGCTACCGGGGCGAGGGGTGGCGTTTGGGTGGGTGAATCGTGTGTTGTTCACACGGTTTTGTGGTTTGGCATAAAAATACGACACACAACCACCCCATCGCCTTCATGGCCGATACGACTGCACCGAATCCAGCGGACTCAGGGCAAATGCACCACGCCCCAGCGGTTTTTTAGATGATGGGCGGGCGGAAAGGCAGGGTATGAACGCCAAGCGGTGCCTGTGCAGCAACGATGGACGAATAATGCGTGGGATAGGAAGTCACCGCGGGTGAGGGATAGTGACTCGGTAGCGCCGAAGCACCCAATAGCAGGCAGACGCCGCAATGATCGCAACCCTGATCGTGGTGGCAAGATAGGCTGCTCTGATCCGGCATGGGCATGGCACCATCCCCAGTGCTCAGCGAGGTGGACGGCGGTGCTAAAGTTGGGTTAATTGCAACCGCAACTCCTTGCTCAAAAGCGTGAGACATCAGCGGGCAATCTGTAATGACCGCACCTGCCACCGCGTTATCCAGCGGGAGCCAGAACGCGAGTAGAACAATCAGATAACGCAGGAAGCGGGGTGTCTTCATAAAAACCGATTGTAGGATGAATAAATGCAAATGCAACGAAATTCATGTGTTTGCGTCGAGCATTCGGACGTTGGCCATACCATCGCCCAAATTTTGATCAGTCATCAACGGGTGTGTTGATGGGTCAGATCACGGTAAATTGCCCCATCATGCCGTTGTCTTCGTGTTCCAGGATATGGCAGTGATACATGAAGGGATGGTCGACGCCAGCGGGTTGATTAAAGTGGGCAATAATCTGCACCATTTGCCCACTTCGAACGAGCACCACATCTTTCCAGCCCCGCTCGTGTTCCGGTGGGGCAACCCCATCACGTGTGAGGATTTGGAAAGAGGTGCCATGAACATGAAACGGGTGTGCCATTCCGCCTTTATTGGTAATTTCCCAGACCTCGGTGCTGCCCAAGCGGACGCGCTGGTTGATGACGTTCATTTTCATGAATTGGTCGTTGATGCTGAACGTATCTCGGCCGCCCACACCCATACTCATGCCGCCAGGGCCGGTATGCGCCGTGGCAGGTGGTGAGCCACCGCCCATCATTTCGCGCATCATGCCCATGCTCATATCCTGGAGCAAAAATTGGCGGACAGGGGCATCGGATTTGAGCGCGGCCAGGGTTACCAATTGCTTGGGCAGTTTCCCTGCCTGACCTGCCGGAGCGCCGACGCGCAACTCAAGTAAATCAAAGCGGCTTTGATCAAAACCGTCCAGCCCCATCGGCATTTGACTCAGGCTGGGGATGATGTCGGCAGAATCGCTGCGCAGCACCAGTTTTTTCCCCTGATCATGGCTTAAATCCAGCAGGATTTCGGCGCGCTCACCGGGCGCAAGCAGCAGGCTATGGATTTCCACGGGTTGCTCAAGCAGGCCTGCATCACTGGCCACCACATGAAAGGCACGTTTATCCGCGAAAGCCAAGTTGTAGATACGGGCGTTGGAGCCGTTGAGCAGGCGCAGGCGTATCCACTGTCCCGGCACGGTCACATACGGTTGTTCGGCACCGTTCACCAGAAAACGATCGCCCTTCATGCCCATGATATCGCTATTGACGGGCATGTAATCAAGTACGCCGTCTTTATTCAGGCGACGATCTTGCAATACCAGCGGAATGTCATCCACCCCGTAGGTATGCGGCATGCCTAACCGCACATCGGTTCCATCATCAATCAGCACCAAACCCGCAAGCCCGGCAAATACCTGTGGGCCCGTGCGGCCATCGGGGTGCGGGTGATACCACAAGGTGGCGGCAGGCTGATTGAGGGTGAAAGACACATCCCGGTTTTGCTTGGGCGCAATCAGGTTATGGGGGCCGCCATCCACATTGCCGGGGATCTGGGCACCATGCCAATGAACCGTTGTTGATTGATCCAGTGCATTGGCAATCCGGATGCGAACGGATTTGCCTTGCGGGATTCGGAATGTCGGGCCAAGCACCGCGCCGTTGTAGCCCCAGGTAGGCGTTTTAAGGCCGGCGACCAGTTCGGCTGTGCCGCCACCCGAAGCTTTGAGTGCGTAGGTTTGTACGCCGGCTGCATCCGCTGTGCCCTGCAGTTGGGGCGGGATGGGTAAGGGTCGTTGAAACAGGCCGGGTTGAACGGCGGCGGCTTGGGATGACATGCCGCCCATGCCCATCATTCCGCCCATCCCTTGGGCTTGGGCCAGTTTTGGTTCTAACCCGCGGCCAAGGCCATAGCCGCCCAACATCGTCACGGCGCCT
>NCFS01000004.1 GCA_002281295.1 Halothiobacillus sp. 35-54-62 | reverse complement strand
CTGCATTAATACGAACGCTATTACAGCAACGTCTACGAAAAATTAAAAACAAAAGAACCCAATGTTCACCCTATCCCTGAACCAAGACAATCTGAAAAATCCATGTCTTCTCAAGAGTTTGATGCTGAACGCAAAAAACTGCGTGAACATAGCCAAAATAAATAAATGCAGACGAAAAAACCAAGCGCATGGTGTTTACTGGTTATGACCCGCTGGCCGGGCGTGAATAAACTGAAACGGAAAATAGCGAGATTGTTTTGGCTCTGGCTCGATAAACCCAGTTAAACCATAGTGATTTGCGGATGGGTGCTTCCTTGCATTAAGAGCAAACCCCGACTCCGTGCAACACAGGGCGGTGACGCGTTAAACCGAAAACGTTAGACTCGAAAATCGCTCACGGCTTGCCGAAGTTTCATTGCCAGTGCCTGTAATCTTTGGGTATCGGCGACGACCTCTTGCACCGCAACCGTGTTTTCCCGATTCATTCTGGCGACTTGATCCACACTGCGCGCTATTTCCTCGCTGGCGGCAGTTTGCTCACGCAAAACCAGGGCAATTTCATCTACCGCAGCCACAACCTGATGCGTGGCGTTGTTAATCCCGTCCATCCGTTCACCCGCCTCGGCGGCACGGTCTACGCTGCTTTTAACTCGCTCGGCGCCATCTTCAATACCGCTCACAGCTTGGGTAATATTTTGCTGAATATCGCCAATCATCTGTGAAATTTCACCGGTTGATTTCGCTGTGCGCTCAGCTAGATTACGCACCTCTTCGGCTACTACCGAAAAACCACGCCCGGCTTCACCGGCTCGCGCGGCCTCAATGGCGGCATTGAGTGCCAGTAAATTGGTTTGGTCGGCAATTTCCCGGATCACGTTAACAATTGCGGTGATTTGTTTTGAACCCACGCCAAGTTTATCAATCATAACAGCCGATTGATTGACTGCAGCAGAGCCCAGCTTCAACTCATCGACAACTTTAACGACCGCTATGCTGCCATCGGATGCCACTTGACCTGCGGTTTTTGCCATTTTATTGGCCACCCCTGCGCTATCAGACACCACCCGAAAGCTCACGCTCAGCTCCTCAAGAGAGGCGGCGATGGACGAAGTGGCCTCGTTTTGATGAGAAACACCGGTTGATACCCGATCGGACATTGACGCCAAATTATGAGCAGCCGAGGTTAATCCATTGGCGCTATCGTCGATATTACGCACAATCCTCCGCAAACCCGCTTGCATTTTAGCAATCGCCGCCATCGTGCTGTGCTCGTCACCCGGGGCGACTAAAATCGGCACGGTCAAATCACCAGCCGCCATGCGGGTTGCCGCCAGAGAGGCTGCCGCAGGTTCACCGCCCAACGGTTTTAGCACCATGCGCCGCAACATAATGGTCAACATAACAATTAAAATCAGTGAAGCGAAAATACCCGCCCCAATAATGATCATCATCTGATCGCGACTTTTTTGCGCCACTTCCGCAACGAGATAAGCGCTCACCACCGTGAAACCCCAAGCAGGATAACTTTGTTTAGTCACAACCCAACCCGAGCTATTCTTTATCAGATCAATTGCTTGATTTTTATCGATATTATCTGAATGAAAACGCATTTGCCCCTTGTCATCAATAATGGCCATAAACCCCGAGCCCATCAGCCGACTACGGGCGATCAAATCACTTAACACGGCCATATCGACTTTATAGCCCACATACCAAATGCCAATCACTTCGCCTTGGGGGTTACGAATAGGCTCATAGCCCGTTAAAAAAGGGGCGCCCAAAATATCAACCTGACCGTAAAACGCCTCACCTTCACGCATGGCTTTGATCACCTTGCCGCTTGGATCAAGCAGAGTGCCCACGGCACGCACATTATCTTTTTTTACATTGGTTGAAACACGAACAAAATCATCGCCGCTTTTAACAAATAAGGTAGCCGTACCGCCCGCAATTTGAACCACACGATCAACCAAATCATAATGATTGACCACACTGTGCCCGCCCAGCATCAGGTCGGGGATATTCTTGCCATTCAACTGAACAGCCCCACCCAATGTTGCAGAGCCAAGCGCATTGCCTTGATCCATCAGCAAGTGCATAGATGTTTTGACTTGCTGCATCATCAGCGCATCGGTTACGCCCAATATCTGCACAACGCTATCCATTTTATTTTGAACATCCAGATTAACGTCGGCGGTGATCCGTTTTTGCTCAATCAACGAAAGCGCGACTGCGCCACCTAAAACCATCAAAATAACAAAGGCCGAAACCGGCACAACAAACCGCGCTTGAATGTTATTTTTAAAAATCATTCGGACACCTAGCTAATTGAGTTGAATGCATAAAAATTGGATCATAAATTGATCGGGTATTGATGTTATCGGCCAAATTCGGCCAAACTTTACATAGCCCACCCGTAGATTCTTAACGCACTCATTTGAGTCGAATAATCTGGAATAAAATCCCCTCATTCAAACCCAACAGGCATCCTAAAATGAACACTGCACCCAGCCCGATCCAAACCACTTCGGTCATTTTTATCTGCATGGGCAATATTTGCCGCTCGCCCACAGCTGAGGCGGTATTTCGCAAACAGCTTGCCGTGGCGGGGTTGGCGGATCGGGTGGTGGTTGATTCCGCCGGCACGCATGCCTATCACATTGGCAACGCGCCGGATGCGCGCTCAACTAAAACGGCGGCCGAGCGGGGTTATGAAATGGATACGCTGCGCGCTCGGCAAGCGTTGCGGGGGGATATTGAACGATTTGATTATGTGCTGGCGATGGACAGTGAGAATTTGCGCTTGATCCAAGCGTTAGCGCCCACGCATTTGCGTGATAAACCCCAGCTTTTTATGCGCTTTGCGCCCGATTACGGCCTAGCTGAAGTGCCGGATCCCTATTATGGTGGCGATCAAGGCTTTGAGCAGGTCTTGGATATGATTGAGGCGGCTTGTGCGGGGCTTATTGGGGATATTCAGCAAAAATTGCGTTAGTAGAAGGCGTTAAATTGAGGGTGCGGGCGGGGTGTTGAGCTTGGAATGCCGATAGGAATACGCAAAATAAATCACAAAACCAATCGCAAGCCAGCCTAAAAACCGCAGCCAGGTCACCACGGGCAAAAACAGCATGAGCGCGCCGCAGGATAAAATCCCTAAAATCGGCAGGGTGTAACCGAAGGGGTTTTTGAACGGGCGCGGCAAATCGGGTTGGCGCAGCCGCAGCACAATCACCCCTAAGCTCACCAACACAAAGGCCGCCAAGGTGCCGATATTAACGAGCTCGGCCAATACGCCCAGCGGCAATAAGCCGGCCACAAGGGATATCACCACGCCAGAAATCACAATAATACGAATCGGCGTTTGCGTTTTGGGATGCACATACGCCAATTTCTGGGAAAGCAGCCCATCGCGCGACATGGCAAAAATAATGCGCGTTAGCGCGTAATACAACACCAGCATGACGGTGGTTAAACCGGTAATTACCCCGGTGGCCACCAGGGCGGATGCCCAGTTGTACCCCAGTAATTGCAATGAATAGGCTACCGGCGAGGACACATTCAGCTTTGTGTACGACACAATACCGGTGAGCAACCCCGACACCACGATATAAATTAGGGTGCAAATAACCAGCGAGGCGATAATGCCAATCGGTACATCGCGCTGCGGGTTGCGCGCCTCTTCGACGGCGGTGGATACCGCATCAAAGCCCACATACGCAAAAAACACGATGGAGGCACCGGCCAAAATGCCAATCGGCTGGCCGGCGGCGGTGTGTTCAAACCAGCCAAAGGGCACAAACGGCGACCAGTTTTCCGGGTGAATGTTAAACCCCGCCACACCGATAAACACGGCAATGGTGAGTAATTTGACAAACACCATGGCCACATTCACGCGGGCCGATTCGCGCACGCCAATAATCAACAAAATCATCAGCATTAAAATAATGACGGTGGCGGGCAAATTAATTAAACCGCCCGCCATCGGCGCCTTGGTGAGCAGGTCGGGCAAGCCTATCCCAATGGCTGTCAGCGCATTATTAAAATACCCCGACCAGCCATTGGCGACCGCCGCCACCGAAACGCCATATTCCAAAATTAAATCCCAACCGACCATCCAGGCGATCATCTCGCCAAAGGCGGCGTAGCTATACCCATACGCACTGCCAGAACCGCCCACCGATGCGGCTAATTCGGCATAAGCCAGCGCGGCAAACGCACTCGCCAAGCCGGCCAACACAAATGAGATAACCACCGCAGGGCCGGAATATTCCGCAGCGGCAATGCCTGTGAGCACAAAGATGCCCGTGCCGATAATTGCGCCAATACCTAAAAACGTGAGATCAAACGCGCCGAGGCAACGCTTCAAACCGGTGTCACAATAGGCGGTCGGGCTGGCGGGTTTTCGGCGAAATAAATTCATAGTGATCTTTTTATCCTTTTTGAGCTCAACGCGCGAACGGTTGTGCCATGACAGGCTCGTGACCTAACGCTTTTTTTGGATTCTAGCAGCCTTAACGCTATTGCTGGGTTTGCTCTGTATTGATCGGCCTTTTCGGCGCTATAATTGCACGCCCCATTCATTCATAAAAAGAGAATCCGATGGCTGTTCGCAAAACCTCGCCCGATCAATCTGAGCTGATTCATGCGGGCAACCCCGACGTGATCGCCCAATATGAGCGCAGCATGGCCGAGTTAGAGCAAATTGTGGCGCGAATGGAACAAGGCGACACCACGCTTGAGCAATCAATTAAAGACTATGAGCGCGGCACGCAGCTTGCTCGCCAGTGCGAGCAAGCGCTTAAAGCGGCCGAGCAGCGCATTGATGCGTTAAACCAGCCCACCGAGCCCGACACCACCGCGCCTAAATCCAAACCCGCCATGCCACCTGCCGATGCGTTTTTTGATGTCTAACGCGGTGGGCGGGGCATCGGCTTTGGCCGCTGAATTTGGGGCTGAGTTCAGCACGGAATTTAAAGCCGAATTTAGCGCTTGGCACCAAGCCTTTAAACTGCTGTTTGAAGCGCAATTAGCCGCGCAATTGTCCCTTATTTTAGCCGACGCGCCCCCGCGTCTGGCCGAGGCCATAAGTTATGCCGTGCAACAAGGCGGCAAGCGCATTCGCCCCATGCTCGTTATGCTGGGCGGCCATGGGGCCGATGGCGCCCCGCTGCTGCCCGAGCACGCCACGCTCAATCAAAGCCCGTTGTGGCCGGCGGCTATCGCCGTTGAGCTGATTCATGGGTACTCGCTTATCCATGATGATTTACCCAGCATGGATAACGATGATTTGCGGCGCGGCAAACCCACCGTGCATCGAGCCTTTGATGAAGCCACGGCCATTTTGGCGGGCGATGCACTGCAATCGTTAGCTTTTGGGCTGCTAAGCGATGCCCAAAAGCTAACCGATGCCACGCGGCTCGCTTGGGTTCGCTTATTAAGCGAAGGGGCCAGCCGCATGGTGTTCGGCCAGCACATGGATACCACGCCCGCCACCTGCGCGCCCACAACCGCTGAATTAAGCCAAATGCACCAACTTAAAACCGGTGCCTTGCTGCACGCGGCACTCATGATGGGCGCCGTAACAAAAACCCCCACAGTGCAAGCGGCACTGGCCGCCTTCATTCGCCCCTTGGGTTTAGCCTTTCAAATTCAGGATGATATTTTGGATGCCACCGGCAGCGTCGAGCAGCTCGGCAAAACACCGGGTAAAGATGCCGCCGATCACAAAGCCTCTTATGTCACCGTATTGGGGCTCGACACCGCGCGCCGCCATTTGCGCACCACGATGGCCGAAGCCGTACAGGCACTCGCCCCCTTGGGGCAATCAGCCGATGCCCTGCGTGCCTGCGCAGAATTTGTGCTCACCCGAGATCACTAATGCCGCCCCTTTCCCGTGATACCCCGCTGTTGGATTTACTCGACTTAATCGAGCACCCCGATGATCTTCGACGCTTAACAAAACGCCAGCTCCCCCCCTTGGCCGCCCAACTGCGCGCCGAACTCATTACCCGCGTGGCGCAAACCGGCGGCCATTTAGCGGCCAATTTAGGCGTAATCGAGCTCACCATTGCCCTGCATTATGTGTTTAACACCCCCGATGACCGCTTAGTGTGGGATGTAGGCCACCAAACCTATGGTCATAAAATGCTCACCGGACGGCGGAACGCAATGAGCGGCCTGCGGATGCGCGATGGCTTATCGGGCTTTACCCGCCGCGCAGAAAGCACGTTTGATCCCTTCGGCGCGGGGCATTCCAGCACCTCCATTAGCGCGGCGCTCGGCATGGCGGCGGCGGCCAAATTGCAAGGCAAAACACATCACGCCGTGGCCATTATTGGTGATGGCGCGCTCACCGCCGGCCAAGCCTTCGAGGCGCTTAACCATGCCGGCGAACTAAAAGCAAACCTGCTCGTGGTGCTTAATGACAACGAAATGAGCATCTCCAAAAATGTCGGCGCGCTCAACCAGCATTTAACGCGCCTGCGCAGCAACCCCGTGGTGAATAAATTGCGCAGCGGCGGGCAAAGCTTGCTCGCACAAACCGGCCCCTTGGGCGAAATTTTGAATACCACGCGCGCAGGCTTGCGTGATGGCGTCAAGCATTTGCTCGGGGTTACCAGCCTGTTTGAAGAATTGGGCTTTGCCTATTTTGGCCCGATTGATGGCCACGATGTGACTTTGCTGGTCGAAACGCTTGAAAACTTGCGCACCCAGACCGGCCCGCGTTTATTGCATGTCGTCACGCAAAAAGGCCGGGGGTTTAATCCCGCCGAGCTCGACCCAGTGCGCTACCACGGCGTGGGCAAATTTGATCCAAAAATCGAACCCCAACCCACCCCAGCCGCCGCCGGCAAAACCTGGACTCAAGGCTTTAGCGATTGGCTCGACACGCAATGCGCTAACCCCCAAGTGGTGGTGATTACCCCCGCCATGATTGAGGGCTCGGGTTTAGCCCGGTTTGCCGCCCAAAATCCCAGCCGCTGCTTTGATGTAGGCATTGCCGAACAACATGCCGTTACCTTTGCAGGCGGGCTTGCCACCGAAGGCCTGCGGCCTGTGGTCGCCATTTATTCCACCTTTTTGCAACGGGCTTGGGATCAGGTCATCCATGATATTGCCCTGCAAAACTTACCCGTCCTATTTGCCATTGATCGGGCGGGCTTGGTGGGCCCCGATGGCGCAACCCATGCGGGCAGTTTTGATTTAGCCTTCGGCCAAGCCATTCCCAATCTTACAATCGCCGTACCGAGCGATGCCCTCGAACTGCAAGCGGCGCTCAATATCGGCATTCAAGCCCCATCGCCCGTACTGGTGCGCTACCCCCGGGGTGAATGCCCCGCTGATTTAGGTGGCGAGCCGGCCGGCCAGCCGTTGGGCTTGCGCGTGCGGCGGCGAATGCCCACCCCCCAACACAGTATTTTGGTGGTAGCCTTAGGCTCTAAAGTGCAAACCGCATTAACCGCCGCCGCCGCGTTGCCGGCCACCATCGTGGATTTACGCTGGGCCAAACCCATCGACTGGGTCACCCTGCGCCCGCTGATCGAGCAGCATGCCGGCTGGCTCATTATTGAAGAAGGCAGCAAATTGGGCGGCATCGGCGCAACGCTCATCGCGCAGGCGGCCGAGCAGGGGTTATGCAAACCCGTCAAGCACTTAAGTTTACCCGATGAATTTATCGAACACGGCACACGCCAAGAATGCTTGCACGATTGCGGACTTGACGAAACCTGCCTAAACCGTACGATGACCGAATTTTTGACGCAGGTACTGCCCGCATGAACCCCGCCCAAAGCAATCCCACCCTCGGGCAAATCACCACCCAGTTAGCCGCATCGAGCAGCACGTTTGCGCTCAGCGTCACGGTTGATTTTGCCGCCGCCCACCGCTTGCTCGGCTATGAGGGGAATTGCGCTCGGCTGCATGGCCATAACTGGAAAATTATGGTCGAAGTTACGGGGCAAAAGCTTGATGGCGTCGGCATGGTGGTTGATTTCAAAACCATGAAAAAAGCCGCGCGGGAAGCCGCTAAAAAGCTCGATCACCAATTTTTGAATGAAATCGCCCCGTTTGATCAAATCAACCCCACGGCTGAGCATATTGCCGTATGGTTTTTTGTTGAATTAAGTGGCGTGTTAAATCAGCCAAACGCCCGCATTTCGGCCATCACGGTTTGGGAGAATGAATACTCCGCCGTCACCTATCGCGCTTGACACGTCTGCTAAGCTTAAATTTTCATCTCGTTACAGGTTTTTTATGTCCCATACCGCCCCGCCCGCTGCTATGCCCGATGTGCAATCTTCGTTCGATGCCCGCAATATTGAGATTGATCGGGTCGGCATTAAAGCCATTAAACACCCGCTCACCGTGGTTGATGGGGCTTATCGCCAGGCCAGCATTGCCGAATGCGAGCTTACCGTGGCCCTGCCTGCCGATAAAAAAGGCACGCATATGTCGCGGTTTGTGGCGCTGCTTAATGCAGAGCCGCTAGAGCTTTCGCTCGCCACTCTGCCCGATTGGACGCGCCAAATGGCCGAACTGCTGCACGCCCACGCGGCCGATGTGCAATTCACCCTGCCGTTTTTTGTGGAAAAAGCGGCCCCCGTTTCCGGCCAAAAAGCCCTCATGGATTATCAGCTGAGCTTGATAAGCCAGCTAAACGCCCAAGGCCACAGCGAAACGCGGCTGGCGCTTGTGGTTCCGGTTACAAGCTTGTGCCCTTGCTCTAAAGAAATTTCAGCCTATGGCGCGCACAATCAGCGCTCGCACGTTAGCGTAACCGTGCGCGTAACCGATAGCGCCCTCTCGATTCGCGATTTAATCCGCGCTATTGAAGATCAAGGCTCTTGCGCGCTCTGGGGCTTGCTCAAACGCCCCGATGAGAAATTTATTACCGAATACGCCTTCGATCATCCTAAATTTGTTGAAGACATGATCCGCGATGTCGCCGGCACCCTCGCCACCTACGCCGGGATTGATGGCTATCGGGTCACCGTTGAAAATTTTGAATCCATTCACAACCACTCAGCTTGGGCCGTGATTGACCGACTGGGCTAAACCGCAGCCAAATAAAGCAATCGCATTGGCATCCAGTTGGCGGCCAAGCGCATCGGGCTCATCGCCCCGTATCTCGGCCAAAACAGCCAACTGCTCACCGATAAACGCCGGTTCATTGGGCGCATTTTTATGTCGCGCCCCCGGCTGATTCGGCGCATCCGATTCCAAAAGCAAATAGTCAACCGGCAACGCGGCCAACATAGCACGCAGCCGTGTGGCTCGGGGATGGGTGATGGCAGCCCCCACACCCAAATAAAACCCCTGCGCAATGAACGCTTCAGCCTGCTGGCGCGAGCCCACAAAACCATGCACCACCCCACGCAAACCGGCGGTTTGGCGAATTACTTTAAGCAGCACATCTGCCGATTTTCGCTCGTGCAGAATCACCGGCAACGCCTGCGCGACGGCGAGGGCAACTTGCCCTTCAAACAATGCCATCTGCCGCGCCATCGGCGGCATGTTGGGTGCAAAATCCAGCCCGATTTCGCCCACAGCCAGCGTATCGGCCCGTTCTTGAGCCAGCCAGCGCGCTAAAGCCGCCAGCCCCAAGGCTGGCGCCACCGCATCCGCCCACCACGGGTGGATACCATAAGCCAAGCCCAGCGAAAAACGCGGCGCATCGCCCAGCGCGCGCGCCTGCTGTGCGGCCATTTTTTGCGCGAGCCAGCGCGATGGCGCCACCCCCACGGCAATAAGCCCGCCCACCCCCGCCTGCTTGGCGCAAGAAAGCACCTGTTCCAACGGATAAAACGCCAGCAAATCCTCTAAATGACAATGGGTATCAATCATGCCCCCTCCGTTCCCCTGCGTTTGCCGCGCGGGGCACGCACCGATGAATTAAAACCCGATTCAATAAATCTTGTATTCTGCCGATAACCACAAACCAACACACGTCAGAGGCCACGCATTGAATCCTTCAACCCTTATCGGCATGATCGGCGGCTTTGGCATTATTATCGGTGCCATTTTGCTGGAATCGAACCATATCGGCGATTTTGTTAACTTGCCCGGCTTGCTCTTGGTACTGGGCGGCACCTTGGCGGCCACGTTGGTGAGCTACCCGCTGCATGAAGTATTGCGCGTTTTTCGGGTGTTTAGCATCGTGCTGCGCAATGAGCGGCTCTATGCAGAGCGTGATATTGCTGAGCTGGTCGATGTTGCCAAGCTCAAATTCCAAGGCGAAATTAACCGCGCGGATGAAAAACTGAACCGCATCAAAAACCCGTTTTTACGCAGTGGCATGCAAATGGTGCTGGATGGTGCCAGCAATCAAGACATCATGACGCTCCTACAGTGGCGCATCGGCCGAATGCGCGCCCGCGAGCGCGCCGAGGCACAAATTTTTCGCACCATGTCCTCCTTTGCCCCCGCGTTTGGTTTGCTCGGCACCCTGCTCGGTTTAATTAATATGATGCACGCGATGGATGCGGCGCACTTTACCGAAATTGGCGGCAGCATGGCGCTTGCGCTGGTGGCCACACTTTATGGCATTTTACTGGCTAACCTGGTGTTTAAACCCATTGCCCTAAAACTTGAGCGCCGCACCGAGCAGCGCGTCATGGTCATGAATATGATGGTTGAGGGCGTCATGCTCATGCAGCAGCAACGCTCACCGGCCTTCATCCGAGAAACCCTGCAATCCTTCCTCGCCCAAAGTGAGGACGAGCTGCGCGAGGTCGCCGCCCAACCGGCCAAACGCGGCGCGGCCTCCCCCCGCGCACGCTGAACACACCGCCGCACCTCATGCCCACACAAGCGCCCCACACAAGCCCAACCCCGCCGATCAGCGATGAACTGGCGCGCCAGCAGATCGAAACCGAGTTGCGTTTGGCTGAACAAAAAGCCGCCTTCGCACGGCCCTGGCACGAGGGCTGGGATGAAAATCCGCCCGATCGAGAAGACGACCAATATTTATGGCTCGTCACCCTAGCTGATTTAATGACCTTGCTGATGGCCATGTTTGTGATGCTGGCCGCCTATGCGTACCAAAGCCGAGACAATAGCCCCCAACTGCCCGCCAGCAGCGGTAGCACGCAAGAGGCGCAAAAGGTCGATAGCACCCCCACCCCGCAAACCGGCCCCATGGCAACCACGCAAACTTCACCCGGGCAAAACCCCACCCAAGGCAACATCCCCCAAGCGAGCAATGCGTTAATTGGTTCAGCGGGCACACAGCCCCCAAACACACCCGAAGAACCCACCGCCAACCCACCGGCCACCGACGATGCCACGCAAACTCAAGCCAATGCCCTGTTTTCGGGGCTGGGTAAGGATGTGGATGTGTCGGTTGTTAAAGGCCGAGTTAATCTGCGGGTAAAAGACAACATCCTGTTTAGCTCTGGCAATTCCGATTTATCGCCCGCTGGCCAAGGCTTATTAAATCGCCTCGCCGATCGCCTCAAAGCGGGAAATTACCCCATCGCGGTTCAAGGGCACACCGATGACCGCCCAATTCATACCGCGCAATTTCCCTCCAATTGGGAGCTTTCAGCCGGCCGTGCCGCAGCCGTGGTTCAACAACTCATCAGCCACGGCGTACAGCCTAATCGGCTCTCTGCCATTGGCTTTGCCGATACCCAGCCCATTGCCTCAAACGATACGCCCATAGGGCGCGCCGAAAATCGGCGGGTAGATCTTGAATTACAACTGCCCGCGTCGATGCTGCCCAAAGCCGGCCTACAAGCCACCGCATCGGCCCCCGCCTCAAAACCAGGACCTGCCACACCATGACCCCATCTGCCCAACCCAACCCAAGCGATCAGGCGTGGCAAATTCACCCGCAGCTCTTGGCCGATTCCGTCCCCATCATCCATCTGCCCATTTGCGCCATCCGCTTGCTCGACGATCAGCGCTTTCCTTGGGTATTGCTCATGCCACGTCAGGCCGGTTTAACGCAATGGCTGGATGTGCCCGCCGCCATGCAGCATCAAATTCTTGATGAAATTCAACTCGTTAGCACGGCAATGAACACCCTGTTTAAACCTCGAAAAATCAACCTTGCCACCATCGGCAACCAGGTTGATCAACTGCATATTCATTGCGTGGCGCGGCACATGCACGATGCGGCCTGGCCTAATGTGGTGTGGGGCCACGGCACCCGCAGCCCCTACCCCACCTTGCAGCGATTAGCCTTAGCCAATGCAATCGCCGCTTTACTCAAAACGCGGTCTGCGCCAAACTCACCCGCAGCCCGTTGATGCCCAATAAAATTAAGGGCACCCCATGGATTTATCGTTAACCTAAAAAGGATGTCTTGGTTATGCGAATCGTACCGCTATCCCTACAATTTTTACTCTTCCTCGGGTTGCAAATCACGCTCTCTTTAGGCTTGGTTTTTTATCTCAACAGCCTAGCCAATACCAATTATCAAACCTTTCAGCGCGCCAGCACGGGGTTTGTCGAATCCAGTAAAACCATCGAGACCTTGCGCAAAGCCTTCGCACAAACCAGTAATCAGATCGAGCAAATCACAAATAATTTTGCACCCGGCCAGCGAATTGACGTGCGCGATCAAGTGCTGGCGCTCCAGCAATTGGCCGCAGCCATTCGTACCGATATTGCCTTGGCCAATTTGCGCGAATCGGCCGGTGGAAAAATTAATCAACTGGCCAGCAGCATTGATGCCCAAGCCCAAGCCATGATTCAAGCGGCGGCCAAAACAGCCGCTGCCTCACCGCAAGAAGTCAGAACCCTGCAAGATCACTTAAGATCAGAGCGCAGCCGAATCATGGTGGAAGATTTCGGCGCCCTGATTGATTCAGCCAATCAAAATCTTGAAAACACCATGCAAATGCTGCGCGGTTCGACCGCGAGCTTAAGCCAGCAATACCAAACCTTGCTCGTGCTCTTTATTGTGTTGCAAATTGGCTTAATGGTCACGGCTCTATGGTATTTTAATTATCAAATCAAGCAATTAGCCGATATAACTGATCGATTAATTGAAGGCGAAGCCACCACCGCCCTGCCACAGCAAAAGCGGCACGATCAAATTGGTCGCCTCGCGCGCGCCGTGCAACATTATCGAACCGCGCTCATCACCTTGTCGGATTCACGCGAGCAATTAAAAACCATTCTTAAAAAATACGATGCGGAAACCCTAAGCCGTCGCAAGGTCGAAAAGCAACTCACCTTAGCCGCATCGGTATTTGAAAATGTGCAAGAGGCCGTGCTGCTCACCGACATCACAGGCCATGTCACCCGCGCCAATACCGCCGCACTCGAATTACTGCATTGCAATGAGAAACAACTGGCCAGCCAACCTTTGCTGCAATTTTTACTCGGCAAAGATTTTATTGTCATCGAACCGCTTTGGAACCAAGTGCTCGAACAGGGTTATTGGTCGGGCGAGGTAACCTATCAGGCCGAACGGTTTGCCCCCATCACGGCGCTTATTTCCATCAAGCTTATGGGTGAAGCCCGCGAAGGCAAAGGCCATGTGATTTTTGTCTTAAGTGACCATACCGAAATCCGCGCCCGTGAAGCCGAAATGAAATTTTTGGCCGAGCAAGACCCCGTCACCGGCTTGTTTAACCGGCACTATTTTACGGCGGCGGGGCAAAAACGCATTCAAAACAACCCCAGTGGGGCGTTCGGCCTCATCATGATCGGCCTCGATAATTTCCGCTCGGTCAATGATGCCCTTGGGCATCGAGACGGCGATCAGGTGTTAAAAGAAATTGGCGCGCGCCTCACCCCACTTGCCGGATTACAGGGCACCCTCGCGCGTGTGGGCGGTGATGAATTTGCGTTTTACGTCATCGCACCGGAATCGCCCGATAAGCTAGAAGCCCAAACCCGCCAGCTGGCGCAGCAGGCCTTAACGCTCATCTCACAGCCCATCCACATTATGGAATACCAAATTCAACTCAAAGCCAGCGCCAGTATCAGCCTCTACCCCACCGATGGCGATACCCTTGACGATTTACTTAAAAGCAATGATATAGGGCTGTCGATGGCCAAATCGCAGGGCGGCGATCAGCTCTTTACCCACAGCACGCAAATTCAAAACCGCGCCAAACGCCGGTTCACGCTCAAGCAGGCACTTGAAAAAGCCTTGGGCAACCGAGAGCTCCGCCTAGCCTACCAACCCCAAGTCTCGCTCACCAATGGCAACATCGTGGGTTTTGAGGTGCTAATGCGCTGGCGCCACGGGGGCGAGTGGATATCTCCCTCTGAATTTATCCCGCTGGCTGAAGAATCGGAACTCATCGTGCGCTTTACAGAATTTGCCTTTGCCGAGGGCTGTAAACACATTCGGGAATGGCAGCGCCAAACCCATGAAACCTATCATCTGTCACTCAATTTGCCGCCAAAGTTGCTGCTCATCGACAAAATTGATGAGCGCTTGGTGGATATTGCCAAAGCAGCCGGCCTGCCCTTATCCCTGATTACCTTAGAAATCACGGAAAGCAGCTTTGGCAGTGATCCAAGTTTAATGGCCGGCCAATTGCACCGCCTGGCCATGCAAGGCTTTACCATTGCCATTGATGATTTTGGCACCGGTTATTCATCTTTGGCTTATTTAAGCCAATTGCCTATTTCTAAAATAAAAATTGATAAAAAGTTTGTCGATTTAATTAGTGACAATCAAGACTCGCGCAAGTTAATTACCTCGATTCTGGCCATGGCGCAGTCACTTGAATTGGCGATTGTGATTGAAGGGGTTGAAACTCAGGCGCAATTAATTCAACTCAAAAAATTCGATGTACGCATGGATATTCAAGGCTTTGTGTTCGATCCCGCGCACAATGAAGATTACTGGGATGGCCTGTTTATGGAAGGCACCCCGCACACTTATGATGTGCCGGATTTAATGCAACCGAAAAAATAGGCCTTTATTGATTCGGCACGAATAATCTATGAAACCGTAAGGTGCGCCCTGCGCACCGATGGGCCGAATGGTGCGCAGGGCGCACCCGATGACTTAGCGGGCAATTATGGAGAAAACTGGCCGGATCAATAGGAAATAACAATAGAGCAAACCACCGCCCTCAGTGGGCTTGCGCCCAGCTTGCGCCCATGCCCACCCCAACCTCCAACGGCACATTCAGCTTGGCGGCCTGTTGCATTTCATGTTGAATGACCCAAGCTAAATCGGTGGCGCTCGGCTCGGGCACCTCAAAAATCAGCTCATCGTGTACTTGCAAAATCATCCGCGCCTGCCCCGTCACCACCAGCCGCGCGTGCAGGCGAATCATCGCAATTTTAATTAAATCGGCAGCCGTGCCTTGCATGGGCGCATTAATGGCGGTGCGCTCGGCATATTGGCGGCGCTGCCCATTGCGGCTATGGATTTCGGGCAAATACAACCGCCGCCCAAACACCGTTTCAACATAACCCTGCGCGCGGGCTAATTGACGCATCCGTTCCATATATGCCGCCACACCGGGGTAGCGTGCAAAATACAAATCAATATAGGCTTGCGCCTCGCCCCGCCCAACCCCGAGCTGCTTTGCCAAGCCAAAGGCCGACATGCCGTAGATTAAACCGAAATTAATCGCTTTGGCTGCGCGCCGCTGATTATCGCTTACCTTTGCAGGCGCCACCGCAAACACCTCGGCAGCGGTGGCGCGGTGCACATCTTCCCCGTGTTCAAAGGCGGCACATAGCCGCGCGTCGCCGGAGAGATGAGCCATAATCCGCAGCTCAATTTGCGAGTAATCGGCGGCGATGAGCACATGCCCTGCCTCGGCCACAAAGGCTTGCCGAATGCGCCGCCCCTCTTCGCTGCGAATGGGAATGTTTTGCAAATTCGGGTTAGACGACGATAAGCGCCCCGTGGCCGTTACCGCTTGATGAAATGCACTGTGAACGCGCCCGGTTTGGGGGTGAATGTCTTCAGGCAGGCGGTCAATGTAGGTGGATTTAAGCTTACTTAAACCCCGATAATCTAAAATCAAGGCGGGCAGCGGGTGGCTATCGGCTAAGTCACTCAGCGCCTCTTCATCGGTGGAAGGCTCGCCTTTCGGGGTTTTTTTACCCACGGGCAGCTTTAACTCATCGAACAGTATTTCTTTAAGCTGCTTGGTTGAGCCTAAATTAAAGGGTTTGCCCGCCGCCGTGTAGGCCGCTTGCTCTACCGCCGCAATCCGTTCGGCAATCGCCCCGCCTTGAATGGCGAGCACGGCGGGGTCTACCCGCACGCCGGCGCGCTCCATCGCCACCAGCACTTCAATTAGCGGTTGCTCAATGGTGGTGTACACCTCGGCCAATGGGGGGGCGGATTGCAAACGCGCCCACAACCGCTCATGCAGTTGCAGGGTTACATCCGCATCTTCAGCCGCATAAGGCGCCGCTTGCGCTAAGGCAATTTGATTAAATCGCAACATTTTGGCGCCTTTGCCCGCAATGTCTTCAAAGGTGATGGTGGTTCGGCCTAAATATTTGGCCGCGAGCGAATCCATATCGTGGCGCGTGGCGGTGGAATCCAGCACATACGATTCGAGCATGGTATCGAACTGCGCGCCCCGCAAGGTGATGCCGTGGTTGGCCAGAATGTGGGTATCAAATTTGGCGTTTTGCAAAATTTTAGGACGCATCGCATCTTCTAACCAAGGCTTTAATGCCGCCAGCACCATCTCGCGGTTTAATTGATCGGGCGCATCCGGGTAATCATGCGTGAACGGAATATAGGCCGCTTCACCCGGGGTAACCGCCACACAAATCCCCACAATGCGCGCCGTGAATAAATCGAGCCCATCGGTTTCGGTATCAAAGGCGACAAGATCCGCTGCTAAAATTTTTGCCTGCCAGCGCGCCCAATCCGCAAGCGTGAGCACGGTGTCGTAGGCGGTGGCCGCATTCAATGCCAATTCACCGCTGGGTGTGAATGGCGGGGGCTCACTGCCCAAATCAGCCTCGGCAGGCGGTGCCGACACGCTCGGCTGAGGCTTTATGGCAGGCTCGCCAAATTGGCGGCGCAAGGTGTTCAGCCCATACCGCTCTGCCAGCGCGACAACCTTTTCGACATCCGGTGCCTGCAGCACCAAATCGGCGGCTTTAACCTGCAAATCACAATCGGTGCGAATAGTGACCAGTGCGCGCGCCATGGGTAAAAATGCCAGCGAAGCGCGCAAAGATTCACCCACTTTGCCTTTAATTTCATCGGCATGCGCGATGAGATTATCGAGCGTGCCCCATTGATTTAACCATTTAGCGGCGGTTTTTGCCCCACAGCCGGGCACGCCGGGAATGTTATCCGCGTTATCGCCCACTAAGGTTAAATAATCAATAAATTGCGCGGCGGTGATGCCATATTTCGCTGCAATCGCTGCGTCATCCCACACCGTGTTCGTCATGGTATTTACGAGGCGAATATGTTCTGTTACCAATTGGGCAAAATCTTTATCGGCCGTGGCCACCAAAACCGGCGCGCCGGCAAGCCGCGCTTGATGCATCAGCGTGCCAATTACATCATCGGCCTCAACCCCTGAAATGCACAAAAAAGGAAAGCCCAAGGCTTGCACCAACTCATGAACCGGGGCTATTTGCACCCGCAAATCATCGGGCAACGGCGGGCGCTGGGCTTTATAGTCGGGATACATTTCATCGCGGAAGGTAGGACCCGGCGCATCAAACACCACCGCCATATGGGTCGGGTGTTCTTCTCGCTTGAGCTTTAAGAGCATATTCACCACCCCGTGAATGGCGCCCGTCGGCGTGCCATCGGGCGCGGTTAAAGGCGGCAACGCATGAAACGCCCGAAATAGAAACGAGCTGCCATCCACTAAAATTAGCGGCAAATCGGTAGCGGCAGCGGGCGCTGGGGGGGCAATGGCAAATAAATCATTCATGGCAACATCGAAATTTGGCGAGAAGGTCGGTACTATGCCACAAGCCATTTGAAAGGGGCTTAAAGCAAGCGCCCCATAGCGCGCAAACCCTGCTCCTCGGCACCCCTTGTTCATTACCTTTTACTTATTACCTTTTATTTATTACCTTTTAAGACGCACAGCCCACGCATGAGCCCAAAAATCCCCAACCACCCCTCCCGCCTCGATAAAAGCGAGCGCTTGAGCCATGAATCTTGGAAAATTTTTCAGATTATGGCCGAGTTCGTCCAAGGCTACGAAACCTTGGCCAGCATTGAGCCTGCCGTCACGATTTTTGGCTCGGCCCGCTTTGCGCCCGATCACCCGCATTATGTAATGACCGTTGAAATTGCCCGCCTGCTCTCAGATGGCGGCTTTGCGGTTATCTCCGGCGGTGGGCCTGGCATTATGGAGGCCGCCAACAAAGGCGCCAAAGAAGGCGGCGCGCCGAGCGTGGGGCTAAACATCACACTCCCGCACGAGCAGCACGATAATCCCTACCAAGATATTTCCCTGCATTTTCAACACTTTTTTGCCCGCAAGGTCATGTTTGTTAAACATGCCTCGGCTTATGTCGTGATGCCCGGCGGCTTTGGCACCTTAGATGAAATGGCTGAAATTTTAACGCTCGTGCAAACCGGCAAATCTCGGCGCATCCCGATTATTTTAGTGGGTACCGCGTTTTGGCAAGGGTTATTGCACTGGTTTACCGACACCTTGCTGCCCGCCGGCACCATCAGCGCCACCGACATGGATTTAATTACACTGTGCGATGAACCCCAAACCGTGCTGGATACCATTTTTGACTTCTACCGTAACCGAGATTTGGGCGCCACGGCAGAAGAGCAAAAGAAACTACTCGACTTATAACCGCCGCGTGCAGGGCACTGATTCACCGAGTGCTTGCCTACCGCTGCCCCTTGATATTTTTTGAAATCGGAACAAACCCCATGTCGGTTTTTACCCCCGTGCACGAACACCAGCTGATTGAATTTTTAAAATCCTTTGATTGCGGCACCCTGCAATCTTTTACGGGCATTGCCGCAGGCATCGAGAACACCAATTATTTTGTAACAACCGATCAAGCGCAATTCGTGCTGACATTATTTGAGCACCACCAGCCCGAAGAACTGCCCTATTTTTTAGATTTAATGGCCTACCTAGCCGAGCACGGCATTCCTACCGCCCACCCGCGCTGCGCTCGAGATGGCGCGTACTTAAACGTGCTTAACGGCAAGCCTGCGGCGCTGGTCGCGCGCCTTAGCGGGCACTCCCTTGAAACCCCAAGCGTTGAAACCTGTCGATTAATGGGCGCCGCTTTGGGGAAAATGCACACGGTAAGCATTAATTTTAGCGGGCACCGCGCGCCCGATCGCGCCCTGCCTTGGGCGCTTGAAACCCAAACACAACTAGCCCCCCACCTCACACCTGAAGATGCCGCGTTATTAACCGATGAACTGGCCGCTCAAGTCGCAAGCCCCCGCAGCCACTTGCCACAAGGCGCCATTCACGCCGATTTATTCCGCGATAACGCCTTATTTGAACACGGCCAACTCAGCGGCATTATTGATTTCTACTACGCCTGCAACGATGCCCTCGCCTACGATTTAGCCGTCACCCTCAACGATTGGTGCCTTGATGATAACCACCACCTCAATCACGCCCGAGCCCAAGCCCTCATTCACGGCTATCAATCCGTGCGGGCACTTAACCTAGATGAACGCGCCGCTTGGCCGCTTTTGCTGCGTGCCGCCGCCTTACGATTTTGGTTATCGCGGCTAAAAGATCAGTGCTTTCCCCGGGCGGGCGAACTTACCTATGCCAAAGACCCCAACGTGTTTCGACGCTTGCTGCAGTTCCACCGGGACCCCGCCCACCAGCCCATCGATTGGTTGGACTAATGCCCGCCACGCCACTTGCCACCACGCCCTTAGCCCCCATCACCCTGCTCGGGCGGGCGGGGCAGGCCGTCTGCATTGATACGCCCATAGCACTCGCACCTATGGCGGGCGTATCCGATCGCCCCTTTCGGCAACTGTGCCATGCGTTCGGCGCAGGCTTAGTCATCACCGAAATGATGAGCGCCAAGCCCGAATTACAAGACAGCGCCAAAAGTCGCCTGCGCCAAATCGATTCGACCGATCCCGAGCCCCGCGCGGTGCAGCTTTTGGGCAACGATCCGGCAGAACTGGCCCTAGCCGCCCGCAGCGCCGTGGCTCAAGGCGCGCAACTCATTGATTTAAATCTTGGTTGCCCGGCCAAAAAAGTTTGTAAAAAAGCCGCCGGTTCAGCCCTTATGGCCGAGCCGGATACCATCGCAAGGCTGCTCGATGCCTTAGTGGCGGCGGTGGATTGCCCTATTTCTTTGAAAATGCGCACCGGTTCTGATCGAGATAACCGCAATGCGCCGATCATTGCCCGCATCGCCGAAAACGCAGGCCTCGCCCTGCTTTCCGTGCATGGCCGCACCCGCGCGGATAAATACGAGGGTGAGGCCGAATACGACACCATCGCCGAAGTTGTGGCCGCTGTGCGTCTGCCCGTATTCGCCAATGGCGACATTAAAACCCCAGAAAAAGCCCGCGCGGTTTTAGCCCACACAAACGCTGCCGGCATCATGATTGGGCGGGGTGCCTTTGGCCAGCCCTGGCTTTTCGCCGCATTAAAAGCCGACCTCATGGGGCAAAGCCACTACACCGCCCCCACCCGGGCGGCGCGCTTCCAGATTGTGCAGCAACAGTTTGAAAAAATTTATCAACATTATGGGGATTCATTAGGAATTCGAATCACGCGCAAGCATTTGGGCTGGTATGCTGAGGCGCTTGCACTCGATGATGCAGCGCGCGCGGTATTTAATCAGTTCACGCTACCCCAGCAGCAGCAATCCTGGTTAGCAACCCAAGCCGCCACGCCCCAAACCACGCGACCGACCTGACTAAATACCCCTATGAATCAGACACCTAAATCACCATCACCCCCGGAATCTAGCGGCACGCAAAGTGGATGGCTGTGCGTGAATACCGATCAAAACTTTGATGACAACCCCATTCAACACGCCGTTCGCGCCGCGCTGGATGCCTTATGGGAAACCTTAGAAGGCGATCAGCCCAATAATCTCTACGAGTTGGTGATTGCGCAAATTGAGCGCCCCTTGCTTGAAACCGCCATGGCGCGCTGCGAGAACAACCAATCGCGCGCGGCTGAATGTTTAGGCATCAACCGCAGCACCTTACGCAAAAAGCTTAAAATACATCACTTACTTGAGGGCGACGCGGCACTTTAGCCCCCGCCCACTGGCGGGTGTTCCAGCAACCCGCGAATAATTTCCCCCGCCACCATATGGCCAAACACATTGGGCATATAGCTTATCGTGCCGTTAACGGCGCGGGGCCGAATACCCGACGCATTGGCCACATGCGGCGCGGGCTTTTGGGGTAACTCGGTTGAATACACCGCCGGAAAATCTAACGCAGCATTCAAGCGGCGCAAGCGCGTGCGCAGCACCCGCGCCAAACCGCAGCCCTGCACCTCAGCCAATGTCCCCACCCGAATGGCACGCACATCCCGCCGATTCCCCGCGCCCAAGGCGGTCATCGTCGCAATGCCGCGCGCCCGCGCCTGCGCCAGCAACACCGCTTTCACACCGATCGAATCAATACAATCGGCAATGGCATCGAGGGGATATTGATCGAGCAAATCTGCCACCATCGATTCCTGCAAAAAATACGGCAGCGCCACGGTGTTAACATCATCGCGAATCGCGGCAAACCGCGCCACCGCCACCTTGGCCTTGCCAAGGCCAAGTACCGCTTGCGTGCACAACAGCTGCCGATTCAAATTCGATGCGCCAAATTGATCGTGATCCAGCAGATACACCACCCCCACCCCCGCGCGCACCAAAGATTCTGCACACGCACCGCCCACGCCCCCAAGACCGGCCACCAATACCCGCGCGGCACGCAACCGCGCCAACCCCGATGCGCCAATCAAAAGCTCGGTGCGCTCATCGCGCTGCTCATCGGGCGGATTATCTTGGGGCGGATGCTCATCGGGCAGATTTTCTTGGGGCGATAGGGGCTGTTCATTTAGTGGTTCAGTCATGGGTCTACTCATTGGCGCAATTAAAACTTCATTCGGGGGATTCGCTCATCGTGCACGGTCGGCAGCAAAACCGAGCCACGCTAACACTTTTTTACATTTGATTTACCCCTAGATTCGATTATCGTGACTATAATTTTCAACGCTTGGGTTAACCATTTTTCGCAGCTTATCGGAAACCGCACATTGTGACCCTGCCCCCTAACCCCAACCTGCCCCCGCCTCCTGCCGTTCATTTGCACGTCGAGCAGCTCGTCGAGCGCTTAGAGCGCCAACATGCCCTGCTCCAATCGCTACTGGGGCAAATTGGCGTGCTCATTAACGCGACCGATGAGCATGAAATGCTCGCGGTTGTGTGCACCCAGCTTCTGGCCTCGGGCTTATTTGTTCACGCTTGGGTCGGGCAAACCGATGCAGCACAGCCCGATACGGTGCGCATCATCGCAAGCGGCGGTGAGGGCGAGCAGCTATTGAGCCACCTCACCTCTCTGCAAACGCAGGCATTTAGCGCGCAAATTAATGCGGCACAACGCAGTGCAACGCCCACGATTGACAACACCCCCCACTCGCCGCTCAATCGCTTATTTGCGGAGTACACCCCAGCGGGCTGGGCATGCACCACTTTTTTAATGCCCATCGTGCGTTTTGAGCGGCCTTGGGCGGTGCTCTTGGTGGGTGCCGTACACGAGCATGCGCTCGAACCCATCCTCGGCGACACCCTGCATCGCTTAGGTGAGCTTTTAGGCAATGCGCTCGCACAATTTGATTTACGCCAGCGCCTGAGTGATGAGCACGAACAAACCGCTTATCTCGCCTATCACGATGCCCTAACGGGGTTGGCCAATCGGCGTTTTTTAGACGAAGAACTCCCCAAAGCCATGGCGCGCGCACGGCGTAACAGCCAAACGCTGGCGGTGATTATGCTGGATTTAGATGATTTCAAGCCGATCAATGATCGCTGGGGTCATGCGGTGGGCGATATCTTATTGAAAATGCTCGCAGAACGGCTTAAGGGTGCCCTGCGCGAGGCCGATTTAGCCGTGCGACAAGGCGGAGATGAATTTATCTTGCTTATAGAGGGCATTGAGCGCAAAAAACACCTCTACAAAACCTTAGATCGCTTAAGCCAAGCCTTGAGCGCGCCCTATGCTTTACCGAAACAAAAAAGCATTGTTCAAGCCAGCATGGGCGTTACCTTATTCCCGCAAGATGGCGTGGAGCCGGAACAACTGCTGCGCCATGCCGATGCGGCACTTTATATTTCTAAAAGTAAAAAGCGCAACCGCAAAAATGCTTGGCATATTTGGAATGATGATGCCACTGCGCTGCTCGATACCCGCGATGAAACCCGCCTATCGCCCGCCCGCATCTTGCCGTATGGCGAAGCGGCGGCGGTATTACTCCAAACCTTTGAAAAAGACATCCCCGCCTTGGTGGCAGGCTTTGTCGATTTTTTCTATACCGAGCTCATCGCGACCGATCCCGACGCTCAAGTGATTGTTAACTGGCTGAATAAAAGTGAATACGCGCACTTAATTCAACGCCAAACTGAGCATTTAACTCAGCTTTTAAAACCCGAACTCACCGAAGCCGAGCACCGCGCTTCAGCCGCCAGCGTGGGGCGCGTTCATGCCTTAATTGGCGTATCGGCCAGCTCGCTTGTGCGCGCCATGACCATTTACTTACATCAGTTTGATGAGTTGCTCGCGCGTTTTCGCTTGAGCATGCAAGATTTAAGCAAGCTTGAGCTCGTTTTAACCGAACGCCTGTCGATTGAGTTATCAGAGGAGCTCGAGGCCGAACAACGGATTAACAACCAGTACCAAACCCTTTTGGGCGAAGTGGATAAGTTGAGCCGCAACACCTTATCCTGGCAAGAATTTAATGAGCAAATGCTCAGCCTGCTGTGCCAATGCACGGGCATTCAAGCCTGTTGGATTGGCACCCCGAACCCCGATGGCGAATTTATTATCAATTTTGGCGCGCAAATTGACCCCTTTATTGATGCCATGCAACAGCAGTACGGCGCGCTGCGCATGCCAAAAATCATCGTAGGCCAGCCAGAAATGCAAGGCGCCACCGCCCGCGCGTTTCGCCAAGGGCAACTGCAAACCATAGCAAGCTTTTCAACCACCCCCGAGGCCTTACCCTGGCGCGAGGCGGCCTTAAGTGTCGGCATTCGCAGCTCTATGGGGGTGCCCATTTTAGATGAACACCGCCGTCCTATTGCCGTGCTCACCCTCTACGGGGGCTACCCTGGGCAATTTGAAACGGCGTTTCGCCAAGCGTTTTGCCAGCAATTGGGGTTTTTTGTTAGCCAAACTTGGCAGCAGTTTAATCAAACCCACAGCATCAATATTTCAATTCAAGAACTGGACCATTGGCGCCAAGCGTTTTATAACCACGGCATCCGGTTCTACTATCAACCCATAATGGATTTGCGCACCGGTCGCATTGAAAAAGTTGAAGCCCTAGCGCGGCTCGTTTTGGCCGATGGCACCCTCATCATGCCAAACCAATTTATCCCTAGGCTCAACGAAAGCCAAATCATCCAGCTGTTCCGTGAAGGGCTTTTGCAAGGCTTAAATCAACTTAACCTGTGGGATCAGGCTAATCGCACGGCCACCCCAAGTGATAACTCGGGTTTTAGCCCAAATCCTAGCCCAAACCCTGGCCTCGGCTTATCACTCAATTTACCGCTAGAAGCCTTGGCCTCGCCCGATTGCATCCCCTGGGTTAAAACGGCGTTAGAGCAGCATAAAATCCCCGCCCATCGGCTCACGCTCGAGTTGCTCGAACACCACGAGATACAAGAAATAGACCAAGCCGCGCAGCACATGCGGGGTTTGGCGCAATTAGGTATCACCCTCGCCATGGATGATTTGGGTGCAGGCTACAGCAGTTTGATTCGCCTCAATAACCTGCCATTTGATACCGTAAAAATCGACCAAGCCCTCATTCGCTCGGCCTATGATGACCCGGCGCGCATCATTAAATTTATCGGCGCCCTCATCCACATGACCCACGCGCTTGATTTAGACGTGGTGGCCGAAGGCTTGGAATACCCCGATCTTATCGAAGCGGTACAAATTTTAGGTGCCGATCTGGGGCAAGGCTACGCCCTGGCGCGCCCCCTGCCGCCCGAGCAAATACGCACCTTCTTAAACTCACCGCTTCAAGCCGAACCCGCCCCTGTGCCTCGCACGGCACTGGGTGCCATTGCCACCCACTGGCAAATGCTCAACGCCTATCATCCGCCCAAAGCCGCCCTAAGCGCACCGACCGCGCCCCATCAGCCAAACCCAGCGGCACACTGCCCGGTGAACCAGTTCATCATTAACCAAGCACTGCAAGGCAGCGCGCTCGACATGGCGCACCAAGCCCTGCACGCCCTTGAAACCATCGATGGCTGCCGTACCGCCGAATTTCACCACCTGCTCGGCCAAGTGCAAGCCTATTTGGCTGAACTGGTCGTTAAGCCCGAGCTCGCCCCATGAAGGCCGATACTCCCTCAGCGCTCAACTGCTTTGTGGTGGGGGGCGCCGTGCGCGATCGCCTGCTGGGTCGCCCGCTGCACGATCGCGATTGGGTGGTGCTGGGCGAAACACCCGCCCGCATGCAAGCGCGTGGCTTTGTGCCGGTGGGCAATGATTTTCCGGTATTTATTCATCCCAACTCAGGCGAGGAATATGCGCTGGCACGCACCGAGCGCAAATCAGGCATTGGCCATCAGGGGTTTGCCTTTTTCGCCGCCCCCGATGTCACCTTAGAGCAAGATTTATTGCGCCGCGACTTAACCATTAATGCCATGGCGCAAACCATCGATGGCCAACTCATTGACCCCTTCAACTTCAAAGCCGATTTAGACGCACGCCTTTTGCGCCACGTAAGCCCCGCCTTCAGCGAAGATCCGCTGCGCGTGTTGCGGGTTGCCCGCTTTGCCGCCCAGCTGGCCGATTTTGGCTTCACCCTCGCGCCAGAAACCGCCGCCCTCATGCGCGCCATGGTCGAAACAGGCGAGCTCAATAGCCTCACGGCCGAGCGCGTTTGGCAAGAAACCCATAAAGCGCTCAGCTGCAACCACCCCGCCCGCTACTTTGAGCACCTGCGGGCGGTGGGCGCACTTAAAATTTTATTCCCCGAAGTAGATGCCTTATTTGGCGTGCCACAACCCGAAAAATACCACCCAGAAATCGATAGCGGCCGGCACACCCTGCTTGCGTTAACCGCCAGCGCACACCTCACGCAAAACCCCGATATTCGCTTTGCCGTGCTGTGCCACGATTTAGGCAAAGCCCTCACCCCCCCGGATCTATGGCCGCGCCATATCGGCCACGAAGCGCGCGGCGTGGCGCCCGCCACCGCCCTGTGCGAGCGGCTGCGCGTACCCAAAGCCACAAAAGAACTCGCCCTGCTCGTGACCGCCCAACATGGCCGCGTGCACCAAGCGCTCGACATGCGCCCCGCCACCCTGCTCGATTTAATCGAATCCCTCGATGGCCTGCGCCGCCCCGAGCGCATGAATGATGCCCTGCTCGCCTGCCATGCCGATGCCCGTGGGCGATTAGGCGCTGAAACCTGCGATTACCCGCAAGCCGCACGGGTGCAAGCCGCCGCCGAGGTGGCGCGGCAGGTGTCCCCCACCCCCTTTGTGGCCGCAGGGCTCACGGGCACCGCCATGAAAACCGCGCTGCACCAAGCACGGGTTCACGCGCTGGCAGCCATCTAAGCCTCCCCGCCCCTACAGCCCCTTTAAAAAAGCGGGGCTAAGGGGAATTAGCGCCCTTCTTAGACGGTATCGGCTTAGACGGTATCAGCTTGGCCGGTATCGGCGCCACATAACCCGCCAACAGCAGCAAAACCCCCACCCCCATAAACGAGACAATGCGCGCAATCGTGTCGGAACCCGATAAATCCACGAAAAATAGCTTCAGCACCACCACACCCAGCAGCAGGGCAGCCGCCAGCCACAACCAACGCCGTGCTAATCGGCTGGCCAGCACAATCAAGCCCAAGCCTAAAATCGACCACGCAATAGAATACGTAGTTTGCACGGTGGCCAATCCCCAAAACGAAGAATCGCCAAGCGGCAAGCCCGCAAACACCGCAAGCCCCCGCGCTAACATCGCATTAAGCCAAATAAATGCCAGCAAACCGAGCACCCAAAAGCCATAGCGCCGAGTCGCAGGCGCCAGCGCAAGGGTTTCATCGCGCAGCAAAAACAACAGCAAGGCGAATATCAGCCCGGTCAGCCCATCCACCCCATTGAATAACGGCCAGGCACCCCAGGTTAATGGCCAGGCCCAATTCAACCCGTAGTCCTTATTTTCGATGCCCAAAAAATGCATACCCAGCAACCACAGCATTAAAAAAGCCATCAAACCCACCGCCGCCCATCCACGAAATACCGGCCAATAAGCCCACTTTTGCCCAAAAGGCCAATGGGGGGCAAAACGCATCCAAGCCAAGACCAAGAGCGCGGCGAACCCCCATGCCAAGTCGGGCCAAGCGCCCTGACTACTAAAATCGGCAAGGGCAAAAGAGCGATACCCCGCCGCGTTATCTGGCCAAAACCAAGCCAGCAGCTGCGGTTGCAGCAATAAAGCGATGAGCCACACACCAGCCCCCAGCACCCACCCCGCCCCGGCAACCGGATTATTACCACGCTCTAACCCGCGCACACCTGCAAATACCACGGCAAATGCCAGTGGCCAGGCCCAAAAAGCGGTGCCAATTAAGGTGCGGGGTAAAAACAACAGGCTAAATACCCCCAGCAGCCATAAAAGCCCGAGGCTAACCCCGGGTGCATAAGCCAAAACGCGCCAGTCGCGCCACATCAGGCGCAGCGCCAAAAGCAGGATCAACGAAAACGTCACAAATAAAATCAGCGGGTTAACCGTTGCCATCGAATCATAAAAATCCAGCAAATCCACCAGACCCGCGCCATACCACCACAGCGCGCTCCAGCCAACCAAAACCCGAGCAACCCCCCGCATCGGTTGCAGCGTTCGCAGCAAATAAGCGCAGATCATTCCCGCCCCGGCGATGGCCACGGCGCTCATAAAAAAGCCATCGACCAGTGGCCAAGTAGCCGGAAAGCTTGGGGGGCTATCGCCCACCGCCACACCAGCCCCGAGCTGCAACAGCAAACCGAGCCAAACGGGTGCGCGTTTATTTTGGCGCAACCCCACCCAGAGCATTGCCGCGCCTTCAAGCGCCCAGGTGGTGGCTGTCCACTGGCCATCAAAGGCAAATGGCACGGCTAAAGTCACAAAGCCAATCCCGAGTGCTAAAAATGCCTCGTTGAGCGTGCGATAACGCAAGCCTTGCACCCATTTGAGCCCAATCGCCAGCAGCAAATACAATAGGCCAAGCAAAAACGCACTCCACGCCAAGCCATAATCAAAGTGCTGAACCAGCAGCGCTTGCAAGCCAAACCCCACCAGCGGCGGCCCGAAAACAAGGGTTGATTGGACATAATCCCGTTGCCCCGCCGCCATTTGCTGGCGTGCAAATAAAATCGCGGTGGCGAGAAAAATCAGATAAAAACCAATCAAAAATGGCTCGGTCGTGGCAAACCATTCGGGGCGATAACGCAACACGCCCCACAGCGTGCCAATCACAAACGTGAAAATAAATGCGATCAAATTCAGTGCCCGCCACGCTTTGCGCCAAGCGATGAGCACAATACTTAAATCCAAAATCAAGTAATAACTGAATAAATCAACATGGCTGCCCGTAGGGCTGCCCGCCAAAATCGGGGCTAAAAACCCGCCCGTTATCCCTAAAATAGCCAAGCTTTTCGCGTTTTGCACAAGGGCTAATAAGGCGGCGGCGGCCACAACCCCAAGCATCAAACCCAATGTCAGGCCTGCGGGCACCAGGTGATATAAGCGAAAGGCAGCAAACAGCGTTAAGTACAGCACACCAATGCCGCCGCCTTGCACAATCAGAGCGTATTCGGTGTGCCGTTGGCGCAAAAACCACCCCAGCCCCAGCAAGACGACACCGCCCACACCGACCAAGGCCAACCGCATTTGAATCGGGAAAATCGCCTGCTCGGCGGCATATTTCAGTAAAAAAGCAACCCCGAAAAACAGCACGATCACGCCAATTTTAGCCACCACATTGCCTTCGGTTAAAAAGCGGTACGCTTGGGCGGCAAAGTGATTTTGCGCTTTGGGTGGCGCTTGCCAACCCAAGGGGGCATCCGCCGTTTGGGCGGGTGGCGGGCTCGGTAAATCAACGGGTTGCGGCGGCGGGTTGGCATAGAACGCCGATGACGTTGCGCGCACTTCGGGTGGCGCAACCTCGCCCGCTGAATCTTGGGCGGGTTGATCTTCCAAAACGCGGGCGGCATTGAAGGCCGCATCAGGCGCCAGCTCAGCCGTCTGCTCAGCCGTCTGCTCAGCCATCTGCTCAGCCGTCTGCTCAGGCGCCTGCTCGGGCGCCTGCTCAGGCGAGCGGCTGGCCAATTGCGCCCGCAGCCATTGCTGATCTTCACGCAGGGCGCGTATTTGATCGGCCAGCTTTGCCACGCGCCCTAAAAGAAACCCGGTTACCGCGCCGCCGACCAGGCCCGCAAACCCTGCAACACCCAACCCCATTAACGCGCCGAGCACGGCGAACAATCCTGTCATGCGGCTTTCCTTAAAATTTAATTTTGATTCAGTTAGTTACAGCTAAATTTTGCGGGTATCCAACGCGGCGCGCAAGGCTTCACCGATAAAAATCAACAGCATTAAGGTGCCCACCAACACCGCAAACGTGGAAAGCGATAACCACCACGCATCAATATTATTTTTGCCTTGTGCCAGCAACTCGCCCAAGGAAGGGGTGGAGGGCGGCACGCCCAAACCTAAAAAATCAAGGCTGGTGAGCGCCAAAATAGAGCCCGACACCCGAAACGGCAAAAAGGTGATGACTGGGGTCATGGCATTAGGCAGCAAGTGCCGCCACATAATGCGCGGGTTAGAAACACCCAAGGCGCGGGCGGCGCGCACATATTCTAAATTGCGGCCTTTCAAAAACTCGGCGCGCACGTAATCTGATAACCCAATCCAGCCAAATAACGACAGTAAAATAAGCAGCAACCCCACCGATGGCTGGAAAATCGAGGCAAAAATAATCAGCAAATACAGCTCGGGCAACGAGCCCCACACTTCAATGAATCGCTGAAAAAACAAATCGACTTTGCCGCCAAAATACCCCTGAATTGCGCCCGCCAGCAGGCCAATCACAAGGCCAATGGCGGTGAGCGCAAAGCCGAACAATACCGATAATCGAAAGCCATAAATGAGCCGTGCGGCCACATCGCGCCCGCGATCATCGGTGCCCAGCCAATGGCGCGCGCTGGGTGCGGCAGGGTTTGGTGCGGGGTTGTAATAATCAATCGTATCGAACGAGAACGGGATCGGCGCGCGAAGCAACCAGCCGTGTTCGCGGATTTTGGCGATTACATACGGGTCGGTGTAATCGGCGTTGGTCGCAAAATCGCCGCCGAAGGCGGTTTCGGGATAATTTTGCCACAGCGGAAAATACCAATGCTGCGCATAATGCACGAGCAAAGGGCGATTATTGGCGAGCAGTTCTGCCCCCATCGACACCACAAACAGCACACCAAAAATCCATAAACTAAAATAACCGCGCCGATGGCCGACAAACCGCGCCCACATTCGCCGCCCCGGGCTTTGCGTTAAAACAGACGACAGCGCCATTACGCATTAACCGCCGAAAAATTAATGCGCGGATCAACCCACACATAAGCTAAATCAGATAACAACTTGCCGACCAAACCAATCAGGGTGAACACATACAGCGTGCCCAATACCACCGGATAATCGCGCTGGATGACCGCGTTGTACGATAAAAGCCCCAAACCATCGAGTGAGAAAATGGTTTCGATTAATAAACTGCCCGTAAAAAATGCGCCCAAAAAGGCCGCCGGAAAGCCCGTCACAATTGGAATCAAGGCATTACGAAACACATGGCGGTATAAAATCCGCCGCTCAGATAACCCCTTGGCGCGCGCCGTGAGCACATATTGCTTGCGAATTTCTTCTAAAAAGCTGTTCTTGGTGAGCATCGTCATCACGGCAAAATTGCCCACCACCATCGCGGTAACGGGCAGCACCAAATGCCATAAGTAATCGGCCACTTTTCCAAACAATGACAGCTGGGCGAAATTATCGGAAGTGAGCCCGCGCAGCGGAAACCACTGCCAAAAACTGCCCCCACCGAACAAAACGATAAGCACAATGCCCAGCACAAAGCTCGGAATGGCATAGCCCACCAAAATAAGGGTGCTGGTAACCGCATCAAAGCGCGTGCCATCGCGCACGGCCTTGGCAATCCCGAGCGGAATCGACACCAAATAGGTTAAGAAAAATGTCCACAAACCAATGCTGATCGACACCGGCAATTTCTCTAAAATCAACTCGGTGACCGAGCGCTGATAAAAATACGATTGGCCTAAATTAAAGCTCAGGTAATTGCCCACCATCTCGCCAAACCGCTGCCACGCGGGTTTATCAAACCCGTAATACGCTTTAATTTGCGCTAGTTGCTTGGCATCTAACCCATGATCGCCGCGATACAGCCCACCGGAAAGCGCCCCGCCAGACTCCGCCCCAGCGGCGCCATTCGCGCCCCCTTTTAATTGCGCGACTAACTGCTCAACCGGCCCACCGGGCACAAATTGAATCACCAAAAATGAAATGGCCAAAATCCCGAACAAGGTCGGGATCATTAAGGCGATGCGTTTAATGAGATAAGAAAGCATTCAACGCCAAAGGGTTAATTGGGCGGCAACGGCGTTACGGTTTGCCGGACGCCTAATTCGGGGGCTTGTGGGGCGGGCTTGGGATCGGAATCTTTACAATTGGCGATGCACACCACCGATTTTTGAATCCCGCCGCCACAGCCCACGTAGCATTGCTCGTAATTTTGCTGGCAGGGGCAAGGCGCGTTATCGCAGCGCTCGGTGATTAAGTGCTGGCGAATCGCGTTCAAGCTTGGCGGCATGGGCGGCTCAGGGGGCGAATCATAGGGGTAGCCAAAGCCGCCGCTATAGCCCCAGTAACCCGGCGCATAAACCCAACCGCGTCCGGGGACGAAAATGGGTTGCATTAGGCTAAATCGCATGGCGCGATCGAGATCATAAAATTGCCGGTCGGTTTGATACTGCCGCAAAGCCCCATCGAAGCGAATTTGTGCTTCGTTGTACGCTTGCTGGGCGGCAGGTTCGATATGGGCCACACACGATTCGCGGGTTGCAGCGCAGGTGGCCTGGCACTGCGCTAAGTTTGTCTGACATTGATTGGCAACGCAGCTCTGCCCTTGCAGGCTTAACGGGGCGCGGTAGGTGGTTTGGGTGGCGTATTGCGGGGTGGCGCAGCCGGCCAACGCCCCTAAAGCCACGCTCGGTAGCAGCCATTTAAGCCAATTTTTGCGGATGTTCATGTGTTTGCCACCATGTTTGCATTACCCAAGTTAAGGCATCGAAATATAACGGCAGGGGTTCGTGAAAGCCAAAACGGTTCCACCATGCCATGCGATGCGCCCCAATGTACCAGTTTGGCACTAAATATTCGCCCCACAACAAAACGCGATCGAGTGCGTGGCAGGCGGTGATGAGCTCACTGCGATTTTTAGCGTAAATCACCTGATCGATAAGGGCATCGACGATGGGGCTATCCACGCCCATGTAATTGCTCGATCCTTCGGTTTGGGCCGCCGCACGGCTGAACCGATCACGCAGCTCGTTGCCGGGCGATTGCGAGGCGCCATAGGCTACGATGGTCATATCGAAATCGAAATGATCCATCCGCCGCTGATACAAGGACACATCAATGGTGCGGTAGCTTACATCCATGCCGAGTCGTTTGAGGTTGTAGACATAAGGCGCCACGATGCGTTCAAAGCCGCGTTGTGCCAGCATAATCTCAAACGCGAAGGGCGCATTTTGCGCATTTTTGAGCACGCCATCGCGCACCGTCCAGCCCGCTTCACTGAGTAAATCACGGGCGGCCAGTAAATTTACTCGCTGCTCGGCGGGATTATTCGCAACCGGCACTTGATAGGGCTGGCTGAATAGCGCCTGCGGCAATTGGGCGCGATAGGGTTCAAGCAGGGCTAACTCGGCACCCTGCGGCAGGCCACTGCACGCCAGTTCGCTGTTACTAAAATAGCTATCGCAGCGCGTGTATTGCCCATAAAAGAGGTGGGTGTTGGACCAGCCAAAATCCAGCGCCAAATCCAGTGCGCGGCGCACCCGCACATCAGCAAACAGGGCGCGACGGGTGTTCATGCCAAAGCCTTGCATGCCGGCATTGTTGTGATGCGCTATTTCACGCCGAATAATCCGCCCATCGGCAAACGCGGCGCCGGTGTAGTCGCGCGCCCAGCGTTTGGAGTTCGTCTCGTAGAACACATCAAATTCGCCCGCTTTGAAGGCTTCAAGCGAGACCGTTTCATCTTTGTAGTATTTGAAAATAACGCGATCAAAATTGAATTGCCCCCGCCGCACATCTAAATCGCGCGCCCAGTAATCGGCATGGCGCGCATAGCTTAAGGTATTGCCGTAATCGGCCTTGGCCACGCGATAAGGCCCGCTGGTTACAAAGGCATCACGCGACAAATTCGCAAAATCTCGCCCCGCAACCGCTTTTTGCGAGAACACGGGCAACTCGCCAATAATTAAATGCAGCTCAGGGTTTACCCGCTTAAAGTTAAAGCGAATATGCGCGGCATCCACTAATTCGGCTCCGGCAATATCGGCCCAGTAAATGCGATAACGCGGATGGGCTTGCGGGCTCATAAGCGTTGTAAAGCTGAACAACACATCGGCAGCCGTGACAGGGCTACCATCATAAAAGCGCGCCTTGGCATTGATGCGGAAGGTGATTGATTGCCCATCGGCGGCCAAATCGGCGCGATCTGCCAGTAAACCGTAGCTGGAAAAGGGTTCATCCCAGGCCCGTGCGGTTAAGCTTTCAAAACATAAATCATTTAAGCCGGCGCCGGCCATCCCTTTCAATACGAAGGGATTAAGCGAATCGAAACTGCCAAATACCGAGAGTGCTAACTGCCCGCCCTTGGGCGCATCGGGGTTTACATAATTAAATGCCTTAAAATCAGCCGGATATTTTGGGGAATAACCCAAGGCTTGGGCAAAACCCTCTGCGATTGCAACACGCGGCAACAACAACGCGCTGGCCGCAAGCCCACCGGTGGCCAGCAGATGCTGCAAAAATTGCCGGCGCCTGCGGTCGGTTGTCAGGGTTTTTTGCAAAAAGCGGGGCATTTCAAATTAAACTACGCACAGAGGTCATCATAATGAGTTGGCCATTTTCTAAAACGGTGAGGAATATCATATGGGTTTTTTAAGCGGCAAACGCGCCTTAATCGTCGGCATCGCCAATAATCGTTCTATTGCTTCGGGGATTGCCGAGGCCATGCACCGCGAGGGCGCGGAACTTGCGTTCACCTATTTGAACGATCGCTTCAAAGAAAAAGTTGAAAAGGCCACCGCCGAATTAGGCTCAAACATTTATTTACCGCTCGATGCTACCTCGGATGAGCAAATTGATGCGTTGTTCCCCGCGCTCGCCGAACATTGGCCTGAAGGCTTCGATATTCTCGTGCACTCCATCGCCTTTGCCCCGCGCGAGGCGCTGGCCGGCGATTATTTAGATGGCATGTCACGCGAGGCGTTTCGCGTGGCGCATGATGTATCCGCCTATTCGCTCGCCGCACTCGCCAAGGCAGGCCGCAGCAGCCTGCGCAATGAAGGGGCAATCGTGACCTTATCCTACCTAGGCGCCGAGCGCGTGATGCCAAACTATAACGTGATGGGCGTTGCCAAAGCCGCACTTGAGGCCAATGTGCGCTACTTGGCGGGCTCTTTGGGCGGGCGCGGCATTCGTGTTAACTCCATTTCAGCCGGCCCCATCAAAACCTTGGCTGCCTCGGGCATCGGTGAATTTAAAGGCTTTTTAGATTATGTCGCGCTCAACTCGCCCTTAAAACGCAATGTGAGCATCGAGCAAGTCGGCAATACGGCTGCCTTTTTATGCTCAGATTTGGCCTCGGGCATTACCGGTGAAAATATTTATGTCGATAGCGGCTATTTCATCACCGGCATGGGGGAATGCCCCAAATAACCCCGCCGCGCTGTTTGCGGTAAAGCCCTTGCCAAGGGCTGCCCAAGGTACCCCGCCGCTTGGCGGGGTTTTTTATGGCGGCGGGGGCGCAGGCTCAAGCAAGCCGCGCTCGCCGCCCAAATGCGCCACAATTACCGCAGCCACCGTATCGCTATACACATTAACGGCCGTGCGGAACATATCCAGCAGCCGATCGACAATCAAAAGCAAGCCCATCGCCTCCAAGGGCAAGCCCAGCACCCCCAAAATAAGCGCAATCGCCACCAAACTTGCCGAAGGCACCGCCGCGACCCCTATCGACGTGAGCAAGGCCAACACCACAATCATCAATTGCGTGCCCAGCGATAAATCCACCCCATAAGCTTGGGCAATAAACAGCACCGCCGCGCATTCATACAAGGCCGTCCCATTCATATTAACGGTCGCGCCTAGCGGGAGCACAAAAGAGGCAATGGGTTTGGATACCCGCGCCCGATTTTCCACCACATCTAAGGACACCGGCAAGGTGCCGGCCGATGAACTGGTCGAAAAAGCCACCAACAAAGCCGGCCACACCGCCCGCATCATAGCGAGGGGATTGAGCCGGGTCGCCGCCCATAACAACACCGAGAGATTGAGGGTGGCGTGAATAATCAAACCTATAATTACCACCAGAAAAAAACCCAGCATCGGCACAATCAGCGCCAGCCCCGTTTTTGCAATAACCCCAGCCACCAAGGCAAACACGCCGATCGGTGCTAGGCGCATCACCCAATGGGTAATTAAAATCATGACATCTTGCACACCCGCCCAAAAACGCACCACCGTTTCACGCCCAGGGTCAGCCACTCGGGTAAGGGCAAAACCAAACAGCAATGAGAACGTAATAAGCCCCAGCATTTGCGTATTGGCGGCGGCGGCAATCACATTGGCGGGAATTAAATCTCGGATCGTTTGCAAAAAATCGCTGAGTTGATGCTGCGCAAACTTGGCATTCAGCCCCGCACCTAAATCGGGCAAGGCCATTTGTTGGCTCAAGGGCTGGCCTGTGGTTATACCTGGGTGCAGCAGGTTCATTAAAATCAGGGCCGTTGCCACAGCCAGCCCCGTAGAAACCAAAAAATAGCTCGCCGTGCGCCCGGCAATACGCCCCACCCGCGCACCCTGCCCTAGGTTTGCCATGCCGCTAATAATGGACGCCATAACCAGCGGCACAATCAGCATTTTTAACGCATCAAGAAACAAGCCACCGACAAACTCATACAGCGCCAATAAGGGGATGCCTGCAAATTCAGGCCCCAGCCCCGCCCCCAGGGCAAAGGCGGCCACCAGCGCGATAAAAATTTGCCAATGTAATGCCATGCAAAAAACCGCTCAATAAATAAGGTGGGCTTGCCGCACACAAGGTGCTTACGGCGTGGCTGATTTTTCCGCTTCGTGATTAATGGTAATTTTGGCTTGCGACCGTAAGGTTTGCAGCAAAGCACCTAGGGCTTGTTGGGCGTCCGCTTGCTCAATCTGTGACGATAACTTTTGCTTATCCTCGGCGCTGATTTTGGCAGGATCTCCGTCGGTGATTGAGGTCACAACCACCACCGCCTCGTTGCCATCACCTAAGGGTAAGGCGGCAGTGGCCAACTTACCCGCAGCCACCGGCGGCACAGCAAATGCCGCCGCTAACACATCGGCCGGAAGGCTAGGTTGCGGCGCACTGCGTTGAGCCGATAAGGGCGCCTGCCAAACGGCACCGGCAGCGGTGGCCGCCTGCTGCGGCTCTGCGCCTGTATCAATCGCACCCCGAATTTTACTGGCCTCAGCGGTCAGGGCTTGGGAAATGGCTTGATTGGTGAGCGTGGTCGTAATTTGAGCCGTCACCTCGGCCAAGCTCAATGGGGTGGCCGGCTGGTGTTCATGCACCCGAATAACCACCGAATCGTTAGCGCTCAACTCAATTAGGCTGCTGTTGAGCTTTTGTTCCAGCACTTCTTTTGAAAAGGCTGCTTTGCGCACTTTCTCATTGTCACCGATGCCAGTGCCGCTATCCCGAGTCATCCAATCGGATGTTTGCACGCTAAGCCCCAAGGCTTCGGCAGAGGGAATCAGGCTGTCGGGGTGTTCATACACATCGTTCGATAATTTCTCCCCTTCGTTGTAATAGATTTTTTCGACTTGCTGCTCGCGCAGTGTCGCCGTTAATTGATCACGTAGGTCAGCCAGCGGTTGAATGGCCGGATGCGATTCTTTGGTGACTTCAATTAAGTGCCAACCGTAGGCGCTCCGCACAGGCTCGCTTAACTCACCCACTTTGAGTTGATCCATCGCTTCTTCAAAGGGTTTAACCATTTCGCCGGGTGAAACAATGCCCAAATCGCCGCCTTTATCTTTGGAGCCGGGATCATCCGATAAGGCACGCGCTTCATCGGCAAAGCTAATTTTGCCACTCAAAATAGCGGCGCGCGCGGCGAGAAGTTTGTTTTTGGCCGCTTCAATAGCCACCGCATCGGCGTCTTTGGGCAGCGCAATTAAAATATGCCGCACCGTGCGGGTGATGTCAGCCTGCTGTTTTTGCTCATACGCGGCGTATGCGGCTTGCACTTGGGCATCGGTTATGTGAATGGCGGGTGCCAAAGTTTGGGGCGATAGCTCGATATAACTGAGCTTGACGCGTTCAGGGCGCACAAACTCGGCCTTATGCGCCGTGTAATAAGCGTCTATTTCGGCCGCCGTGGGTGCGGCAACCTGTTGTGCTACGCGGGCTCGATCGAGGGTAATAACGCCCACCTCGCGGCTTTGATCGCGCAGGCGAACCAACTGATCAATTTCTTGAGGGGTAACAATGGTGCTTTCACGAATCGTGTTTTCCAGCGTTTGCATCACCATATCGTGTTTGAGCCGTGCCTCGAAGGCAGGCACCGTCATATTTTGCCCGGCCACAAAGGCTTCATATTTTTTAATATCGAACGCGCCGTTGGTTTTAAATTCAGGCTCCGAGCGAATCAAATCGGCCACCACGCTATCGGGTGTTCTAAAACCTGCACGCTGCACAAAGACACTCAGCACCCGCTCGTTAATCATTTGATCGAGCACTTGCTGATTCAAATTTAAACTGTGCAATAGTTCTGCCGACACACTGCCGCCTAACTTTTGAATAATGGCCTGGCGCTGTTGGCTGACCGCCTGCTCGTAGGCTTGCTGAGATATGGGTAAACCATCAACTTCTGCGACCGGCTTATTTTTGCCGCCCGTAAAATATTCACCAACGCCCCACAGCACGAAGGGCACGCTGATTAAGCCAATAATTGCATAGGCGACCCAGCCCCGTATGCGTTCGCGCAGATCCATCAACATAAAATTACACCTTAAAATAACGCCGAGCGCAAAACCGCGCATCGGGTTATTTATTGTTAATTACCCCGGTACGTTGCCAAGGGGTAAACCAAAATCTAAACGCCAGGCGCCAATTAGTGGCATATCGTCGTGTGATGCGCTGATTGGCGCCTGGCGAGAAAAAGATAAAGAGCCATAAGAAAACAGGGACGTTGCCGCCCCTGCTGATATAACGCCTTAAGTTAATGCGCGATGCACTGGCAACCGCGTGGATCAAACAAGGCCAAACTCAAAAACTAATTCACCGCGTCTTTCAGGCCTTTGCCGGCTTTGAATGAAGGCAGGCGTGAGGCTGCAATTTCAATCGTTTCGCCTGAACGGGGATTGCGACCAGTACGCGCTTCGCGCTCACGCACTAAAAATGTGCCAAAACCCACTAAAGTGACTTGGTCACCTTGTTTCAACGCACCGCCAACCGCTTCGATAAACGCATCCAGCGCAGCTGTGCACTCAGTTTTCTTCATGCCACTGCTTGCCGCCATCGCGTCGATCAATTCAGATTTATTCATAGTGTTGCAATCCTTTTCAAGAGAGGTAAATACAGTTAAGGGGGAACGTTGACATCAAGGCGAACGATTCTGCCGGTGAATCACTCAATAATCAAACAGTTCCTATCGTGAAACTCAGAGCACAGCGGCATTTATACAAGCCTCAGAGGCGTGCTGTCAACCATTGCCAGTAATGGCCGCAAGCCCTGCGCCCGGGATGTTACGCCCAAACGCCCAAACGCACCAAAAAAAAGCCACCCATTGGTTAGATCGGTGGCTTAACGGGTCAAAAGTTTAACCAAAACCCCTATTAATGCGCGGTGGCGGCAACCTCATCACCCCGTTTACCCTCATCCCGCACGGCGATCAATGCCGGTTCAATGGGTTTGGGCGTAGGCGGGCTAACCAGTGCTAAATCAAGCACTTCATCAATCCAGCGCACGGGGCGAATATCCAAATTGGCTTTGACTTTATCTGGAATTTCGACCAAATCTTTACGATTCCCCTCCGGAATGAGCACGAGCGTAATCCCGCCCCGCTGCGCGGCCAAGAGTTTTTCTTTCAAGCCGCCGATCGGCAACACTTCGCCGCGCAAGGTAATTTCGCCCGTCATCGCCACGGTGGCTTTCACGGGGATGCCGGTCAGGGCTGACACGATCGCCGTGCACATAGCCCCCCCCGCTGAAGGGCCATCTTTTGGGGTAGCGCCCTCTGGCACATGCACGTGAATATCGATTTTCTGGTTGAAATCGGGGTCAATGCCCAAAGCCACCGCACGGCCACGCACCACGGTGAGCGCCGCTTGAATCGACTCTTGCATCACTTCACCCAATTGGCCGGTATATTTAAGCCCGCCTTTGCCTGGCATGGTGGCCGCTTCAATGGTGAGTAACTCACCGCCGACTTCCGTCCAAGCCAGCCCGGTGACCTGCCCGACTTGATCGGGGTGCTCAACTTTCCCAAAATCGAACCGGTGCACGCCTAAATATTGTGGTAATGATTCAGCATCAACCGTTACCGGCGGTTTTTGCTCAAGGGTAACAATTTTACGCACCACTTTGCGCGACACTTTGGCCAGCTCTCGCTCCAAGTTACGCACCCCTGCCTCGCGGGTGTAGTAGCGAATCATATCGCGCACGGCAGAGGTTTCAATTGAAAGCTCTTGATCCTTCAAGCCATTGTTTTCTAATTGCTTGGGCAGCAAATACCGCTCGGCAATCTCTGTTTTCTCATCTTCGGTGTAGCCGGCAATCCGAATCACTTCCATCCGGTCAAGCAAGGGGCCGGGAATATTTAAGCTATTGGCCGTGCAGACAAAAAGCACTTCCGATAAATCAATATCCAAATCCATGTAGTGATCCGCAAAGGCTTTGTTTTGCTCAGGATCCAACACCTCAAGCAAGGCGGAAGCCGGGTCGCCCCGGAAATCTGAGGCCATTTTGTCAATTTCATCGAGCAAAATTAAAGGGTTGCGCGATCCTATTTTGGTTAGCGTTTGTACGATTCGCCCCGGCATCGCCCCCACATAGGTGCGGCGGTGGCCACGAATTTCCGCATCATCGCGCACACCCCCTAAAGCGATTCGGCCAAATTTTCGATTCGTCGCTTTAGCAATGGATTGACCAAGCGAGGTTTTACCCACACCCGGCGGGCCCACTAAACACAAGATAGGACCATTCATTTTGCGCACGCGCTGCTGCACGGCGAGGTATTCCAAAATGCGTTCTTTCACTTTTTCAAGGCCGAAGTGATCGGCTTCAAGCACGGCTTCAGCGGCGGGCAAATCATGTTTGATTTTGCTGCGTTTTTTCCACGGCACGGCCACTATCCAATCAAGGTAGTTGCGCACGACGGACGCTTCTGCCGACATCGGCGACATCATTTTGAGTTTATTGAGCTCCGCCTTGGCTTTATCTAAAGCCTCTTTGGGCATGCCTGCGGTGAGAATTTTTCGCTCAAGCTCATCAATATCACTGCCGCCCTCTTCAAGCTCGCCCAGTTCCTTTTGAATGGCCTTCATTTGCTCGTTGAGGTAGTACTCGCGCTGGCTTTTTTCCATTTGTTGCTTCACGCGACCGCGAATGCGCTTTTCAACTTGCAGCGTGTCTATTTCTGATTCAATCAACACCATTAAATGCTCAATACGGGCGTGCAAATCAATGGTTTCAAGTATTTTTTGCTTCTCTTCGATACTCAAGGCCATGTGCGCGGCAATGGTATCGGCCAAACGCGAGACGTCATCAATCCCCGCCAGCGAGGTTAAAACCTCCGGCGGTGTTTTTTTATTGAGCTTAACGTAGCCGTCGAACTGATTGAGCAAGGTGCGCGCTTCCACTTCAAGCTCGCGATCGGGCTGTTCGGCGGGGGTGTCAATCGATTGCACCTCGGCAGTCAGATAATTATCGACCTCATGGACATGCAGGCAACTCACCCGCTCAATCCCCTCGACCAGCACTTTGATGGTGCCGTCGGGCAATTTATGCAGCTGCAAAATAGACGCTAACGTGCCCACGGCATGCAGATCTTTTTTACCCGGATCATCGAGTTCGGCATCTTTTTGTGCGATGAGCAGCAGCTGCTTGTTGCCTTTAATGGCCTCTTCCAAGGCGGCAACCGATTTTTCCCGGCCGACAAACAGCGGTATCACCATGTGCGGGTAAACCACCACATCGCGCAGGGGCAAAACCGGTACGGTACGGGGCTCGCCCGCGATGAGTGCAGAGGGACTGTCTTGATGGGGCATAGGGGTTACCTCTGGTTTAAGTGCGGATAATCGGGATGGGTGTTATGAGCATAGTTGATAGTTAATGGCAAACCCGCCATTTTCAAGACACCCGTGCCGGCAATTCGCAGGAAACGAAAAAAACCCGCCGAGGCGGGAGTTAAATTAAGCCTTATTTGCTTTGAGTTTATTGATCAGATGCTGCTTTGGGTACGGCATCGGGCTGCTCGTAGAGTAAAAACGGCTCGGTTTCGCCCCGAATGACCGCCGCATCCACCACGACTTTGGATAAATGCTCAACGGAAGGCACTTCAAACATGGTGTTAAGCAGCACTTGCTCAACAATAGTGCGAAGGCCACGCGCGCCCGTTTTGCGCTTAATCGCTTGGCGCGCCACTTCGCGCAGCGCATCATCCCGAAGGTCTAGCTCCACGCCTTCCATCTCAAATAAGCGGGCATACTGCTTGGCTAGGGCATTTTTTGGCTCAACCAGAATTCTCATCAGAGCCTCTTCATCCAGCTCGTTTAGGGTTGCGATGACCGGCAATCGACCAATAAACTCAGGAATTAAGCCGTAACGGGTTAAATCTTCCGATTCAATTTTCGTGAGCAGTTCATCGGTCGCGCGGCGATCATCTTTGGATTTAAGCTCGGCTGAAAAACCAATGCCCCCCTTTTCCATCCGCTGGCGAATAATCCGATCCAAGCCATCAAAGGCGCCGCCACAAATAAATAAAATATTAGTGGTATCAACCTGCACAAACTCTTGCTGGGGATGCTTGCGCCCGCCTTGGGGGGGCACGGAAGCTAGGGTGCCTTCGATCATTTTGAGCAAAGCCTGCTGCACCCCCTCACCCGATACATCTCGCGTAATAGAGGGGTTTTCGGATTTGCGGGTGATTTTGTCGATTTCATCAAGATAGACAATGCCATGCTGCGCCTTTTCAACATCGTAATCACAGCGTTGCAATAGTTTTTGCAGAATATTTTCAACATCTTCACCCACATAACCCGCTTCGGTTAACGTGGTCGCATCGGCGATGGCAAACGGCACATCCAACACCCGCGCCAGCGTTTGCGCCAGCAGGGTTTTACCTGACCCGGTGGGGCCAATCAGCAAAATATTAGATTTGGATAATTCAACCGGCTCAGATTCGGCATCTTTTTGGCGCGTTTTATGGTTCGAGCCGAATAAATTCAATCGCTTGTAGTGGTTATAAACCGCAACCGCTAACGCACGCTTGGCTAAAGGCTGGCCAATAACATACTCATCCAACGCGGCCACCAGCTCTTTGGGCGTGGGCAGGCGGGTTGGGCTTTCATCTTTGGCTGCGGTAATTTCTTCGCGCAAAATATCGTTACAGAGCTCGACGCATTCATCACAAATATAAACCGAAGGTCCGGCAATGAGTTTACGAACTTCTTCCTGAGGCTTGCCGCAGAACGAGCAAGAAAGCTCATGTTCAGATTTTGTACTTTTTGCCATGATATTGGCCTCACACCGATAACAAAGGTAAATCGCCTCGGCCCAATCGGGCGAAGGCGCTCAAAAAAACGCTAGCTACGCTTGGTTAGCACCGAGTCAATTAATCCATACGTGACGGCTTCATCGGCGGATAAAAACTTATCGCGATCCGTATCGTTTTCAATCACGGCCATCGGCTGCTGGGTGTGGTGCGATAAAATACCATTCAGGCTATGACGCAATTTAATAATTTCTTCGGCGTGGATTTTAATATCCGATGCCTGCCCCTGAAAGCCGCCTAAGGGCTGGTGAATCATCACGCGGGAGTTAGGCAACGCAAACCGCTTACCCGCCGCACCACCGGCCAGCAACAAGGAACCCATGCTGGCCGCTTGACCGATACACAAGGTTGATACATCGGGCTTAATAAACTGCATGGTGTCATAAATCGACATACCCGCCGTTACGACCCCGCCGGGTGAGTTGATGTACAGATGGATATCTTTATCCGGATTTTCAGATTCCAGAAACAAGAGCTGCGCCACCACAAGATTCGCCATGTGGTCTTCAATGGGGCCCACAATAAAAATCACCCGCTCTTTAAGCAAGCGTGAGTAAATATCGTATGCGCGCTCGCCTCGGGAGGTTTGCTCAACGACCATCGGCACCAGCGCCGATAGCTCAGGCAGAGATAATCCGGCCTGCGACTGTGAACCAAAGATCATAAATACCCCTTAAAAGACGGTTATAAGGACGTGTGTGTTGTGCAAAAAACAAAAAAACCGGCAAACAACCCGCTCTCTCGCACCGCGAATAGAGCATAAATCGTTTGCGCGGTTTTAATCATCGCGCCATAAAAACCTAAATCTAGGCAAAAGTGTGCATTCTGGCTGTTGATGCTGCTTAGGCCTGCGGATTCATGACCGCTTTAAAGCTCAACGGTTTGACAGAAACTTGCGCTTTTGCCAAGACGTAATCCACCGATTGCTGCTCAAGCACGACGGTACGGGCATTGCTCATCATCTCCCGATCGCCTTTATACGTTGCAACGACTTGCGCGGGCTCATCATAGGCGGCCGCTACTTCCTGAATAAATGCTTCAACCTCGGCATCATCGACTTTAAGATCGGCCGATTTCACAATCTCCATAATCACCAAGCCCATTTTCACGCGTTTGGCGGCCTGTTCATTAAACAAGCTGGCATCCAGAGCGCTCGCATCGGCATTGGGCATCTGCGTGCGCACAAAATTATCGCGCATAGAAACCGCTTCTTCATCGACTAAGGCCTTGGGCACATCGAAGGTCAAGCTATCGGTAACGACGGTTAAAACAGCGTCTTTAACTTGCCGTTTTAACGCTTGCTTGAGTTCGCGCGCCATATTTTTGCGCACATCCGCTTGCAACTCGGCAAGCGAGGCAGAGCCGAACCGACCGGCAAACTCATCGTCAAGAACAGGCAAGGCTTTTTCTTCAATGGCCGTAGCCGTCACCGTAAATTGCGCTGTTTTGCCTTTTAAATTTTCAACGGGATAATCGTCCGGGAACGCCACATCAAATACGCGGGCGGCTTCGCCCACTGCAATGCCATCCAAACCGGCTTCAAAGTCAGCGAGCATGCGCTTTTCACCTAGAACCACTTGCATGCCTTCACCGGTGCCGCCCTGAAATGCCTCGCCATCAACCGTGCCGGCAAAATTAACCGTGACCCGATCGCCGGTTTGCGCGGCCCGATTAACGGCCACAAAACTGGCGTTTTGTGCGCGTAAAGTTTCAAGCATGTCAGCCACATCCGCATCGGTCACTTCGGCTGAAATGGTTTCAATAGCGAGCGCGGTTAAATCGCCAATTTCAAATTCAGGATAAACCTCAATTGCCGCGACAAAGTTGAGGTTTTCACCCGGCTGGCCGGTAACAGACTCAATCACCGGGTTGCCCGCAGGCCGTAACTTCTGCTCAACAACGGCCGCTTGGTAGGCACGGCTCATGACATCACCGACCACTTCATCCCGCACAGGGGCTAAATAGCGTTGACGCACGACCGGCAACGGCGCTTTGCCCGGACGAAACCCATCCAACCGGACGCGACGCGACATATCTTTGATTCGGCGTTCGACTTCGACATCAATCTCATTGCCCGGGATTTGAATCGCCAAACGACGTAACAAACCTTCTGATGACTGCAATTCAACCTGCATGAGCACTCAACCTCAAACTATTTTTACTAAAAAAATCAAGGCAGCGCCTTGATTGAAATGTGGTGCGAGAGAAGAGACTCGAACTCTTACGCCGTGAGGCGCTGGAACCTAAATCCAGTGCGTCTACCAATTCCGCCACTCTCGCAAATTTATTGTTATGCCTGACGCGCCTTAAAGCCCGACCGCAAACCAAAACAGGCGGGCGAGTATACCTTAAGGTGTACCGCATGCCAAAACCAGATTGACTTTTTCCAACCTACATAGGCAAGCCGGGCACCCGCCCTTTAAGCGCCCGCATCATTTTTTTCATACCGCCGCCGGAGAATTTTTTCATCATATCGCTCATATCGCGGTGCTGTTTGAGCAGACGATTGACATCATGCACCTGCATCCCTGAACCCAAGGCGATGCGTTTTTTCCGCGAGCCTTTGATTAAATCGGGATGCTGCCGCTCTTTAATCGTCATCGAGTTAATGATGGCAATCATGCGCCGGACATCTTTGTCTTCAATATTGGCCTTGGCATCGGCAGATAAGCGCCCCATGCCGGGCAATTTATCCATTAAGCCATGAATGCCGCCCATATTTTGCATTTGCTCGAATTGATCGCGCATGTCTTCTAGGGTAAAACCCTTGCCGGCTCGGACTTTATCGGCCAAGGCTTTGGCTTTATCGGTATCCACCGTGCGATGGGCTTCTTCCACCAAAGAAACCACATCACCCATGCCCAAAATGCGCGAGGCAATCCGCTCAGGATGAAATGGTTCGAGCGCATCAAGCTTTTCGCCCATGCCGATAAACTTAATGGGTTTGCCCGTAATGGCGCGCACCGAAAGGGCGGCGCCCCCGCGTGCATCCCCATCCGCCTTGGTGAGAATCACCCCGGTTAGTGGCAACACCTCATTAAATGCTTTAGCGGTATTAGCGGCATCTTGCCCGGTCATGGCATCAACCACAAACAAGGTTTCAACCGGATTTAGCGCGGCATGCAACTGCTGCACTTCTGCCATCATCTCGGCATCGACATGCAAGCGGCCGGCGGTATCCACAATCAATACATCATAGAACCCCGTGCGGGCCTGCTTAAGTGCCGCCTGCACGATATCTAAAGGATGCTGATTAACCTCGGAGGGGAAAAAATCCACCCCCACTTGCTGCGCGACCGTTTGCAGTTGCTTAATCGCTGCGGGCCGATACACATCGGCACTCACCACTAAGACTTTTTTATTTTCCCGCGTGCGCAACAAGCGCCCCAACTTACCTACCGTGGTGGTTTTACCCGCCCCTTGTAAGCCCGCCATCAATATAATGGCGGGGGGTTGAGCGGCTAAATTTAAAGCCGCGTTGGCTTCACCCATCAGCGCGGTGAGCTCGTCGCTCACAATTTTAATGAATACTTGGCCGGGCTTGAGGCTTTTTAACACCTCAGCCCCGACGGCACGCTCTTTGATCAGCGCAATAAAATCTCGGATCACCGGCAAGGCAACATCGGCCTCAAGCAAGGCCATGCGCACCTCACGCAAAGCCTCTTTGATGTTGTCTTCGGTTAAGCGGCCTTGGCCGCGCAAGCCATCAAATAAACCGCCAAGCCGCTGAGAGAGATGTTCAAACATGGTCAAATTCCGGGAGAAAACCTAAATTAATCGCCACGGCCGTAACGTTTGCGATCCATTTCCGTGAGCCACTTTTTACGGATACGAATAGATACCGGGGTTACTTCGACGAGCTCATCATCATCAATAAATTCCAAGGCTTGCTCTAAGGTGTACCGAATGGGCGTCACTAAGGTGAGTGCTTCATCGGTGCCCGAGGCGCGCATGTTGGTGAGTTTTTTGCCTTTGAGCACGTTCACAGTCAAATCGTTATCGCGGGTGTGGATGCCGACCACTTGGCCTTCATACACTTCATCGCCATGGCCGATCATCATCTTGCCGCGATCTTGCAGGTTATACAGCGCGTACGACAACGCCTTACCGGTTTCGTTGGCGATCAGCACGCCATTGATGCGCTGGCCGACATTACCGGGCTTGTAATCCCCGTAATGATCAAACACCGAGAACAATAAGCCAGTGCCTTGGGTTGCGGTCATAAATTCGGTACGAAAGCCAATCAGACCGCGTGACGGGATAATGTATTCCAAACGCACGCGACCTTTGCCATCGGGCTGCATATTGCGCAATTCGCCCCGACGAATGCCGAGCTTTTCCATGACCGCGCCTTGGTTTTGCTCTTCAATATCCACCACAAGCTGCTCGTAAGGCTCTTGCTTTACGCCGTCAATTTCACGGATGATGACCTCAGGGCGGCCTACGCCTAGCTCGAAGCCTTCGCGGCGCATGTTTTCAATCAAAATAGACAAATGCAATTCACCGCGACCTGAAACGCGGAATTTATCGCCCTCTTCCGTATCTTCAACCCGCAAGGCCACGTTATGCAGCAGCTCTTTGTTTAAACGATCACGAATTTGACGGCTGGTAACATATTTACCTTCTTTGCCCGCAAAAGGAGAGGTATTCACGTTAAACGACATGCTCACGGTGGGCTCATCGACGGTCAACGGCGGCAACATTTCGACGTTTTCAGGATCGCAAATGGTGTCGGAAATAAATAAAGGATCAAGCCCTGAGAACACGATGATGTCACCGGCTTGCGCCGTAGGCACTTCAACCCGCTCAAGCCCGTAAAAACCCATGATTTGCAGGATGCGACCTGAACGAATATTACCTTCACGATCAATCACTTTAACTTGCGTGTTGGTTTTAACCCGGCCGCGTTGAATTTTGCCGATACCCATTACACCCATGTACGGGTTGTAATCCAAGCTTGAAACCTGCATCTGGAAGGGGCCTTCGGCATCTACATCTGGCGCCGCTACTGAATCGACGATGGTTTGATAGAGCGCGGTCATATCGCCTTCACGCACGGAATCATCCATACCGGCATAGCCATTGAGCGCCGAGGCGTACACGATTGGGAAATCGAGCTGCTCATCGGTGGCGCCCAAGCGGTCAAATAAATCAAACACTTGATCAACCACCCACTGCGGGCGGCTGCCGGGGCGGTCGATTTTGTTAATCACAACGATGGGTTTTAAACCGTGCTCGAATGCTTTTTGTGTCACAAAACGGGTTTGCGGCATCGGGCCATCCACGGCATCAACCAAGAGCAGAACAGAATCCACCATTGATAAAACCCGCTCCACTTCACCGCCGAAGTCGGCGTGACCGGGGGTATCAACAATATTAATGCGATACTCTTCACCGGCGGGGCTCGTCCAGCGAATGGCGGTGTTTTTCGCCAAAATGGTAATGCCCCGTTCTTTTTCAATGGCGTTAGAGTCCATCAATCGCTCGCCGGTATCGGTGCGGGCATCTAGGGTGCCAGATTGTTGCAGGAGCTTGTCAACCAAGGTAGTTTTACCGTGGTCAACGTGGGCGATGATGGCAATGTTACGCAGATGGGAAATCACAGAAGCATCCATATATAAGGAATAAATTGGTGCGGCAGTATACCCGAACTAATTGGGTTTCGTCAGCGCCAATCGCCTGATGCTCAAACTTCATTCTGCATTAAGCCGATTTTATTTCTCCGCGAAGGCGGCGATAATCCAGAAATCCTCAATCAAAAACAGAACACCGCATGCCCATTCAATTTACAAAAATGCACGGCCTTGGCAACGATTTCATGGTAATTGACGCCATCAATCAACCCCTAGCACTCAACCCTGCCACCATAAAACTCTGGGCAGACCGGCATTTTGGCATTGGATTTGACCAACTCCTTGTGGTTGAACCCCCTAAAACTGCCGACACCCTGTTCACCTACCGTATTTTTAATGCCGATGGCAGCGAAGTTGAGCAATGCGGCAATGGTGCCCGCTGCTTTGCACGTTTCGTTTTTGATAAAGGGCTCACCGCAGAGCGCATTATCCCTGTCGGTACGGCGAGCGGACGCATTGTGCTTTCGCTTACCGAAGATGGCGGGGTGACCGTCAACATGGGCGCACCGATTTTCGACCCCGCGCTGATCCCCTTTACCGCCGAGGCGGCCTCAAGCGCCTACGAACTGGCATTGCCGCAAAACCCCACCGGATTATCATCACTCACCATTGATGCCGTATCGATGGGCAATCCCCATGCTGTTATTGATGTCAAAGACATAAACACAGCCCCCGTGCGCGAGCTGGGGGCGATTATCGAACAACACCCCCGCTTCCCCAACCGCACGAACGTAGGCTTTATGCAGCGCTTAGATTCGCACACCATTAATCTTCGAGTATTTGAGCGAGGCGCCGGTGAAACCCTTGCCTGCGGCACGGGCGCATGCGCGGCGGCGGTGAGCGGCATTCGGCGGGGGGTGCTTTTATCGCCGGTCACCATCAACGTGCGGGGCGGGCAACTGCACATTGAATGGCGGGGCGAACCCAGCGAGCCTGTGATGATGACAGGGCCCGCCACGCATGTTTTTGATGGGGTTATTTGATGGAGCCATTTAGGGCGGTGCTGCAAACCTCTCTCAATTTCGAATAAAAACGACACGCCGTGCCAAAAAAACAACAAGAAGAATCCAGCGAAAACCACAGAATCAGGATAAAAACACGCCATAAATGATTAATTAATTCAATTAAAAAAATTAATTTAGAAAATAAACCTTAATCAACCCAATGAAATCAAAATAGAAAAACACGGATTTCCGTAGCATTAATATAAATAAATTAGCAATTTCTAATAAACAGCGGGCTATTTAATTAATATTTTCTTCCCCGCCCTTAAATTTCTTGGATTTACCGATGTAGTATTTCTGTTACATTCCTCCTGCAAATTGCAATCTCTGCACAATCTCTAGGGTTATCAGGGATTTCCCCGAGAAGTCAGGGAAGAAATAAAGTGTAGCTTTGCGGTTATTTAAGTTATCCGCAGGCCGCTAACAACAATCGACAGGAGAAAGGATCAACATGGTTTTCAAACGCTCACTAATTGCCGCATCCGTTGCCGCCACTTTATTAACAGCGGGCGCAGCGCACGCAACCAATGGTTATTTCTCTCATGGCTATGGTGTTAAAAGCATGGGCATGGGGGGCGGTGGCGTAGCCCTGCCTAACGGCAGCGCCATGATTATCGCTACCAACCCGGCGGGCATTACCGAAACGGGCACCCAGATTAACTTTGATATTTCATGGTTTCATCCTGTACGTGGCTACAGCCAGACGGGCATCCCGGCCTCTGCTGATAGCGGCAGCAAAAATTTCTTCATTCCTGAGCTCGCAGCCAGCTATGCACTCACTGGTGACAGTTCAATTGGTATTGCGGTTTATGGCAATGGCGGCATGAATACGGATTTCTCAAGCACCGCACAGTCATTATTGAGCGGACAGAGTGTTGGCACTTATCAGGCAGGAGCCGCTGGCGTTAATTTACAACAGCTTTTTATTGCGCCAACGTATGCTCATTCATTCATGAATGGCAAGCTATCGGTTGGTGCTAGCCTATTATTTGCCCGTCAAACAATTGAAGTAAAAGGTTTACAAGCTTTTAGTGGTTTCTCATCAGATGCCGCAAACCTGACGGATAATGGCACCTCTAGCTCAACTGGCTGGGGGGGTAAAATCGGTGTTCTATACCACGCAACCGATGCCCTTGCTTTAGCGGGTAGTTACCAATCTAAAATGGCTATGAGCAAATTCAGCCAATACTCAGGGTTATTCGCAGAAGGTGGCAAGTTTGATATTCCAGCCACTTGGACTGTTGGCGCGGCGTTCCAAGTTGCACCCGCTTGGACTTTAACCGCAGATTATCAACGCATTAACTACACAGGTGTTAAGGCTATCTCCAATCCATCTGTTAGCTACCTTATGCAAGGCGATCTACTAGGCAGCGCTAATGGAGCAGGTTTCGGTTGGAGCAACGTCAATGTCATCAAATTAGGCGCGCAATGGCAAGTTAGCCCAGCGCTACAATTGCGAGTTGGCTTTAACCACGGCACCAACCCCGTTAGTTCTCAAGATGTTGTGTTTAATACCATTGCCCCCGGCGTAACTAAAAACCATTACACCGCCGGTTTCTCTTATGCCATTGATAAGCATCAAGAAATTAGCGGTGCTTTTATGTACGCCCCAACGGTTACGGTTAGCGGCGCAAATGTACTGCCGGCAATGTTTGGCCCAGCACCAGCCACAACCACATCCATCAGCATGAAGCAGTACGAAGCCACGGTTGGCTACGCCTATAAGTTCTAATCGAACCCGTTCGATTTAGTTTGCTGATATTAACCGCCCTTCGGGGCGGTTTTTTTTGGCCTTGGCGCTCCGCCCCTAACCGCGCGGGAAACGATTGCCCAAACAAAAATCCGGCTTAATAAAGAACAAGCTAACGACAAACAAAGCTCATTAATCGCAACGCGACAAATCCCAACACCATGAATTAAATCATTAATATTTAATTCAAAACCAAGCAAACCCACAAACTCAAAGCCCGCACAAAGCAACAAAAGTTGTATTTTTAGCGCACAAAAAACAAAACCATAGTTTTTATGGGCAAAAAAACAATTTCACCCCCGTATAATTGGCACGACTGCTGCTTTAGAGAATACGGTTTTAAATTTAACTAGGCCACTAGTCCGATCAGTGTCAGTTTCTTACCCTAAGTGGTGTCCTATTTTGACATTCATTGTAAAGAATTGTCACACACCCTAGTTAAACTAAGAAAAATCAACTAGCCTATAAAAAAATTTTTGCCCTTTGGTCTGTTACACCTGCTGGATTCGCGTTATGCCCCAATCAAACCCCATGATTTTTAGCCTGTTTTTACTGAGCGCGTTAACATTCAGCACCGCGAGCGCAGCAGAGCTACCCGCACTTGCCCAAGCACGGCAAGCGGCGGTTAGCTTGGCAAAAAATGGTCAACCTGCAAAGGGTATTAGCCAGCTAGAGCAACTGCATCAAGCCCATCCCGATGATGTTTCTATTACCGCCGATTTAATTGTGCTGTTGCGGTTGAATGGCCAAAACGCGCGCATTGTTTTACTCACCCAAAACCTGAACCCGCGCGATATGCCCAGCTACGCGCTTTTAGATTGGGCTCGCGCGTTGCGGGATGAAAAGCAATTTGTCCGCGCCAGCGCCGTGTTAGAGAACTCGCGTCAAGCATTGGGGTACCCAGCGCAAATTCTGTACGCCATGGCAACCTTGGAAAGCGGCAAACCCAAAGTGGCGCTGGCCGCCCTGCCAGATCGTAACGCTGCCGGTTTGCAGCCGGTTGATTTAGCCAACATGGCCTATGTTTGGCGGCGCGCGGGCAATCCCACGATGGGGTTATCGCTATGCGAACAGGCGCTTAAATTGGTGCCAAACAATCCGCAAGCGCTGCGTGAGCAGGTTTTTGCCTTATCAGACCTCGGTTCTAACGCCTTGGCTTTGTCGCTGGCAGCGCAGCATTCGGATTTATTTGCCCCTGATGCTATGAACCGCTTGAAGGCGGATGTCACCACCGTTCGCATCCGTGATGCGGTGCAAGAGCGTCGCCGGCTGGATGATTTATACCGATACAAAACACGCGATATTCCCTTGCAGGCCACGCTTAAAGAATTGAAAGAAACCTTAAAAACGCTGCAAGCCAACGGCGCTGCGCTGACTCAAGACACGGTGTTGTTGCAACGCACCCGGTACGATCAAATTTATGTGTTGCGCAAGCTTGAGTTAATGCCGCAAACCGTTGCTGAATATGAATCGCTTCCCCAGCACCCCGCCACGGCAAGCGCCGCTGAGTTGGCCAAAATCCCTCCCTATGTGCGCAATTCGGCGGCCGATGCGTACCTGTACTTACACCATCCTTACAAAGCGGCCGCGCTTTATGAGCAATTAATCGCCGAAAACCCCAAATCAGAGGTTGAGGTGTTTATTGCGCTGTATTACGCCTACTTGGATGGCGAGCAGTACAACAAAGCTGAAAAGCTGCTCACTCAAATTCATCGGGTAACGCCCACGTGGATTGGCGGAAAAATTGGCGCGCAAAACAGTGAGCGGCTCGATGTGGATCAACTCTGGGCGATGGATGCGGCTTATCGCAACCATGAAGGGCTGGGGTATGCGCGCTTAAGCCTGCTCGTTGACGGTGCGCCCCGCAATAGTGGTTTGCTTAATGCCAAAGCAACGCTTGAGCGCTGGCGCGGCTGGCCAGCGCGCTCGCTACAAACCACATTGCTCGCCCAAGCCTACGCGCCAAAAACCAAAGATACGCGCATTAATTTGGCCGATAACCACCGTGATTTAGAGCAATTTAATTTGTGGGGATCCGAGATTACCGCGCTGAATCAAGATTTTCCGACCGATACCAGCATTCAAAAAAGCTTAGCGCAATGGCATGATCGCAAGCGCCCGTCCATGACCTCGGAATACACCACGGGTAAAAGCCAAGGCAATGCCACGAATGTCAATCCGGTAACAGGCAACCGAGATCAAGAACTCCAAACCCGCTTGAACTCGGCCTGGAATGATTCGGGCTGGCGTGCTTTTTTAGACCAACATTATATTTGGTCAAGCTATGCAGATGGCCCATTAAGTTATAACCGATTCGGCATCGGCACCGAGTGGCGCGGTGATCGCAAGCACTTTTGGAGCATGCTGCAAAATGATCAGCTCACCGGCAAACACATCGGCGTGAGTGCGGGCTGGTCGCAATGGCTAGATGATCAATGGCAATACAGCTTAAGCGGCAACACTTATTCCATCAACACCCCGCTGCGCGCCAAAGCAGCAGGCTTATCGGGCAAATCCGTTAATGCCAAAATCAACTGGCAACAAAATGAGTCGCGCTCGGCCTATGGCGCCTTAAGTTTGCTGTCGATTAGCGATGGCAATAAACGGGTTGATTTTGCCACCGGCTTCACGCAACGCTTGTTTGCAAGCCCCCACCACATTACGTCCGGCGGGGTGGATTTATTTGCTGAACGCAACAGCCAACCAGGGGGTGCCTACTTTAACCCGGCCACCAGCGAAAGCGCCTCCTTGCGCCTTGAGCACCAATGGATTACCTGGCGCGATTATGAGCGTTCGTTCACGCAATATTTTAAAGCTTCTGCCGGCTATGGCTGGCAAGCAGGCTTTGGTGCAAGCCCTGTGGTTGATTTGTTTTATGAACATAAATGGAAATTCACCCGCACCTGGGATTTGCACTACGGCATAGGCTGGGGCAGCAATGTGTATGACGGCGGGCGCGAACGCCGTGTTTATGGTTTGGTCGGTTTTGGAGGAGTGTTTTAATGGAACGTCGGGCTTTTTTACAAACCATACTGGCAAGCCTCACAGTATCGCTATCACCCCGTTTGCTGGCCTCTGATCAAGCCAGCCCAATGGGCGCCGAGCTGCAATCACTCATTACCGTGCAAATTCCCAAAGGGCAATTTGTTACCCTGTGCCTGCACGATGTGCGCGATGATGTAACCCCTGCCGATAAAGACCCTTATGCCATCAACACCCAGCGGCTTGCCGCTCTTTTTGACTGGATGAGGCAAAATAACTGGCACCCCATTTCATTGCAGCACGTGCTCGATGCGCACGCGGGTAAAGTGGCGCTGCCGGATAACGCCGTGCTGCTTTCTTGGGATGATGGGCTGGCCAGTATTTACAGCAAGGTCTTTCCTCTCCTTAAAGCGTATCAGTACCCCGCCCTATTCGCGCTCGAAACCGACTGGCTTACCCGCGTGCAGCGGGGGGAGCGCGTGGCCTACCAAGGCGAGGGCATGGCAATCAGCAAAGTGCCTAACCCCGCTGGCGCCATGGCAATTGATGAACGCCAAGACAAGCAATCGGGCAATATCGTTGATCCAGGCAAAGTGCTCTATAACGGCTCCGAGATGGGTGAAGCGGGCTTTATTACTTGGGCGCAGCTGCGCGAAATGCAGGCATCTGGGTTGGTTGAATTTGCCTCACACACCAATGATCAACACCACGGCATTTTGGCGAACCCGCAAGGGAATGTAGAGCCCGCCACCATTACGCGGCAATATCTACCAACACTTAAGCGCTATGAAACCGATCGGGAATTTCATACCCGGATTCTCGATGACCTCAATACCAGTGCCGCCATTATTCAACGTGAAGTGGGCGTGCGACCACGCGCCATTGTTTGGCCCTATGGCGCGATGAATAGCGAAGTTGAAGCCATTGCCACTGAAGCGGGGTTATTTGTCTCGTTTGGTCTGGGCGATCGCGCCTTAGACAATCAAACGCAAAAAACTCAATCTTATGGGCGCTTGCTTGTCATGAACGACCCCTCACCTGTTTCAATCGAAGCGCAAGTCGAGCAATCCATTACCCACCGCCCGGGCATTGAGCGTGCAGTGCAAGTGGATATGGATTACATCTATGATGCCGATCCCAAACGTGCCAACGAAAACTTAGGCAAATTGCTGGATCGCATCAAGGCGTTGCGCATTCGCACAGTCTACTTGCAAGCCTTTGCCGATCCCGATGGCAGCGGCACACCCAAAGCACTCTATTTTCCCAACCGTGTGCTCCCTGTGCGCGCCGATTTATTTAACCGCGTGGCATGGCAATTAAGAACCCGCGCGGGGGTGCGCGTATTTGCTTGGCTACCCATGCTGGCTTATCAGTTGCCAGATGCCGCGCTGCAAGCCCGCCTAGCCGTTAAAGTAAAAACCCCTGAGGGTAAAATTGTGCCCGCAGAACGCGATTATCAGCGGCTAAGCCCATTTTTACCGGAATCTCTCGAAATTATCGGGCAAATTTATGCTGATTTAGGCAAGAGCTGCACCGGCATCCACGGCCTACTCATTCACGATGATGCCTATTTAGCTCAAGATGAAGATGCCAGCGCGTTAAGCCCCGATGCCCGCTGGCCTGGCACCAACAACCCACTACCGAATGACGCTTTAACCCCGCGCCAAAAAACCGAGGCGTTAATTGCCTTCGGGCAAGCTGTAAGCCAACAGTTAGCTTTTTATGTCGATAAGTCCACGCGTTTCAGCGTTGCCCGCAACCTGTATGCCCGCGTAGTGCTGGATCCCTCAAGCGAGACGCGATTTGCCCAAGCGCTCGACCCCTTCCTTGCCCAGTACGACCACATCGCGTTAATGGCCATGCCCTATCTGGATGGCACCGATGAGCCCGCCACGCAATGGCTACACAAACTGGCCAGCACGGTGGCGCAAAAACCCGAGGGGTTGCAAAAAGTGGTTTTTGAATTACAAACCAAAAACTGGCGCACCAATGAGTGGATTGAAGGCGACACGCTAAAACACTGGATGCAAAGCCTGATCCGCCAAGGCGCGGTGAATTTAGCTTATTACCCCGATGATTTTCTCACCAACCACCCCCCGTTCAAGCCGACTTTTGAAGGCATTAGCCTAAATGAGTTTCCTTATTATCCGGTAAAACCGTAATGGGCACCTTCATCACGCAAATCGATTTAGTCCTCGCCCTAAGTGCCACGACCACGCAGGGGTTTTTATTTGGTTATGCCTTTTATTACCCCTTAATTATGGCGTGGATGTGGATGATTGGCGGCATTTGGTATTACTTGCGTTGGGAAAATCGCTACGATTTGGGCCCCGATTTCCCACCGGCTATATCCAATCAGCCCCCCGCCAGCATTCTGATCCCCTGTTTTAATGAAGAGCAGAATGTTCGCGATACCATCCATTACGCGCTGGCAACGCAATACCCTGATTTTGAAGTCATCGCGATTAATGATGGCTCATCGGATGCCACGGCCGAAATTCTAGATGAGCTCGCGGCACTCAATCCGCGCTTGCGGGTGGTGCACCTCACCACCAACCAAGGCAAGGCCATGGCCTTGCGCGCCGGCGCCATTGCAGCAAAACACGAGTTTCTGATTTGTATTGATGGTGATGCCTTGCTGCATCCCAATGCTGTGGCATGGATGATGGTTCACCTAGCCTCGGGCAATCGGGTGGGCGCGGTGACCGGCAACCCGCGCATCCTTAACCGCTCATCGCTCTTGGGCAAACTCCAGGTGGGCGAGTTTTCTTCCATTATTGGGCTAATGAAACGCGCTCAACGGGTGTATGGCCGGTTATTTACCGTTTCTGGCGTGATTGTAGGGTATCGGCGCACCGCCTTGCATCGGGTGGGGTATTGGTCTGAGGAGATGATTACCGAAGACATCGACATCTCATGGCGGCTGCAAATGGATCATTGGGATATTCGCTACGAGCCCGATGCCCTGTGCTACATCTACATGCCCGAAACCTTCAAAGGGCTATGGAAACAACGCCTGCGCTGGGCGTAAGGTGGCGTTGAGGTGCTACTCAAACATGGCCGCAATTTATTTATTTGGCGGCGCCGACGCTTTTGGGCTGTTGCCCTTGAATACCTCGCCTCCGTGGTTTGGGCTTACATTATGCTGCTCTTAATTGTGCTGTATGTTCTTGGGCTTTTTTTACCGCTGGCACCCAACTGGCGGGTCGATACCCTACTCCCGCAGTGGAATGGCGTTATGCTGGGTGTGACTGCCATGGCGCAATTTGCAGTCAGCATGTTAATTGATCGGCGCTATGAGCCGAAAAAACGCTTCTTTCGCAATTACTTTTGGATTATCTGGTACCCG
>NCFS01000003.1 GCA_002281295.1 Halothiobacillus sp. 35-54-62 | reverse complement strand
ACGCGCATGATTTCCATCTCAACTCTCCTGCCAGTGATCGATAATCCCGACGATGGTGAGATCGCTCGGAAATTCTTTGCTACCCGCCGCCTCACGCGCGGCGGAACTGCCCACACAAATCACCCAATCACCGGGGATACATCCAATCGCATCAACGGCCACACTCGGTATGCCGCCCTCTTTTTCTCTCACCACGAGTAAGGGGCGATGGCCTAACTCGCGGACGCGGTTGGTCGAAACCAGTGTTCTTTCCACGCGCATAATTTTCATGGTGTGTTCCTTAATGCCCTTGCTTGTATTGATCGTTATCGGACACTTTTTCTAAGGCACTGCCAGCCGTGTGCGCCTGAACGCTCATGCCGCAAATTAATAACCCGTCATGCGCAAGCTCGGGGTAGCGCGCCATAATGGCCGCCTTAACCCGCTGACACCGAGCGACGGCGCGGTCTCTGGCGCCCGGCACCTGATCGTCGTAGCGGTAATGAATCGCCACGGGTACGGGCAAACCCTGCGCCACGTTCAACCGCGTGAAGATTTTGATACCCACATCCATGTCGGCGGTGCCTTCTTCTAAGGTTTGCATGTGGCTAAAATAGGCAAGGTTGCGCAAATGCACTTCTTCAAACCCATCGCCCACACTAATAAAACGCTCGGCGTGACCAATATCGGCGTAGCGCCCGTTATGGAACTCGCACACATAATCAATCTGCGACAAATTGTTGGTAAGCAATTGCTTAATCAAACGTCGCATACCAATTTCGGGCACGGTGCGATTAAAATTGCGCACGGTTTCCTCGACAATCGCATTAAGCTTCCATTGCGCTTCGAGCTTGGTTAACTTGGCGGTTTCTTGGTACAGCGCGCTGTTGTCAATAAAGCAATCTAAGCTAATTTCACCATTAGCATCAGGCACATGCACCCGAATGGAATCGTTATCGGTATCAACACCAATCAAGAGTGTGGCCACCGAAGCGCCACAACAAAACCCGTTTTCAATCGCCGTACTGAACGCCTGCAATCGATCGAGTGCCGCTTGCATCGCCTTGGCATTTGAACTGCCGTGCGCCGCGCAACCTTCATGATCCGGGTCTGAACCACTGAAATGGTAGGAGGCAATCTTAAGATAGCGCGTGCCTGAATCCGCCGTTGTGGGCACCCCTTCCCGAAAGCGGCGCAGCTCGGTTGTGGTCCACTGCTTAACATTCAGCTCCACATCAAAGGTGGTGCCCGCGTAAAACTGGTGCCGTGGCACCGCTTCTTGAGGCAAACGCAAAATGTAATTAATAAATCCTTTCAGCCGACCATCGGCACAGGCACTTACATTGACTTCATGAAAACCGCACTCAATAAAAAACCGAACAGCCGCCTCTGTTTCATCACAGCCCTCCGATTCACGCACCTCTTCTTGCGCTAACTGGCAGAACGTTTGCAACACACTTTGACCATACAACCGGCGCATATCCAGCGGCGCAATCCAGGTGTTAGCCAGCACCGATTCATCTAAATCAAACCCCATTCGCTCGCGGGCAATCGCTTGAGCGCGCTCAGCAAAATCACCCGTTTGCTGCAAGGACGCAATATGTTTGAGCGTTGGCACAATGCCCGCAAAGCGGTCTTTCACTCGACGCTCGTATTCTGCTAACCGTGCGTTTTGGTCTAAGTCGGCCAGGGGATGGGCCTGCGGCTCGCACACGGTGCTTACGCAGTCACCGGCCTGATCCAACGCGAAACCCGGCGGACAAAAACTTAATCGCTGCGGCCAACTGGGTACGTTATTCATCGAACTGAGCGCCGAGCTTGCCACCGAGCTGACTACTCGGGCAGAGCTAGCCAACCCGACCGGGGCTTTTTGCTTAGTTTTTGGGCGATGGCGGGTATCCATAATGAGCTCCGTACTGTTCTAAAGATTAGCCGCGCGCGCCGCCGGACATGGTGACGGCGGCACCGGTCATGCTGCTGCCACTGCACCCCGTTACGCGGCTGGGCTGGGCTTCTGGCTGCTCGGCTTTACGAAATTCCCGGGCATTTTTAGTCGCGCCATTCAGGCGTGGCTCACCGCGCCAAGTCGGGTTGCGGCGGGCAGCCGATAAACCTTCTGTGCCGGTGACCCGATCGCCCCGATCCCAGGCATCACCGGTTACATTCCGCTCGCGGCCTTCGCCGGTAATCCGCTCTTTAGCATCAGCCACCACCGCTACCGGTGCTTCAATGCCATCCCGATAACGAAATTCAGGGGTGCCAGAAACCTTGCCCGTGGCGCGCGCCAATGACCCCGTAATGCGATCCGTACCGCCATAGGCACTGCCTGTGATGCGCTGGGTTGCGTCTTGCGCTGAGTTCGCAGGCGAAACAATAGAAAAGCTGCCACATTGAACCCCGCGAGCAGGCGCACTCGGCTCATCACTGGATTGATCTTGCAGAGCCTGCGGTGCGGCCTGACGGCTTGCGGGAATAACCCGCTGCGCCCGCTGAACACGGTTGCTTGCTTCCGCCACCGCTCTATCGGCACAGAATTCAGCGTATTGATCTGCCCCGATATACGATGAACCGGTCACCGGCTTGCACGCGCCATACTCATCACCCGTGACGCTGTACGACCGCCCCAATTGGGTGCCCGATACGTTTTGCCCCTTCAGCGTGGGCGATACGCCCCCTTTGGCAGGCGGCTGATACGGCGCTGCACGGCAAAAAGAGGCAAACTCTTCGCTACTTAAATAATCCGACCCGGTGATGCGCTCACAGGCGCCGCGCTCTGAGCCCGATACGTTTTTGGAGCGGCTAATCAGGGTGCCGCTCACGGTGCCGCCGGCACTCGTATGGCTAATTTCAACCTTTTTTGGCGCATCAGTCGCTTTGCGCCGCAATGCGGTCACATCGGTGTAATCGCTGCCCGTAATGGCACGATTCGCACCCGACTCGCCACCCGTTACATCGATTTCACGCGTTAAGTCCGTTCCGCTGATCTTATTTTTCAGCGCGGTCATGCCGAACCCTGATTTCTCATGACGTGGCTCAGGTGAGGTGCCGCAAAATGTGCGGGTTTGCTCTGCGGCCAGATACTCGGTACCGGTTACGCGCTTGCAAGTACCGACTTCATCGCCCGAAACTTTTTGGCTGCGGCCGATTTCTGTTCCGGTGACGCGCCCGCCCCGACTCGTACTACTCATGCTCACTTTCGCAGGCGAAGGTACAGGTTGGGTGTCGCAAAACTGGGTGTAATGCTCCGCACCGAGGTATTCGGTGCCCGTCACAGTGCGGCAGGTACCGGCTTCATTGCCCGTGGTTGCGGGGGTGCGCTCCAGCTGGCTACCACTCACTTGCGTGCCTGAAAGCGTGGTGCTCGTTTCAACTTTACAGGGCACACGGCCGCAAGGGCGGGCGGGCGATTTATTGCCCCGGCCTCTCACCGATTGATTGATTCGGCGCTGTTGAGACGCTGACAGGGCAACCCGGCTCATGGCAACGACGGGCGCAGCCACTTCTTGCGTGACTTTATGGGCACAATTGCAGGTGGGCGCTTCGATTGTTTCGCTCGGGTTTTGCGTTAAAATTGGCGCCGCAGATAACGCCGGCTGGGGCGCAGCGCCCTGTGAGGCGCCTTGTGAGGCACCCGGCCGCTGATGCGCGCTTGGGCGTGTTTTTGCCTCGGCACCCGGCAGGGCTTTTTTACCATAAAGCGACAGCGCCCTTCTGCGCGCCAATGCCGCATCACGACCAGAAAGAGTCTCTGAATTGTCGTTTGTATTATCTTGGTTCATGGATTGATTCCTTATGCTCTGGTGTTAATCACAGGAGTGGGCGTCCACCGAACCCGCCCTTGAACTGGAATATACGGAGGCCTGACCAATATTGATAATTAATAATAATTACCGTAATCATTTGCTAAAATTAATGGATGAATTTTTTAATGTGATACAAATCAGCCATGAAAATAACTTTCCGCCAATTACGCTTAATGGAATCCGTCGCTCGGAACGCGAGTTATACCCGCGCATCGGAGGAGCTTCATTTAACTCAACCCGCCGTATCGACTCAAATAAAACAACTAGAACAAGAAGTCGGCCTGCCCCTATTTGAGCAACTCGGGAAAAAAATCTTTCTCACAGAAGCGGGAAAAGAAATGTACGCCTTTAGCCGAGGCATCGCGCAGCAGGTTCGAGATATCGAATCGGTTTTTGATGACTTAAAAGGCGTTAAAAGGGGCAATTTATCGCTCACCGTCACCAGCACAGGCAAATATCTTGCGCCTTATCTTTTGGCCGAGTTCGTCAAGCTCCACCCCGGCACCCAAGTCCACCTTGAGGTCACCAACCGAGAAGAACTGCTCGTCAAACTGCAAGAAAATATCCCCAATATGGCCATCATGGGCAAGCCCCCCAGCAACTTAGAATTAACCTCACAGGCCTTCATGAAAAACCCGCTGGTAATTTTTTCTAGGCCCGATCACCCGCTGGCACAAACCAAAAACATCCCCATCAGTCAGCTCATCAACGAAAACTTCATTCAACGAGAACGCGGCTCCGGCACGCGCAACGCGGTAGAAAGCTTCTTTGAACAGCGTCATATGAAGCTCAACACGTCCATGGAAATGAGCCGAAATGAAGCGGTTAAACATGCGGTTATGGCGGGGTTGGGCTTAGGAATCATCTCCCTGCACGCGCTTGAGCTTGAACTGGCGCTTAATCGAATTGCCATCCTAGATGTCGAAGGATTTCCGGTGATGAAAGATTGGTACTTGGTTTATCGCAGCGGCAAACGCATGTCACCCATTGCCCAAGCCTTCTACGACTTCGTATTAAATTCGGCTGAATCAATTTTCAACAAACCGACGGAAACACTAAGGCATGAAGCCGATCAAAAATAGCGTTGCGCGTGCAAGGAGCTGTCAAACAGCATCCAATACTTTCCACCAATCAGCGCCCAATAGTTTCCACTTTTTAAGTTTTATGCGGGTGATTTTTACGCTGCTTGAAACGGTAGGAATCGTTGCCTGTTTCAAGGATGTCGCAATGATGGGTAACGCGATCCAGCAAAGCTGGTCGTCATCTTCGCATCGCCGAACACCTGTACCCATTCGCCGAACGATAGATTCGTGGTAATGATCAAAGAGGTCTTCTCATAAAGTTGGCTAATGAGATGAAACAGCAGTGCACCGCTCGATGCCGGAAACGGCAAATACCCCAGCTCATCTAAAATGACGGCATCCACCAGGCACAGTTGCTTGGCCAGATTGCCGACACGGCCCAGATTCTTCTCCCGCTCTAACTGATTACCCCCCTATGTCAGAATAGTTGTCGCTCCTAATTTTTAGCGGATGATCCGCATTATGGAGAGATCAATCATGCCAGCCAGCATGTGAGCAGATGAGCGCAGGCATCGGCCGCCGATGCCGGGCAGTGCACATGAACCTGGATGGCGCCTTTACGAATATCCAAGCGCAGGGAATCATCAGATGGAACAGTTGCCGGCGGTTCAAGCTGAACCGGCACCAGCCCTGGGGGTAATAAAGGCAGTGTATCGACGTGCCGACGAATCCAACGCCGCAAAAGTGCGGCATCGACATCATGCGCCAAGGCCACCTCGGCCACCAAAGCCGCGTCGCGTTGACATAACGCCACAACTCGGGCTTTAAATTCGGCTGAATACTGCCGCCGACCACGCAAACCTTTCTGATTCATTCGATACCCCCCTCACGTAATAATGTGGGTGATATCCTCAAGATTTGTAAGCTCAGGGGCAAGGTGGTGGGGCTGGATGCTTACCGTTGGGGGCAGCTCGCGACTGGATGGCGACACCATCAAAGCAAAGCTAATACCCACCGATTAACTGCCCGAGCTTCGCGCATTCAAACCCGAGCTTTTAGCGATTTTGCAAAGCGGCTGCGAACCGCCAGCACCCCCGCCCAATTGTTTTATTCACCCTGACCGAAGGCGGAGGGGCGGCATTAGGCCAACCCACCGACACCACAGCGTCATTGCTGGCGGACTTGATCGAGCGATGGCCTAACGAGCTTAAAGCCGCTTGGCACGATGGCCGCCAGATTTACCCGAATATCTAACGCGCAATTAGAGGGGGTTACCTATAACGCCCGACTTTTCAGCCCCCTTCAGATAGATCGACTTTTCTGCCACGTTAGAAGCGATAAAGTCATGCCCCATTTCTGCACAGTTTCAAAACTACAAAAACAGCGACCCGACGCGGACACGATCTATTTTGAGCTGGAATTTCTGCACACGTCAAGCACACCATAGCCACTGGCTAAAGTTAGCACCGCGCACCATTCAGAGGCCGCCAGCACGCCATTTATGTTTCAGAGTTCGCTGCAAAGTTCGCACTATCAACGGATATGCGAAACCACCACCGCAAGCACCGCGTTTCAAGTCGAAAAGGCAGCCCGTTATTAATATTCTGCTACCTAGGTGCTGCTTCACTAAAAACACAGGCAACAAAAAACCCGCGAAAAGCGGGTTAAGCGTTTGATCTATATGGGGTGACCGATGGGGCTCGAACCCACGACAACCGGAATCACAATCCGGGACTCTACCAACTGAGCTACGGCCACCATTGTTTTTGAGCGCTTTTGGTGCGCCCGGCAGGACTCGAACCCGCTACCCTCGGCTTAGAAGGCCGATGCTCTATCCAGATGAGCTACGGGCACAAGTTAAGTTTTGCAAAATAAAATGGTCGGAGTGATAGGATTTGAACCTACGACCACCTGGTCCCAAACCAGGTGCGCTACCAAGCTGCGCTACACTCCGATTGAATTGGTTTTAACCAATCCTTCTTCGAGCTTTTCAAGGCAAGCCCTGAATCACTGGAGCGCATATATTAGGCATCTAATGCGGGGTTGTCAACCAAAAGCAGAGATATCACCTTCGGTGTTTTTCCAGATAGTTGTCACTTTTCATTTCAATCTGTCTGATTCTTTTTGTGGTTTAGGCCGCTTTGGTTTTTGCTGCGGGTGTTTTATCTGGGTTTAATGTCATAGCCCCGACGGGCGTCCAGTTGCGAGTCGCACCCGACCATCGGTTGGGGTTTTTGGCCTTGGCTGCCTGGCAGGCTTGGTGCCGTAGGTCATGATCCTTGCCCTGATACCGCTCGGCGGGGGTAACAAGGCGGATTTGGCTGTGCCGATGCTCGTGGAAGGATCGCGCTCAAACCTTGCAAACCGAATCTGTGCATTAATCGCATCTGCACTCACTCCAAAAAGACGCCAAATTGGAATTATTCAATATCGATTAATTAGTTAGCTGAACTGCTTGCGGGCAACCAATTCTAAAAAAACAGATGAAAAACTTGCGCCTAATTTCAAAAAAAAACCAGTCAGGTATTAACTGACTGGCATTTGCCTAGGTTACAACATTTGACGCTAATTCATTAAAAACTAACCGAATCGACCAGTAATATAATCTTCTGTTTCTTTCCGGCCAGGGTTAGTGAAAATTACATCAGTTTGATCATATTCAACTAACTTACCTAGATACATAAAAGCTGTAAAGTCAGAAACTCGCGCGGCTTGCTGCATGTTATGCGTCACAATCGCGATCGTGAAGTCTGATTTTAATTCATGTACCAATTCTTCGATCTTGGTGGTTGAAATGGGATCAAGTGCCGAAGTTGGCTCGTCTAACAACAAAACCTCTGGCTTAACGGCAATACCCCGTGCGATACAAAGCCGTTGCTGCTGACCACCAGACAAGGCAGCACCCGACTGATTCAGCTTATCTTTGACTTCGGTCCAGAGCGCCGCACGCTGAAGCGCCCACTCAACTCGCTCATCCAAATCGGCCTTGGAAAGGCTTTCATACAACCGAACACCGAACGCGACATTATCGTAAATCGACATAGGAAAGGGCGTTGGTTTCTGAAAAACCATACCCACTTTCGCCCGCAACATATTTACATCCACACTGGGGCTTAAAATATTTTGGTCATCAAGCATAATTTCGCCGCTGGTCGTTTGACCAGGATATAAATCATACATCCGGTTAAAAATACGCAGCAAGGTCGATTTTCCGCAACCTGAAGGACCAATAAAGGCAGTCACCTGCTTATCAGGAATTTGCATAGTTACATTATGCAGTGCTTTGAATTTTCCATAATAAAACGATAAATCATTAATTTTTAGTTTAGCTTTATCAATTTGACGCACTGAATCAATTTTCTCCAAGAGCGCCTCTCGCTCACCAGACTCCTTAAGTGCGCCCGACATTTTAAGACCAATAACACGGCTATTGGGTTGGGTTTCTTCAGTCATTGTGCTTGCTGTTGTCATTAGTGTTCTCTTCGTTACAAGTTTAGTTACGGAATTAATTAGCGCGAGCTACTTCCCTTCAGTGTATAGCGGGCAATAATATTCATAGTTAGTACGCTTAACGTAATTAATAACGCCGCCGCCCAAGCTAAATTCTGCCAATCTTCATAGGGGCTGAGCGCATATTGATAAATAACCACCGGCATATTGGCGATTGGTTCATTCATGTTGCTAGACCAAAATTGGTTATTTAATGCAGTAAACAATAATGGGGCGGTTTCACCCATGATGCGCGCAGTGGCAAGCAATACACCTGTAATCATGCCGCTGAGAGCCGCTTTATACACAATAGACAAGGTAACTGTGTAACGGGGAGCACCCAATGCAGCTGCGGCTTCTCTCAATTGAACCGGCACAAGCTTTAACATGTCTTCCGTTGTTCGCACAACAACGGGAATAACAAGGATAGCCAGTGCGATTGCACCCGCCCAGCCAGAGAAGTGTCCTTGTGGCTCGACAATTAAGGTATACACGAACACACCCACAACAATTGAAGGGGCAGAAAGTAATACATCATTAATGAACCGCACCGTAGATGAGAATCGGCTGTTACCACCAAATTCCGATAAATAAGTACCCGCCATAATCCCAATAGGCGTGCCAATTAATACAGCAAAAAACGTGATAACCAAGGTGCCAAAAATAGCATTTAGCAAACCACCGGCCGATCCCGGGGGGGGCGTCATTTGGGTAAACACCGCCCAATTAATGTATTGGAATCCCTTGCTAAACAGCACAGAAAGAATCCAAGCGAGCATGAATAAACCAAGTGCCGTTACAACTAAGGAAGCAACCAGATTAAAATAATTGATTAATTTTCGTGTTTGATATTTTGACATGATAATATTTCAGATTAAGTTTTCGAACCTTCCTGGACTTTTTCAAGGCGCAGGAGGAACCATTTGGCAATTGACAAAACAACGAAGGTAATAATAAACAAGATTAAGGCCAACGCAATAAGTGATGACATATGCAAACCGCTGGCTTCATTAAACTCGTTAGCCATTGTCGAGGCGATCGTTGCACCGGGATAAAACAGCCCCGTATTAAGCTCAAGGGAATTACCCACCACGAAGGCCACCGCCATGGTTTCACCCAATGCTCGCCCTAATCCCAACATGATGCCGCCAATGACACCGGCCTTGGTGTAGGGCAGAATCACCTTCCAAACCACTTCCCAGGTTGTTGAACCCATCGCGTAAGCGGACTCTTTAAGCGCGGTTGGCACCACTTCGAACATATCGCGCATAACCGAGGCGATAAAAGGAATAATCATAATAGCCAGCACCACACCGGCCGTAAAAATACTTACCCCAATCGGTGGGCCTTGAAAAAACTGGCCAATTAATGGCACGTTTCCTAATGTGCTTGTCATGATTGGCTGCATTGAATTAGCAAACCAAGGGGCAAAATAAAACAAACCCCACATGCCGTAAATAATCGATGGCACAGCTGCAAGCAGTTCAATTGCAATACCAACCGGGCGTTTCATCCAGTTCGGCGCCATTAAGGTAATAAATATGGCGATACCAAAGCTAACCGGCACGCCGATAACAATGGCGATCAATGAGGTAACCAAGGTGCCGACAATGGGCACCAAGGCACCGTATTGGTTGTTTACGACATCCCATTCGGAATGATAGAAAAACCCAAAACCAAAATGCGCAAATGTGGGCCAGGCTTCTTTAAGCAGCAGAAGCATGATTCCGAACAAAACAACCAGAACCATGGCAGCAAAAAAGAATGCCGTCCCTTTAAAAATTCTGTCACCCAGCACGCCTGAATTATTTGTTTTTTTCACAACTTTCGGGGCAGTGGTGTCTAGTGTGGTCATCGCTGGGTGCCTATTAAATTCAATTGTTTAGATTTATTGTTGATTAACCGAAGTAATGAACCATAAATCTAAATAACTATTGTGACATGAGTCAGCGGCCAAATGAAGCATTTGGCCGCCTGCTGTTACTTGCTATGAGCAAATATTACAGTTTGATTTTTTCCGCCCAAGAAGCTTCGATCATTTTAGCAACGTCAGCTGGGATTGGGATGTAGTGCAGCTCTTCAGCGGCGGCTTGGCCATTGGCCATGCTCCATTTGAAGAAATCTAACACGGCTTTAACATCAGCAGGTTTTTCTGGATTGGTGTGAACAATCGCAAAGGTTGAACCCGTGATTGGCCAGCTGGTTTCGCCAGGCTGGTTAGTCAGGACAACGCGGAAACCTGGCGTGCCTTTCCAATCAGCATGTGATGCCGCAGCGCCAAATGTTTCCATGGTGGGGGCAACGCGCTTGCCTGCTGAGTTGATCATGTCCATGTAGGGCAGCTTGTTTTGCAATGCGTAGGCATATTCAACATAGCCGATTGAGCCTTTGATGCGGTCGGTGTAGGAGGCGACGCCTTCGTTACCTTTGCCGCCCAAATTGCCTTTAGACAACCAGTTAACCGTTGTGCCTTCACCTACTTTTTCTTTCCACTCTGGGCTAACTTTAGCTAAGTAGTTGGTGAAAATTGCGGTGGTGCCAGAGGCATCTGAGCGATGAACAACGGTAATGTCCATGTCGGGCAATTTTTTGCCTGGGTTCAGTTTTTCAAGCGCGGCATCGTTCCACTTAGTGATTTTGCCCATCATGATGTCGGACAGAACGGTGCCATTGATAACGAGATCGCCACCTTTGGTATCAGGCAAGTTTGCAACTACTACGATGCCACCCATGATTAAAGGCCACTGTGTTAGGCCATTTTTCTCAAGGTCTTCAACAGACATTGGCGCATCAGAGGCACCAAAATTTACTGTTTTAGCAATCACTTGCTTAATACCAGCGCCTGAACCAACGGATTGATAGTTCACTTCAACGCCTTTCTCTTTGTTATAGGCGGTTGCCCACTTAGAGATAATTGGGTAAGCGAAAGATGAACCGGCACCTGTGATTTTTGTTACATCTTCAGCTTGAGCTGAGATAGAAAATGCAGCAGCAGCGGCAACAATTGCGCTTGCAATTAACTTCTTATTCAATTTCATCAGGAATTTCTCCATAACAGTCTGGGGTGTGGAAACTAGCCGCGACCGATCGCGGGCTGATTTGAAGTATCGCAACCCAAAAATGACACTTCATGACAAAAATATGAAGTTTTTATGACAGCGGCGGTATGGGCACCAGAAAATCATCGCCCTGATTAGACCCTTTTTTCATAGTGTACCCGCAACGGGTTTGCCGTCAATTGGCGGGTATGCCAAGGCGTATTTTTGGCGGCATGCATTCTTATAATTGTTTTAAAACAATTAGTTGAATTGTTTATCTTTTTACTCAATACCGATGCTTGGATTATGTCCCGGCATCGGTTTACCCAGTTAAACACAACTTCCCTAAGCCTGCCCGCATTTGGCAACGGGGTTGACATAAGACAATTTATATCAATAATGCGAATGGTTCTCGTTGGTGTTAAGTTAATAAAGGTGATCTCTATGCAAAGTTTTTCACGGACATCGGTGTTTTGGGGCACCTCTTTGAGTATCTTGGGGGTTTTTGCCCCACCGATGATTGAGTCGGCAAAAGCCGATGAAAATCTGTTGGGCTACACCGTAGGCGCTGAAACAACGCCCAAAGGGGGTAACGAGCTGTATTTGTGGAACACAGTGCACACGGGCAAGCGCCAAGGCAGCTATCGCGCGGATTATTTCCGGCTGGAGTATGAGCGCGGCTTAACGGACGATCTCTCAGCCTCTGTTTATTTAAATGGCTACCGGCATAACTACAGCGGCAGCCCCGTGCCTGGTGAAATTGAAGGCGGGTTGAAGCAAACAAAATTGAGTGGCTTCTCTGTTGAGGTCAAAAAAATGCTGCTGTCACCCTATAAGGATGATTTAGGGGTCGCTTTGTATGGCGAGCTCACGTATGACACGGTAGATAGCATTACCGGCGCGGGTATTCGGGGCTGGGAGATTGAAACCAAATTAATTTTTCAAAAACCCTTTATGGATGGCCAGCTGCAATGGCTGACCAATATCGAACTCGAAGCAGAAACGGCTAAAGACAATACCAGCGGCATGGTGGAAAGTGCGTTGGCACCGCGTTTACGTTCGGGGGTTTCTTACCGATTTGCGCCGAATTGGTCGATTGGGGCGGAAGGCTGGGTCGATATGGAAGTATTGAATGCCGCAGCTGACCCAACCGAGCCCGGCAGTGGTGGCTGGGAATTTGATCACTGGGATTTTTTTGCCGGTCCCAGCATTCATTACGGTGCGAAGGATTGGTGGTTTACGCTGACCTGGGCGCATCAGTGGGCCGGTTCGAGCGAGCAGGTAGGTTTTAACAACCGAACCAACCTGCATTTGGCTGATCACGAACGCAATGAAGTGCGATTGAAAGTCGGCTACAACTTTTAGGAGGTCGATCATGCGCTATGCGCCATTTATTTTGCTGGCGCCCATCGTGATGCCGATGGCCCAAGCCAACGAATATTTTGATACGGCGGGTGCACAGCGGGCACTTTTTTCATCGGCAACCGCTTTTATAGATGCGAAGCGGAGCCTTACCGATGCTGAACGCGACAAAATCAAGGCACTTTCAGATGTAAAACAACGATGGGCGGAGCAACCGGTGTGGCGCGTCGAAAAAAACGGATCTTTCATCGGTTGGTACATCGAGGATCGAGTTATCGGCAAGCACGAATTTATCCGTTATGCCGCTGCGCTTTCGCCCGATGGCCATGTGCTGGGCATTGAAATTATGGAATATTTGGAAACCTATGGCGATCAAGTGCGTGAAGCCACTTGGCGCAGCCAGTTTTTAGGTAAAACCTTGCGCGATAAATTGGATTTAGGCGAAGACATTCAAAATATTAGCGGCGCGAGTCTTTCCTGCCGCAATATTACCAATGGCGTTAAGCGCTTGCTGGCCTTGCAGCAAGTGGCGCTGTTACCGCCAGCGCCCGCCCAATGATTCGGCACAATCGGCGGCTGCGCCCCGCTTTAGGCACGTTTGTTGAGATTACAGCGTCAGCCCCTTTGCCCGCTGCACAGATTGAATCGGCCGTAGCGGCGGCTTATCGCGATATTGCGCTGATTGAATCGTTGATGAGTTTTCACGCGGTGGATAGCGAGTTATCGCGGCTTAATCGAGCGCGCACGCCCATCACCGTGCACCCATGGACTGCGCGGGTATTGCATTGGGCAAAAAACATGGCCACGGCAAGTGACCATCGCTTTAATCCGACGGTAGGCGGCGCTTTAGTTGCTTTGGGCAAATTACCCGATCACGGGGTGGATTTTATTTCTATCGGCTCAGTAGATGACTTGGAACTTCGGGGATTAGAAGTTCGCCGTCGCCGCGCTGTGCTCATCACCCTAGATGGCATCGCCAAAGGGTTTGCGGTTGACCGTGCCATCGCAAGGCTACGCCAGCTAGGGATAAGCCAAGCGGTGGTTAATGCGGGGGGCGATTGGCGTTGCTTTGGTACACCGCAGCCGATTCAATTGGCTAAAGCGCTGGGTAGCGAGCCCCTAGGCATGCTACACAATGGTGCCTGTGCGACCTCGGCGGCGGGGTTAGACCCCACACGCTACCCCGCCCAATTAATGGCGCAACAAAAAAGCCTAACCCAGGGCCATTGGACGGTCATCGCGCCGCAGGCTTGGCGGGCAGACGCTTTAACCAAAGTTGCCAGCGCATCTGCCCCCGATCAGGCCGCCGCTTGGGTGCAAAAACTGGGCGGGCAATTATTAAGTTCAAGCCATTTGGGCACTGAGGTTATGCCACGCCCGAGTCATCTGCGGGATTGCCATGCTGGCTAAGTTCAAACAGCAGGGTTACCCCAGTTGGTTTGCCCCCATATTGATGGGGGTATTCGCCTGGGTTTTGCTCACCGGGCTCGCCATGTGGCCCTTGTTACTCACTTTTCAGTGGGAACTTGAGCTGCCCTGGACCCCTTCGGGCATTGCCCGCACCCTAATAACGGCCGCCCATGTGCTGGGCGGCTTGCTATTGTTGATATTAATTGGCGCCGTGTGGCTGGTGCATGCCCGCGCGGGCTGGCTGCGCCAAGAGCGGCGCATCTCAGGCACCGGCATGCTCATGCTCACGGGGATGCTTTTGCTTTCAGCGCCTTTGATTTTATATGTGAGTTTTGAGCCCGCTTTGCCGTGGATTACCACTAGCCACGCGGTGGCGGGCTTAATGCTTCCCGTTTTGCTCATCGTGCACCTCATCTCGCGGCGCAGCCGACGCAGACGGTGATTTTTTTGCCTCATCAGATGCCAACGCTTGCTTATTTTTAGCCTCAATGAGCGGATTGGGTTCATCGGCTGCAAAGTGAATCGTGCTTTGTGGGAACGGAATTTCAATACCTGATTGATCAAAATAAATTTTAACCAACCGGTTATAAGCTCGACCCACGGCCCATTGGTCACCCGGGGTTGTTTTAATTAGCACGCGAATATTCACCGAGCTTGCGCCCAATTCGGTGACGCCGGGCACTTGGATGGGTTCTAATATTTTTCCTTTCATTTCAGAGTCTTGCATCAGCTCATCAAACGCCGCCCGAAGCTGAACGATAGCCGCATCAATGTTTTCGCTATAACCGATGCTGTATTCCGCCTTATGAAAAGCAAACCCGCGCATGTAATTGGATACCACGGTGACCGCCGAGAACGGCACAATATGATACGTACCTGACACATCTCGAATGCCCACCGAGCGGATGGACAAATTCTCAGCCGTACCCATGATGCCCCCCACGCTCACCATATCGCCTTTATTAATCGCATTTTCAAGCTGAATAAACACGCCTGTAATCACATCCTGCACGAGCTTTTGCGCCCCAAACCCCAAGGCCAAGCCGAGCACGCCTGCACCGGCCAGCAAGGGGCCAATATTCACACCGAGCTCTGAGAGCACCATCATGGCGGTAATCGTAACCAATGCCGTGGCGACTGCATTGCGAAACAAACTAAGCAAGGTTTGAACCCGTGCCGAGGGCATGTGATCACGCTCACTATTGAGCTTGGCCTCAATTAAGCTGGCGACAAATAACCAAAACAAAGCCGCTGCCATCACCAAAAATAAAACATCAATCGCCGTGGTTAAAACCCCCTGCCCCGCTTTTGACCCCAGCCATTTGAAGACATCGACAATGTGCCATACATGCAGAATCACCCCCACGCTGGCCATTAAAATGAGCAGCCGAATCAAGCGTAAAAACCAGGGTAAATAAGCATTTAAGCGCCGCTCTAACATCGGCACACGGCGCCGATGATGCTCTTTTAGATGCACCTCGCTGCCAAATATTTGCGTTAAAATGGCGGAAAGCAATAAGCCAGCCGCAACGGCCAGCACGGTGTATCCACTGGCTTGGGCAATAAAAGGCAACGCATCTTGGGGGCGTGTTAGCCCCACCAAAAACACCATGGTGATGTAGCCCATCATCATGATGTGCCAAGAATGCGCCACCACGACCAACAACCAGCTCAATAACCCCGAGCCTTGCCGTTCAGCTGCGCGCAGCAATGCCGCACGGATGACGACCCGCTGCTGAAAAATAGAACCCAAACTTAGAGCCAAGCCAAATACCGCTAAACACCAAACCAACACCTGCGCCCCATCCTCGCCCATGGTTTGGCGGACAATCGGCACGGCAAACATCAATCCATAGCCCAAGCCTATCAGCAACACCGTAATTCGATTGGTCCAAAACTGAGCAATCGGCGCGCTAATCGCAAAAAGTCGCAGGCAAGAATAAGAGGGCGATAAAATCATCCGCAACAGCAATCGCGCCGATTCCAACACCAAAAAAGCATTTAAAAACAAAGATTGCTGCCACAACCCATACGAATTATTTTCGCTAATCCCAATCGATAAGGCGTTACCCAGCATATAAATAAGCGCCAAAATACCAAAGCCCACCGCGCCCAGCGCTGCCAGTGACAACAAAGCTCGGATTAAATGCTGCCGTTTTGAGGCGCCTTCAGACCAATCAGCCATTTTCGATGAAATCGGTCGCAAGAGCTGAATAGCACCCAACAAGAGTGCATACACAAGAAAAATCAGCACTGCTATACGCCATGTGCCTTGCCAAAATTGCTCTGGGTTAAAAACAAACCAAGGATTGCGAACTAGATGATCAATGCGGCGGCTGGTATCCGACACGGTTTGCACCAACCATTTAAATGTGCCCGACGTATCAAGCGCCAACTGATTTGCGATGGTTTGCGGCTCTGAGGACGCGGGCAAGGCAGCCCCGCCCCCCTTGGCGTCTGCGGCTTGTTTTGAGAGCGCGTTGAGCTGCTGAATCAACGCCGCGCGTGCCTCAGGATTTTCAAGCATTTTAGATAAGGTGGCGTAATCTTGTGCCGTTAACACCGGGGCGGCGGGCGCTTTTGGCTCGGCCGGCACAAGCGATGTCGCCGCAAAAGCCGGCAATGCCATACCCCAAACCAAGCCCATAACAAGCAAGAAGCTCGGCAAAATGTGCCACAAAGGCACGAACCTTTTTTTAATAAAATAGCGCAACAATTTATAACAACCTATTGATTTATTGAAAAAATATATTCACAAAGCCACTAAAAAAATCACCCACACCCAATCAAGTTAGCTGGCAGCGGCGCCCTCGTGGAGCCACGCGTGTATTTCTGTCGCCAGCGCCTGCGAGATACCCGACACCTTGGATAATTCTGCCACGCTCGCGGCGCGCAAGCCGCGCAAGCCCCCAAACTGCTTGAGCAACGCTTGCCTGCGCTTGGCGCCGACCCCGGGGATTTTTTCAAGATCGGACTGTGTTTGGGCTTTTTGTCGCCGCGCCCGATGCCCTGTAATGGCAAAACGGTGCGCCTCATCGCGCACTTGCGCAATTAAATGCAGCGCCGGATCATGCGGGCTTAATTTGCGCTCATCCCCCCCGCTGCCGTCGGCATTTTTTGGGCGAATTAACCGCTCTTCACCGGCTTTACGTTCAACCCCCTTAGCCACGCCTAAAAGATACACACTGCCTGCGCCTTGGGTCGCAATACCGAGCGTATCCAGCACCGCTTGCGCTTGGGCTACTTGCCCCGCACCGCCATCAATTAATAACACATCGGGCAAAATACCGCCTTCGCGCTGGGCTCGGCCAAATCGCCGCAGCAACACTTGGTGCATGGCCGCATAATCATCGCCCGGCGTAATGCCTTCAATCGAATAACGCCGATATTGATCTTTTTGCGCGCCATCCACCCCAAACACCACGCACGAAGCTACCGTGAATTCGCCTTGGGTGTGTGAAATATCAAAGCATTCAATGCGATTAATTTCCGATACGCCGGTCACCTCACGCAGGGCGGCAAAGCGAACATTTAAGCCCACTCGGCTGGCTAAGCGTTCTTGAGCGGCTTGGGTGGCATTGCTGTGGGTTTGATCTAACCATTCCCGCGCCTTACCCCGTTTAGGCTGGGTTAGCACCACCCGGCGCCCGGCGCGATTCGATAATGCATCGGCTAAAAATTCAGCCTCTTGCGGTACTTCAGAGCACAAAATCTGCGGCGGCGCTTCGCGCTCGGCATAATATTGCCCCAAAAAAGCGTTCATAATTTCAGCAGTTTCCGTGGTTGCAGGCACTTGGGGAAAATAGGAGCGGGTGCCCAAGTGGCGGCCATCGCGGATGGTTGATACCGCAACCACATCCAGATTCATCACACGCACGGCGGCGATTACATCCGCATCGCCGCTTAATCCGGTAATGGATTGCTGCTGGCTAATCGCGCGGAGTTGGCCAATTTGATCCCGCAGCGTGGCGGCTTGCTCAAAATCCAGTGAGTGGGCGGCCTGCTCCATCCGCGCCACGAGCTGCTCAACTAAGCTTTGGCTGCGACCACTTAAAAAAGCGATCGTATCGGCAACATCTTGGTCATATTCAGCTTGCGGCACATACCCCACACACGGCGCCTTGCATCGGCCAATTTGGTATTGCAAACAAGGCCGGCTGCGGCTGCGAAAAAAACTGTCTTCGCATTGGCGAACCTTGAATACTTTTTCCAGCAAAATGAGCGTTTCTCGCACGGCACTGGGCGCGCTGTAGGGGCCAAAGTAGCGCCCCGCGCGTTTGCGCGTGCCGCGATGGTAGGCCAAACGCGGATAATCTTGATCGGTGGCCACATAAATCCACGGATAACTTTTATCATCCCGCAGCAAAATGTTGTACCGAGGGCGGTGCGCTTTAATCAAATTAATTTCAAGCAAGAGCGCTTCAGATTCGGTTTGCGTGACCGTGGTTTCAATCTGAGCAATATGGCGCACGAGTGCTTGAGTTTTAAGCGATTGCTGCCCACGAAAATAACTCGATAGCCGCGCTTTGAGATTACGGGCCTTGCCGACGTAAATGACGGTATCGGCGGCATCAAACATCCGGTAAACGCCCGGACGCTCGCTCACCGATTTGAGAAATGCAGCAGCATCGAATTCAGTGCTAACCGCTGATTGCGGCGCCAAAAAATCCAGCGGCGCAGCCGAATCGGTCATTCGCTTAAGACAACCCGCCCAGACTTAACTGCCAAACGCAATAACTCAATATCGTTATTTACGCCCAGTTTTTCCTGCAGGCGAACCTTGTAGGTGCTCACGGTTTTGGGGCTAACGCAGAGCACATCGGAGATACATTGATTGGTTTTGCCTTCCAAAATCATCATTAAAACCTGCTGCTCTCGGCTCGACAGGCTATCGAAGGGGTCGGCTGTTTTGCGCATCGATTGCAGGGCAATTTCTTGCGCAATCCGCGATGAAATAAAACGAATTTTATGCTGCGCGTTTTCAATGGCGGTGATGAGCTCTTGAGGCGGCGCATCTTTGGTGACATAACCATGCACGCCCGCCTCTAAAACGGAACGCGCTAACGCCGCATCGGCCTCGGCGGTGACGGCAATTAAGCCAATGTGCGGATAGCGCGCCTGAATGCGCCGAATGGCTTCAAGCCCGCCCATGCCCGGCATGTGAATATCACATAAAATTACATCAACCGTTTCGGTTTTAAGCAGTGCCAGCGCTGTTTCTCCGCTATCGGCCTCTGCTGTTACGCCAATTTCCGGCACGCTACTAATCAGGTGCGCTAAGGCTTTGCGCACCATGGTGTGGTCATCGACAATCATCACCCGAATCATCAGCCCATTCCCCCATGAGCGCATCGCGGCGGTATGGTGTTAAATCCGCTCATGATGTCGGCCAGTTTTGGTAGGGGTGTTCAACGAGCGATACGTTGTAATAACGCCGATCGGCGGTCACTTCCTGCCCGACCCAAGCGGGGCGAAAAATCTCTTGCGACTCTGACTCAAGCTCCACTTCAGCCACGATCAAACCGGCGTTTGCGCCTAAAAACTCATCAATTTCCCAGAGCAAGCCGCCAAAATGCACATGATGACGATATTTTTCAATCACGGCACCCGAACACAATTGCGCCAACATATGCGCAGCATCTGCCAAGGGAATCGGGTATTCAAACTCATCGCGCGCCATGCCAAGGGTCATGCTTTTAATATTCAAATAGGCCGAATCGGTGGCGATTCGCACCCGAACTGAGGCTCGCGCGCCCGCGCTTAGGGTTGTTAAATACCCTTGAGCCAGATGCGAAGTTGACGACACATCCGATCGCCATTGTTCATTAGTTAACAGAAACTTACGCTCTATTTCTCGTGCCATAAAAAGCCCCGCGCTCTGAAATAACCCCAAACAATGCCGCCACAAACGCGCTAATAGCGAATGAGCGCCGAGCCCCAAGTAAAGCCCCCGCCAAACGCTTCGAGTAAAACCGTATCGCCCCGCTTAATGCGGCCATCGCGCACGGCCGTATCCAATGCCAGCGGCACCGAGGCGGCCGAGGTGTTGCCATGCGTGTTCACCGTGACCACGACCCGCTCCATCGGTAAATCGAGTTTGCGCGCCGTGGCTTGAATAATGCGGATATTGGCTTGATGGGGTACCAGCCAGTCAATATCGGCGGCTGTTAAGCCCGCTGCCTCTAATGTCTCATCCACGATGCGGCCTAGAGTATTGACCGCAATTTTGAATACTTCATTGCCTTTCATTTCGATAAACGCCGTGCCATCGGCCAAATGCGCCGGATTTAAATCATTCTCTGCACTGGGCTTTACCGTCGTCAGTAATGATTCATAAGCACCATCGGCATGAATATGGGTGCTAATAATGCCTGGGGTATCACTGGCTTCCAACACCACCGCACCGGCGCCATCGGCAAACAGCACGCAGGTGCCCCGATCGTTCCAGTTCACAATGCGCGATAGGGTTTCAGCCCCAATGACCAGCGCGCACTTGGCCGCGCCGGTTTGAATGAACTTATCGGCCACGCTTAAGGCATACACAAAACCCGTACACACCGCTTGAATATCAAAGGCGGGCGAGCCGTGAATCCCCAGCTTTTGCTGCAATAAGCAAGCTGTTGAAGGAAAAATTCGATCTGGGGTCGTGGTCGCCACGATCAGTAAATCCACATCCGCCGGCGTTTTACCCGCTGCCGCCAGGGCGCGGCGGGCGGCAGGCTCGGCTAAATCGGAGGTGAGTTGACCTTTAGCGGCAATATGGCGCTGCTCAATGCCGGTCCGCTCCCGAATCCACAGATCGGAGGTTTCAACCATCTGCTCCAATTCCTGATTGGTTAAAATCCGCTCGGGCAAATAACTGCCTGTGCCGGTAATGCGTGAATGAATCATGCTAATTCCTTCTCATTTAATAATTGCCCCAAGCGCAAATCAATTCGCCTCGGGACATCTTTTTCAATTTCACGCAAAGCCACATTCAACGCACTCATAAACGCTGCCACATCCGCGCCGCCATGGCTTTTAATCACAATGCCTTGCAAACCCAAAAAGCTGGCGCCGTTATATCGACCCGGGTCCAGCCGCTTTTTCAAGCGCTTTAACACCGGCATAGCAATAACCGCCGCCAGTTTGGACAATAAACCGCGACTAAATTCTTCACGCAAAAATTGCGTAATCATTTTGGCCAAACCTTCGCTGGCTTTAAGAGCCACATTGCCCACAAATCCATCACAAACCACCACATCGACATCGCCTTTGTAAATATCATCGCCTTCAACATAGCCAATGTAATTAATGGGGCCTGCGGCTAATAAGGCCGCGGCGGCTTTAACGGTGTCATTCCCCTTAATCGCCTCGGCGCCCACGTTAAGCAGGCCGACACGCGGCGAAGGATTATCGTCATAGGCTTCAACTAAGACCGAGCCCATCACGGCAAACTGAAATAAATGATCGGCATTGCATTCCACATTCGCGCCTAAATCCAGCACATGGGTATGGCCTTTGCGGTTGGGCAAAGCGGTGCAAATGGCCGGGCGATCAATACCCGGCAGCATTTTTAGCACAAACTTGGCCGTGGCCATAAGCGCACCGGTATTGCCCGCGCTAACCGCCGCCTGCGCCGAGCCATCACGCACGCAATCAATCGCGACACGCATTGAAGATTTTTTCTTAGTGCGAAGTGCAACGGCCGGTGATTCACCCATCGCAACCACTTCAGGCGCGTGCACAATCACCACGCGCTCCCCCTCGATCAAGTGATAAGTGGCCAATTGCGAGCGCAACAGTACTTCATCGCCCACCAATAAAACGGTTACATGGGGCCTCTCGTTTATAAAACGGGCGGCGGCGGCTAGGGTAACTGGCAGGCCATGATCCCCGCCCATCATATCGATCGCGATTTGTGCCTTCATGGACAACGCTCAGCCTCATCAAATGCTTTTATTTTTGGGGAATAAATCCAAAACGCCCAGGCTTTGCCTAAGGTTTTGAGTTAAATAATTAGCCAAAACAAAAACCCTGCGCACATAAGCACGCAAGGTTAGTTTAGTCCTGCGCCATCACCGAGCGGGGTTAATTAAGCTTCGGCAGTGGTTTTTTCGGCAATAACACGACGGCCGCGATAAAAGCCATCAGCGGTTACTTGATGACGGCGATGGGTTTCACCGCTGGTGGCATCAATAGACAAGGTGGGTTTTGTCAACGCATCATGTGAGCGACGGGTATCACGACGGGCGCGACTTTTTTTGTTTTGCTGAACAGCCATTTTTTAAACTCCTAACACTAAAAATTGCGCCCTATTTTACACAAGACGCCAAACCAAACACACAACCCCTTTGCGACTAGGGGTTGCGAGAAATTTCACTCATCATCCTTTTTTTTCGATTTTTGCACCGCCCCATCCCGAACGGTTAACTCAGGCTTTGGCCACTGCTTTGCCAAAGCCGCAAACGGATTTGGCCGAGTTGTGCCCGGCGCCGTAGGCAGCGTTTCATCCAACGCGGCCTCCTGCCAAGCCGGACGGCACTGATGCGCATGCATAGCGACCGGCGGCAGCGCCATCAACACCTCTTCTTCTAGTAGTGCCGCAATCGCAATACTGCCTTCTGCGTCGATTAAAATGGGCTCGCGCGCGTCAATCACGTGTTGCGCCTGCTCATCGTTATACACAAAATGCAATACCGATTCGCTCACCAGAGGCAAAGTCATCGGCTTCAAGCAGCGAGCACAATCCATTTGCACGGTGGTTTGCACTGAAATATCAGCCAGTAAATCCCGCCCCGCGTCTCTAAAAAACCGCAGCGAGAACACAAGCAATGTGCCCGGTTCATCAGAAGGCACCCATTGCGCCAGCCGAGGCAAATCACCTAAGCGCACAGCGCCGCGAAACACACGCTCGCTATCGCAAGAGGCTCGCACGAACAAATCAGGCAAGCTCGCCGCTGACTGCACCAACACATCCTGCGGCTCAATCGCAGGCACACCGGCGGCGGGCGCAGAATCTGCGTTGTTTGCACTTGTACTCAATGAACTCAGCCCTTCTTGAACGCTTAAATAGCAGTGCGGCAAGAACAAATCGAAATGCCAGACCAGAATCGTATAATATTAGCGATTTATTGCTTGGCACGCAAAATGATTATGCAAAAAACCCCATCTTTAATTCTCGCCTCCTCGTCAATAACCCGTCGTGCCTTGCTAGATCGGCTTAATATCCCGTATCAAATCGATAAACCCGAGATTGATGAACAGGTACAGGCGGGCGAACAAGCGGCGGCGGCCTGTTTGCGCTTAGCGCAACAAAAAGCGCATACCGTTGCCTTGCGGCATCCGCAGGCGGTCGTCATCGGCTCCGATCAATTGGTGGCTTGCGGCAACCACATTTTGGGCAAGCCGCATTCAGCGGAACGAGCCTTCACGCAACTGCGCATGCTGTCGGGGCAAACCATTTTATTTCATGTAGCGGTGGCGGTTATTGATACCCATGGCCGCATTCAAACAAGCTTTGAAACCGTAACGGCGCACATGCGCGACCTAACGGACGCAGAAATTAATCACTATATCGCGCAAGAGCGCCCGTTTGATTGCGCCGGCAGCATGAAATCCGAAGGGCTTGGCGTTACCTTGCTCGAATCGATGCACTCTTGCGACCCCACGGCCATTATGGGCTTGCCACTAATTGCGACCGCTCGGCTGCTGCGGGGTGCGGGTATTAATCCCTTGGGAACCTCTGATCAAATCCTTTGTGCTGCGCGAAGCTGGCGAAGCCCGCCGAGTTGCTGATCCAAAAGCCGCAAAACGAGGCAGAGGCCGCCGGTCGAAGTAATTCTACGAATCCAAGGCCGATAACGACGTGTTGCGGACCATATAGATAGACACGGGGCAGCAACCCTCATGGGACGGGCTTTTGAGGGCGATCCGCTGTGTTGTGGCACTCACGAATGGAATAACCATTCGCTTCGCACCACGCCTTGCGGCTCATCCCTCAAAAGCCCGTCTCGGCCACAAGGGATTTGATCAGAGGTTCCTTGGGGTAAGGGGCTGTGCCCGCAGGCGATTTACCCCTATGAGCAAGATGGCTATCAGCACCAAAACGCCAAATCCATAGGCAACCGTAACGGCAGAAAAACCCAAAGCGGTTAAACCAAAATAAACGCCTGCCATGAGCAGCATGGCGGTATTTTCAAATAAATTTTGTACGGCTAACGTGCGCCCTGCCCCGATGGTTTCTGTGCCGCGCTCTTGCAACAGCGCATTTAACGGCACAACAAAAAAACCGCCCGCCATACCCAAGCCAAATAACACAGCAGCGGCCAGCTCAAGATGATGCAATGGGGCGAGCATTAACACGAGCGGCCCCAATGCCAAGCCGCCCCACAAAGCCGTGTTAACGCGTTCAAGTTTTACGGTAAAAGCAGCAAAGGCCGCGCCCACAATAATGCCGATGGATACAACGCCCATTAAATTGGCAGGCGCCTGATTATCAAGCAACCCAAGCGCGACCGGCACCCAGGCGAACATGAGCAATCGCAAGGTTGAGCCCATGCCCCAAAAAACACTGGTGCCTAAAATGGAGAACCGCGCATCCGGCGTTCGCCAGAGTGTGGCTACGTTGTGTCCAAAAATACGTGGCAGGTGGCGAAACTCGTGTACCGATAACGCGTGTATGCGTGGCAAGCGGGGAATGACTAAATTGGCCGCGGCAGCCAATAGATACAAACCTGCGGCAACGCCAACGGCGAGGGAGATGGATAGATCAGCTAAATACCCACCGCTTAAAACGCCCAGCAATATGGCAACAATGGTGGATCCTTCAAGCAAACCATTGGCTTTAACTAATTTATCCGGATGCACTAACTGGGTAAGAATTCCGTATTTTGCGGGCGAATAAATAGCCGCGCCGATGCCTGCAATGGCGTAACCCCAAAGTGGGTTGCCGCCGGATAAAATCAAACCCGCACCGGCTAATTTGATGAAATTGGCATAAAACATAACCCGCCCTTTGGAGAATCCATCAGCAAGCGGTCCTACAAACGGCGCCAATACAATGAATGCAAAAACAAAAACCACTTGCAGCACCGGCAGCAACGCATCATCGCCACTCGCGCCTTTAAGCAACGCGATGGCGGCCACAAAAAGCAGGTTATCGGCCATTGCCGATAAAAACTGGGCGGTCAACAAGGCAACCATGCCGGCGGATCCCAGACGATGATCGCTTACGTTAGAAATGGGATTCATTCGACCTCCTGCGTCCATCGTTTTAAGGTTTGATAATCGGTTTTCCCCGAACCCAGTCGCGGGATGGCGGCGACTTTTTCAAGACGACGCGGCACGGCCAACTCAGGCACCCCCAAGCGCCTGCCCACTAAAACTAGGCTGGCACGCGTTAATTCGGCATTTGTTAAACCACAACGTTTGAACAGCCGGATTGAGTTTTTCAGCTCCAACAATGACTTAGCGCAATTTATGAACATCAGCAAGGATGAGCCAATTTGCCATAATTAGCTCAAAACCCGTGCGCGATTCTCAGCAACCACACTTGATCGTTCAGGGTGAATTGAGTTTTAAACGCTTCAAGGTAAAGCACGCGGATGGGAATTAACCCATCCAGCAAAGCGTGCAACTTAGCCTGAATTAAGAAACACCCGCGAGGTAACGCGGTGATTTCACATCTTCTAGCACATAGCGCCGCCAGCCAATGGTTTTGCCGACTATTAAAAAACCTTACCACAGAGTTTGCGTGAGGCGCGAGCCAAAGAGCCTATTTCATAACTATTGATCCCGTCAGTTTTATCCGTGATTGCCCGCTAAGTCACAGGGTGCGCCATGCGCGCCATTGAGCCCATCGGTGCGCATGGCGCACCCTACGGTTTCATGGATTATTCATTCCAAATCAATAGAATACTAGATATTTAGTTTCGGCTTGTCAGTCGGCTGAAAAAACAAAAAACCCGCCACGGTGGGCGGGTTGGGTGGGAGGCGTCAGTGCATCAAGAATGCTTGAATCCGCGCTCGTCACCCGGCCGATGATGCGACATTTTTCCGCGCCAGTGCTGCGCCATTTCATCCAGCACTTGCTGTTGGTTAGGTGCCAGTGCGGCACGCAATTGGGTGGTTGCCGTGCTCAGCACCGCCATTTTTTTAGCCATTTGCTCCGCGCGTTCAGCCCGCATTTGCGCCCTGTCGGCTGCGTTCATAGAAGGCTTCATGCCGGGCATTTTATCGGGCAACAGCCCCAATCGCGCGGCTTTGTATTGATCCCACACGGGCTGTTCACTGGCCGTAATTTCCAGCCGATTAGACATGGTATCCAGCTCTTGCTCCACATGCGCCTTGCGGCGTTCGCGCATTTTGGCCATTTTCTCTGAATTCATACGGTGCTGCATGCCGGGGGCCGTGCTGGGCTGTGCGGTCACACCAGGTGGCGCGATGGGGGTGTCCGCTCGGCTGATATTCATACCCACGGCAAATAGGGCAATTACGCCCATGGCAATTAAGGTAATGCGGTGCATTTGCGGCCGATCGGCCATTGGCGACAACACATTCGAAGATGGATGATTGTTCATGCTAAACCTCTCAATAAAAACTAGAAACATCTCAGTACGGCTTGCATTAAAACAATCGATCGTAAACACGGCATTGCAATTTGCCCGCCTTATGTAAACCGCATGTGGGTATTTTGTGATTTACCAAAGTTAAGTCACGGTTCTCTGCCGCCACTCGGCTAAGATAAGGGTTAATTGATTGAGCTTGAGGATCCGCCCGCATGAAAACCTTATTGGTTGTCGATGATGACCCTGATTTACGCGCCCTTTTGCACACGTATTTAAGTGAGCAAGGTTATCTTGTGATCGAAGCGGCCGAAGGCGGCGATTTGTGGGCGCGTTTAGCCGACACGCCGATTGATCTTATTATTTTAGATGTGATGCTGCCCGGCGATGATGGCTTAACGCTGTGTCGTAACGTTCGCGCCCGTATGAGCACCCCCATCTTAATGCTCACGGCGCGGGGCGATGAGATGGATCGAATTATTGGCTTAGAAATGGGCGCCGATGATTATTTGCCTAAACCATTTCACCCCCGGGAATTGCTGGCGCGCATCCGTAGTATTTTTCGCAGGGTCGAGCAGCAGGGGCAAAGCAGCACGGTACGAAATTTGTATTTCGGCGGCTGGACACTCGATTTAGCCGCGCGCCACCTCGTGGGTGCCGATCAGGTAGTCACCCCGCTTTCAACCGGTGAATTTCGTTTGCTCAAAGCCTTAGCAGAACATCCGAACCATGTGTTATCTCGCGATCAGCTGATGGATGCCTTAGCCGGGCGTGATGCCGATCCGCTCGACCGCACCATTGATGTGATGATGAGCCGCTTGCGCCGCCGCTTAGGAGACGATGCCCGCGAGCCCACCCTCATTAAAACCATTCGCAATGAAGGGTATATGCTGATCGTGACCCAATCAACCCCAAGCCCCGCGCTGGCCGGTCGCCCAGGATAAACCGATTGCGCACCACAGCCCCCAGCCAATCGCCTAAGCCAAGCCGCATTCGCCCCGTGGGCAGATCAACCCAAAGCCCGCTGAATATTTTACCAAAAAGCCTATTTGGCCAAATTTTACTGGCCTTAATTTTGGGTATTGTGGCGGCCTTTACGTTAAGTTTAAGCCTGCTACTCACCGATCGGGCGCGCTTAGGCGAGCGCCTGCTGGGCGATTATGCCGTGCAACGCATCGCTCAAATTATCCAAATTCAAAATGAAGCCACCCCCCAGGAGCGACGCCAACTGGCACGCTGGTTGAGCGCGCCCCCCACCCGGCTACTGTCACGGCAAGCCTGGCGCGAACCTGAACAACACCCTCAAACGGATCGCATCAACCAAGCCAGCGAAATATTCGCCGCGCGGCTACGCAAAGCCCTAGTCACCCCCATTCCCCTGCAAGTGTTTGCCGTGCAGTGGGAAGATTATCCTCGGCGCCCATTTGAACTCGACACCCTAGCCAGCGAAAAACTGGAGCTCCCCTCACCCTTGTGGGCGCGCACCCATCCTTGGCAAATAAAACCCCTGCCCGCGCCGCACGAGGAGCGATTTTTACTCATTCAAGCACGGCTAGATGATGGCAGCGTGCTTACCCTGCGCCATGCCCTACCCCCACCCATTAAATGGCCATTTAGAACCATGGGCTGGCTTTTATTGCTGGGCGTTTTGGTGATTGTCGGCATTGGTTTTGTGGTTCGCCGACTCACCCGCCCGCTTGATGCCTTAGCCATTGCAGCGACCCGTCTGCCCAAGCATCTCGATCAAGCCCCGCTCGATGAGCATGGCCCGCGTGAAGTCGCCCGTGCCGCGCGCGCGTTTAATCGCATGCAAAGCGATATTAAACGCATGATCGAAGCCCGTGGCCAAGCACTGGCCGGGGTTTCGCACGATTTGCGCCTGCCAATTACCCGTCTGCGCCTGCGTATCGCCCATTTACCTGACTATGCGCTCAAACAAAAAATCGAAGCCGATTTAACCGAAATGGATGACATGATCGGCCATACGCTCGCCTTTTTGCGGGCGGGCACGCCCTCTGAGCCGATGGTAGCTTTTGATCTTAACGCCTTGCTGGATATTCTCTGTGAAGACATGACCCTGCTCGGTGCCCACATAGAGCGCCACGGCCAGGCCGAGCAGCCCATTAAAACCCGCCCACAAGCCCTGCAACGCGCCCTGCAAAATATCCTTGAAAATGCGCGGCGGTATGGCAATGGCCACATTGATTTATATTTAAGCGAATCGCGCGACCACTTAACGTTATCGATTGAAGATCGGGGCCCTGGCATTAGCGAAGCCGACCGAGAGCGGGTTTTTGAGCCCTATGTTCGCTTGGAATCCTCCCGCGCGCGGCATACGGGCGGCAGTGGATTGGGGTTGGCCATTGCAAGAGCCATCGTGCGCGGCATGGGGGGCGATATTTTAATTTTACCGCGTGAAGGCGGCGGCACACGGGTGCAAATCAGCCTGCCTAAAACCACGCCACACGCCACGGGTTAATTTTTTGTGCTCACTTTTTTAATTTTTGTGCTCATCAGCCTCGCCGTAATTATTGTGCTGCTACTGCTGCTTAATCGCCGCTTGCGTCAAAGCTTAACGGCACCGCGCGAACCCATTTTAAAATCGCTCGCCCAGCGGGGGCTGATCGGTGAAGATATTCGCATCCCCACCCAACGCGGGCGGATGCTCGATGGTTGGCTGCTCCCCGGCCTGCCCAACCAGGGCCTCGTGGTCATCACCCACGGCTGGGGGGCCAATCGGGAACTCATGCTGCCTTTGGCGCAACCGCTGCAATCGGCGGGATTCACCGTGGTATTGTTCGATGCCCGCAACCACGGCAGCAGCGATAGCGACACATTTTCATCCATGCCGCGCTTTGCCGAAGATATTGATGCCACACTCGATTGGCTTAAAACCCAGCCTGCACTTATGCACGAACCCATCGCGCTGATCGGGCATTCAGTCGGTGCCGCCGCCACCTTGCTTGCCGCCTCGCGCCGCGCGGATATTTCTGCCGTGGTGAGCCTCGCCGCGTTTGCCCACCCCGATGGCATGATGCGCCGCTGGCTGGCAGAAAAAGGCCTGCCGTTTTTCCCGCTCGGCTGGTATGTGCTCAACTATGTGCAATGGGTAATTGGCATCCGTTTTGATTCCATTGCCCCCATCAACACCATCCAAACCATCCGCTGCCCTATTTTGCTCATGCACGGCAGTGAAGACACCACCGTGCCGCCCGAAGATGCCCAAGCCCTGTTTGATCGCCGCCCGCATCATCAGGTTATTTTAAGAATTTTACCCGGCGAGCATGATGCCAGCGAAGAAATAGAACTCCATATTGATGAAATAGTTGGCTATTTAAAACAGCATCTTAGCGACAAAAATGCCCATTAAGCTGCCTTTATGGCAACCCCACCCTAAGGCGCCCTAAACCGCGAACCCATCACCCTGCGCCATGGCGGGGAAAATTGCGCTAACCCAGCCGCAGCCAACGTCGCATTATCTTTGCGCCTCAAATGAAACTTTTAGGTAACGTTCCTGTGGTATTTTTTCGGGCAAATTAAATTCATCCGATGAGACAGCCAACTCCATGATGCAATCCGCCACAAAAAAACGCACCGCCTTAGCCTTAGTGCTCGCCACCACGGGCTTCCCCCTCCTAGGCTACGCCCAAAGCCTTAAGGTAGACCCATCGGCTTTTTCTCTCACCCCAGCAAACGCGACAAGCCTGCGTGCAAGCCAGTTGGGCGCGGCCAATGCCTTACCCCCCGCGCAAGCCGCCCCGGGGCAAGTATTAATTCGCTACAACACCGCGTTATCGGCACAAAGCATTCAACCGGCCATTGCCACGCTGGCCAGCCGCGTCACGGCCATTGGTCACAGTGGTTATAGCCTTGTTGAACTTAAACCCGGTTTTGAATCCATCGATGCGGCCATGGCCCGTTTGCGCGCGCTGCCAGGGGTTGCCGCCGTGCAACCCAACTACATCTACCACGCAACCGCGCTCACCAACGATCCACAAATCGGCCAACAATGGGCGCTGCAAAATAGCCACCAAACCATCAGCAATGCCGGTTACACCCGCAATAACCCCGGCATCGCGGGTGATGATATCGGGGTAGAAGCCGCATGGAAGCATCAATCCGATTGCTCATCGGTCATCGTCGCCGTGGTGGATGAAGGCATCAATTACACCCAGCAAGATTTAGCCGCCAATATGTGGAATGGGGGGAGCGCGTATCCCAATCATGGCTACGATTTTGTCGATAACGACAACAATCCCTACCCCCGCACAGGCGATGAGCAACACGGCACGCATGTGGCCGGCATTATCGGCGCGCAGGGTAATAATGGCATTGAAGGCTCAGGCGTATGCCAAAAAGCCAGCCTCATGGCGATTCGGTCATTGAGCTCAGCGGGCGGCTTCACCGACACGGTTACGAAAGGCATTTTCTTCGCGGTCGATCATGGCGCCAAAGTCATTAATTTGAGTTTGGGTGGTGGCGGTACGCTAGACCCTGCGTTCTCTGATGCCATCACCTACGCGCAAAGCAAAGAGGTCATCGTTGTTGTGGCCGCCGGTAATGGCGATGCGGCTGGGAACGGTGTAGATAATGATCAAACCCCAACGTATCCCTGCAATTTCACCCAAAGCAACCTCATTTGCGTGGCGGCGGTCGATCAAGCCTTTGAGCTTGCCAGTTTTTCCAACTATGGTGCCACCAGTGTCGATGTGGGCGCACCGGGCACCAATATATTAAGCACGGTGGCCGGCGCGAGCCAAACTACCGATTTTTCCAATTGGAATAGAACATCAACTACCAGCACAGGCTGGGGATTTGGCAGTGTTGCACTCACGGCCAGCGATGGCACAAAAATCAACGTACCCGCAACGGCCAACCCAACCAATTATGGAACAGGCACCTATGCGGCCAATACCGATGATCGAACTTGGGCTAATTTTACTTTTAGCCCAGCGCCACAGCTTGCTTCATTAAGTTTTTTATTAACAGGTGCAATCACCAGCGGAGATTTTTTTAATACGTCTGTTATTGCCAATAACCAAGACCCATTTAGCGCAGGCGGTATAAATCTTCAGCACCTAAGCGGCACATTAACCCCGCCAGCCGCATCGATCCCCCTAGACGCGGCCTGCACCAGCGGCAGTTGCTCCGTAGGGTTCCAAATTTTAAGTGGCAATAATGGTGGCGGCAAAGGCGCTTTAGCCGCCCTTCTCACCCTAGATACCGTGGCGCAAAATACAAACGCGATGGGGCTTTTGGATGGCACCTCAATGGCCACCCCGATTGTGTCCGGTATTGCCGCCTTGCTGATCGCATCGAAACCCACCGCCACGCCAGATCAAATTATCCAAGCGATTGAAACCAGCGGCACCCCCGCCCCCACGCTGACGGGTAAAACCACATCGGGCCGGGTGGTTAATGCCATGAACGCATTAGCTAAAATCAATTTAAGCATTGCACCAATCGCGAACATCAACTTAACCGCAGGCGTCAGCCAAAGCGTGCCCGTACCAATCAGCGGCCTTGATGCCTTAAGCCTTAACGCCACCAGCAGCAACACCGCGGTGCTCCCCAACACCGGCATTACCGGCCAAACCACGTGCACAGGGCCGGGCACTTGTACCCTACAATTATTTGCCACGGCGGGCGGCACTTCGACCGTTAATCTCACGGTTAGCGATACCTACGGCCAGCAAGCAACCACAAGCTTTCAAGTTACCACCCCAACCTCAAGTGGCGGCGGCGGCATGAATCTTGGGTTTTTGACGTTGTTTGGGTTATTTTTTGCGCTGCATCGGGGGCTGAGTGCCAAACGCAAAACAGAGCTTGGCCTATGAAAACCCCTTTATTCATCGCGCTTCTCGCGCCCTTGCTGCTAACCGGTTGCCAAAGTGCCGGTTTGCCCCCAGCCTTAAACGCCCCACCCGCAAAGGCCGATGCGATGCCACAAAACCCCACCGCTGTACCGGGCGAATACCTGTTCAAACTTAAACCCCATGTGCCCGACGATGGCGATACGCTCGCCCAGCTGTATCGCGCGTTTCAATCCCAATCGGTGCAATCTATCCAGCCGATGGGGCACGCGTGGTATCGACTCATTTTAAATAAAAACACGAATGGCGACTCGGGCAACCCAAGCGACCCCGGGCTTGCCATCATGCAAACCCAAGCCCTGCAAAGTGGCTTAATTGAAACGTTGCAACCCAATTTGCCCTATGGGGTTTACCCACCCAAAAAACCGGCCTTAAACGGCAACGGCTTTTAATCCGGCCGCCCCTGAGGGATGCCCTTGCCCGTTCTCTTGCGCTCGAGCAAAACCAGCACTTCGCTGTGCGCCGTGTGGGGAAACAAATCAAACAGCTGCGCGCGGATTGGCGTAAAACTTGGCATGGCGGCTAAATCGCGCGCTAAAGATTCGGGGTTGCAACTGGAATAGATCATCCAGCGCAGGGGGCGGGATTGATCCGCCGCCGCGTCATGAAGAAAGCGACAAAGTTCTGTCCCCAAACCTCGGCGCGGAGGATTAACCACCACCAAGGCGGGCAATTTTGCGACCGTGGCCACAAAATCATCGGCGGTAAGCGCGCGAAACCGCGCCTGGGTTAGGCCCAACTCTGCGGCCGATTGCTGGGCGCTGGCAATCGCCTCAGCGCTTACCTCAATCCCCGTCACCTCACCCGATACATAAGGCGCGCAATGCAGCGCAAAACCACCCACCCCGCAAAATAAATCCCATAGATCGCGCGGCGCGAGTTCAGCCACCCAATCACGGGCGGTGGCATACAATTGGGCAGCCACTGCGGTGTTGGTTTGAAAAAAACTGCGCGGGCGCAGATAAAAAGGCAAGCCATTCAAAACCATGGTTAAGGTTTCACGCGGGCTCAAAATAAGCTCCGTCTCGCCTTCCAAAATAGCCTGATGCACCGGCTGAATGTTTACGGAAAGTACGGCGATTTGCGGCAAATCGGCAACCAAATTCAGCCAATCGGCTTGAATAGCGCTAACTCGGGCGGTTGAGCGCAACACCAATCGCACCATCAAACTATTATCTGCCGCCGAATGGGTAATCAGCACGTACTTCAACTCGCCTCGGCGCGCTGCAATCTCATAGGGAGTAAGCGCTAACCGCGTAATCATGCGTTTTATCGGCTCAAATGCCGCCGATAGTGCCTTGGGGTACAAGCCGCATTGCGTTAAATCAACCCCCTGACCTCGCGCATCTAAAATACCCAGCTTGGGCGCGCGCGATGAACCCGACACCACCATTTTGGCTTTATTACGAAAACCCTGCTCGGCGCTGGGTACGGGCGGCAGCCACACAAGCGCGGTGAAGGCGGCTAATTGCGTGGCGGCGCTCTGCGCTTTTTGTGCGAGCTGGGTGGCATAGGGCACCGGCAACCAAACACAAGAGCGGCAAACGGCGGCATTAAAATAAGCGCATTGCATCGAATGCGGGACGCTGCGGGGTTCGGGCTTCAACACGGATTAACTAAACAACCGGGCGCGCAATGAGCGCAACGGCTTCCACGGCAATGCCCTCGCCCCGGCCGGTAAAGCCTAACCGCTCGGTCGTGGTCGCTTTGATGTTAATTTGCTCTGGTACAATTTTAAGCACACCGGCCAAGCGGGCGCGCATGGCAGGAATATGCTGTGCCATGCGCGGGGCCTGCGCGATGATGGTGATATCCACATTGCCGATAATCCACTGCTTATCCAAAATGAGTTGATGCACCTGCGCCAAAAGCAGGCTGCTATCAATGCCACAAAAGGCGGGATCGGTATCGGGGAAATGTTGCCCAATATCGCCCAAAGCGGCGGCGCCAAGCAAGGCATCGCATAAGGCATGAATTAACACATCGCCATCGGAATGGGCTTTAAATGCCCATTCAAAGGGGATTTGAATGCCGCCCATCATTAAATGATCGCCCGGCATAAACGCATGCACATCAAACCCGTGCCCAATACGCCACGGAATATCGACAATGGGGTTTGCTGGGAGAACGGCGGGGGTAGTCATCTTAAAAAATCCAAAAGTTAACCCACCAGCGGCGCTTGCGCGGGGTGCCACTGCCCTTGTGCCTGCAAAATTAAGCGGGCCAAGGGTAAATCATCCGGGTGGGTAATTTTAATATTATCGGCATGGCCTAAAACCAGTTGTGGCGCCTTGCCGAGCAGCTCAATGGCGGAGGAATCATCGGTTAACGCGCACCCCGTTTGTTCCGCAAAATCCAGAGCGTGAGCCAGCAGCCCACAGGCAAAGGCTTGCGGTGTCAGCGCATGATATACCCCCGCACGCGGTACGGTCGCCTGCACGGTGTGATACGTATTTGCCTGCTTTAACGTATCGCGCACAGGGGTTGCGAGCAAAGCGCCGTCCTTGGCGGCAAAAGCGCCGGTGAGAAGCGCTTCAATGTCGGCTCTGCGCACACAAGGGCGCGCCGCATCGTGCACCAAAACCAAGGTCTGATCATTAAGGCAGTGCTGCTGCACCGTGCGCAGCGCCGCACGCACACTGGCCGAACGGGTGGCCCCACCCACCGCATAGTGCAAGGGGAAATCCTTAAAATTGGCCAGTAACGCGGGTGCCAAAGCATCATCGGGCGCTAACGCCAACACGGCGCCTTGTAAACCGGGCAGCCCAATAAATCGCGATAACGTGACTTCAAGCACGCTGCGTGAATCTAAGGTTAAATATTGTTTAGGCTGATCGGCACCCATGCGCTGGCCAAAACCCGCTGCGGGAATAATAAGCCACCAAGGCTGCCATTGAGACAAATTAGACATCCGCACGCACCGAGCCTGCACGCTGATCGGAAGGGCGTACAAAACGCCAAGCCACAGAAAAAAACCCAAGCAAAACAAGGATCATTACGGCTTACTTGGATTGGGCTTAATATCAGCCGGCGCATCGGCATTATCTGCGCCGGCGGCGGGCAAATTCAATGCCGAAGACAGTGGCTCTGCGCTAATAGGGCGCGATGGGGCATCGTCAATCACTTGATAAAACGTTTCATTGGGGCCGATTAAGCCCAAATCTAAACGCGCGCGTGCCTCAACAGCACCCAAGCCGGTTTTAAGATCATCCACCTCGGCAAATAAGCGACGGTTGCGCTCGGTAAGCGATTCTTGAGTAGCAACCAGCTCGGCCACGCGCGCCTGCTTGTTCCACACCTCGGGCAAGGATGAATCACTGTACCAAAGCCGCCACTGCAACCCCGCCAGCAGCAAAGCCAGCAGCAAAGCGACGCCGCGAATCAACGAACACATTCCATGTTAACGCCCCAAGCCGTGCTTAACGACGGAACACCGAAGCGCCTAAGAATATTGCCCGAGCACCCAGTGCTTCTTCAATCCGCAATAACTGGTTGTATTTAGCCATGCGATCAGAGCGCGACATGGAACCGGTTTTAATTTGCCCGGCATTGGTCGCGACGGCTAAATCCGCAATGGTGGTGTCTTCGGTTTCCCCTGAGCGATGCGATACCACATTGGTGTAGCCATGGGCTTCAGCCAAGCGCATGGTATCTAAGGTTTCTGTTAAGGTGCCGATTTGATTCACTTTAATCAGAATCGAGTTGCAAATTTTCTTATCGATGCCTTCGCGTAGAATTTTGGCGTTGGTGACGAAAATATCATCGCCCACCAGTTGTACTTGGGTGCTTAAACGCTCGGTGAGCAGCGCCCAACCGGCCCAATCTTGCTCGGCCATGCCATCTTCAATCGACAAAATCGGGTATTTACTGACCCAATCGGCAAATAAATCGACCATTTCGGCGGAGGTGTATGAACGGCCTTCGGCTTCCAGATGATATTTGCCATCTTTATAAAACTCAGAGCTTGCGGCATCTAAACCGATAAACACATCCGTGCCTGGCACAAAACCAGCGAGCTCAATGGCTTCAAGAATAATTTGAATGGCCGCTTCATTAGAAGGCAAATCGGGCGCGAAGCCCCCTTCATCGCCCACGGCGGTATTCAAACCGCGATCATGCAGCACTTTTTTCAAGGCGTGGAACACTTCGGTGCCATAACGCAGCGCTTCAGAAAAGCTGGGGGCACCGGCCGGAATAATCATAAATTCCTGCATATCAATCGAGTTATCGGCATGGGCGCCGCCGTTGATGATATTCATCATCGGCACCGGCAGGGTAACGCCCTCACCTTTGCCTAAATAATCGAACAAAGCCTTACCAGAGGCCGCAGCACCCGCATGAGCCGCCGCCAATGAAACGGCCAACAGCGCGTTAGCACCCAGGCGCGATTTATTTTCAGTGCCATCCAGTGCGATCATTTTGGCGTCAATGGCGGCTAAATCATGGATATTCATGCCTTTTAAGGCATCACAAATTTCACCATTCACATTCGCAACGGCGCGGGATACGCCTTTGCCCCCAAAACGGGTTTTGTCGCCATCGCGCAGTTCAATCGCCTCACGGGTGCCTGTCGATGCGCCCGAAGGCACAATCGCCCGCCCCATAAAACCGCCGGTCACAAACACGTCGGCTTCCACGGTGGGGTTACCCCGAGAATCAATTACTTGGCGGGCGCGTATGGTTTCGATAGCGGTCATAGGTATTCTCCAGTTATAAAATAATTAAAAATTCAGTATGGCGCTCAGGCGTGACGACACCACGACAGGCACCCAGCGAATAGCAAAAATTGAGATTAAGGCGCCAACAACGCCTGCTCAGGAAAGCCTGCGGCCTTAACTAAACGATCAATCTCAACCAAGGTATGCAATAAATCAGCCATTTGGTTCAGAGGCCACGCATTGGGGCCATCAGAAAGCGCTTTGGCGGGGTCCGGATGCGTTTCCATAAACAAACCGGCAATGCCTGCGGCCACGGCAGCGCGCGCCAATACCGGCACAAATTCACGCTGGCCGCCCGAGCTTGCGCCTTGCCCGCCAGGCAATTGCACCGAATGGGTGGCATCAAACACCACGGGCGCACCGGTTTGGCGCATTACAGCGAGGCTGCGCATATCGGATACGAGGTTGTTATAGCCAAAACTCGCGCCCCGCTCGCAGACCATAATGTGCTCGTTGCCGACCGCGCGGGCTTTATCGACCACATTCGCCATATCCCAAGGCGCAAGAAATTGCCCCTTTTTGATATTAACGGGCTTGCCTTGGCGCGCTACGTTCTGAATAAAATTGGTTTGACGACACAAAAATGCGGGCGTTTGCAGCACATCGACCACGGCAGCCACCTCATTAAGCGGCGTATCTTCATGCACGTCGGTGAGCACCGGCACGCCGATTATTTGCTTTACGCGCTCTAAAATCGCCAAGCCTTGCTCTAAACCCGGCCCACGAAAACTCGAACCCGATGAGCGATTCGCTTTATCAAATGAGCTTTTGTAAATAAAGGGAATGCCGAGCTGTTCGGCCATTTCTTTGAGTGCGCCGGCGGTTTCTTGCGCTAGTGTTTCCGATTCAATCACGCAGGGGCCGGCGATTAAAAATAAGGGCTGGTTCAAGCCCACGTTAAAGTTAATCAAGTTCATTGCGTGACCTCGGCATCAAGCCCGCCTGCGCGCTGCGCCAAGGCTGCTTGGATAAAAGCGGTGAACAAGGGGTGTCCATCACGGGGATTGGAATTAAATTCCGGGTGAAACTGGCTCGCAATAAAAAACGGGTGATTTGGCAGCTCGATAGTTTCCACCAAATGATTTTCCGCCGAGAAGCCTGAGAAGGTTAAACCGGCTGTTTCCAGTATTTTTTGGTAGCCATTATTAAACTCAAACCGGTGCCGATGACGCTCACTAATCTCGGTAGCGCCATAAGCCTCGGCCACGCGGCTGCCCGCATTTAATTCGCAGCGCTGCGCGCCAAGACGCATAGTGCCGCCCAAATCGGTTTTTTCATCTCGCACAACCAGCTCGCCCGTTTCATCGCGCCATTCCGTGATGAGGGCAATCACGGGGTGCGGGGAATCTTTGCGAAACTCGGTGGAATGCGCGCCGGCAAGACCGGCAACATTGCGCGCATACTCGATCACCGCCACTTGCATGCCAAGGCAAATGCCGAGGTACGGTTTAAGCGATTCACGCGCAAAGCGCACAGCGGCAATTTTGCCTTCAACGCCCCGCTCACCAAAGCCGCCGGGCACCAAAATCGCATCCATATTTTCCAGCACGGTGGTGGGTTCGCGCTCAAAACGTTCGGAATCAAAATAGTGGATATTCACCCGGGTGCGGGTTTGAATGCCCGCGTGCAGCAGCGCTTCGTTAAGGCTTTTGTAGGCATCGAGTAGCTCGACATATTTGCCCACCATGGCGATATCGACAATTCGATCGGGCTTGGTTTGCGCTTCAACCACCCGGTCCCATTCCGTTAAATTGGCGGGACCTGCTTGCAAATGCAGTTTGCGCAACACAATTTCATCGAGTTTTTGGGCGTGCAGCATGCGCGGAATGCGGTAAATTGTGTCGGCATCAATCGCCGAAATTACCGCATCAAAATCAACATTGGTGAAGAGCGCAATTTTACGGCGCTCTTCATCAGGCAGGGTAACCTCCGAACGGCACAATAAAATATCGGGCTGAATCCCAATGGAGCGTAATTCTTTAACCGAATGCTGCGTGGGTTTGGTTTTAACCTCACCGGCGGCGCGGATATAAGGCACTAAGGTTAGGTGCATATAAATCGCGCGTTCGCGGCCAAGCTCGACACCCATTTGCCGAATCGCCTCTAAAAAGGGCAACGATTCGATATCGCCAACCGTGCCGCCAATTTCAATCAGCGCCACATCGTAGCCTTTGCTTCCCTCTAGTACGCGGCGTTTTATTTCATCGGTAATATGCGGGATGACTTGCACCGTGCCACCCAGATAATCGCCCCGCCGTTCACGGCGAATCACCGATTCGTACACGCGCCCGGTGGTGAAATTATTGCGCTTGCCCACGGGGCTTCGCACAAAGCGTTCGTAATGGCCTAAATCGAGATCGGTTTCTGCGCCATCGGCGGTGACAAACACTTCGCCGTGCTGAAACGGGCTCATGGTACCGGGATCGACATTGATATAGGGATCGAGCTTTAACAAGGTAACGCGCAGGCCGCGAGATTCCAGCAACGCGGCAAGCGATGCCGCAGCAATCCCTTTACCCAAGGATGAAACTACGCCACCGGTAACGAAGACAAATTTAGTCATAACCGCGCCATCTTGAAAAGTACCTGAAACGAAACGATAGCCAATTGGGATGGCATGCCTTGCGGACAATTGTCGCAAGCGCACCTAAAATCACCAAAATGGCTGAGAAGATGGGAGCGCATGATAAAACAATCAGCCCGCAAAGAACACTTCACATGGCAGGCCAAAGCAAAAAAGCTTCGTGCAAAGGCGCATTTTTGGTTTGCAGCGCCTGAACCAGGCTTGGGGATATTTTCTTATATGGGAATAAATTTTTATTTATCGGTGTTTTTGATTAGACTTACTTATTAGATTTTAACGAAATTGCGCAAATGATCGCTCCCCTTGCCCATCGTTAGTATCTTTGGTTTAATAATTAAGTGGAAAAATAATTAGGTGGCTACTATTATGTATACAGAACCTTCAACCGTAACCGATGAACAGGCGGCGCGTTTGTTCTTTGACTCAAACAGAATGTGGCGTGCTCAGCTTAATATTGTGCTGGCGGAATATGACATTACGGCTTCGGCTTGGTCGGTCATTCGCGTGTTGCGCGATGAAGGCCAAGGCAAAACGCAAAAAGAGCTGGCAAGCGAGCTTGGTATTGAGGGGCCTACCTTGGTTAAGCTGCTCGATAGCTTAGAGCGCTTAGGCTGGATTGAGCGCCGGGTGGCACCGAATGATCGCCGCGCGAAAACAATTTGGTTGATTGAATCGGCTGCCGGGCAAATCCGCGAAGCCGATTTAAAACTCGGCATGGTACGGCACGCTATTTTGGCGGTGTTAAGTGCCAATGAGCGCGAAGAATTTATCCGCTTACTAGCGAAAACGAAAAATAATTTGGAGCAAATGTGTCATGAGTCAAGCAACCCAGGAGCCGGCAGCTAAATCGCTTGATGAACCCACTGGGGCTAACCTAACGCCCCCCCCAACAAGCGCTGATGCCCCGCCATCCGCGCCTAATTCCCCACCTAACGCTCCGTCCGACCCTTCCGCCGCATCCAGCGTAAAAAAATCGAATGCCTCTCGCATTCGGTTGATTGTGATTTTAATTATTTTGCTGCTGGGTGCTTGGCTGGGTTTGGGCTATCTGCGTTATTCTGACCAATATTTGGCCACTGAAGATTCATTCATTAACGCGCATCAAGTGCAAATCGGCGCGGAGGTATCCGGGCAAATTCAATCGGTTCCTTGGCAAAATAACCAAGCGGTGACGCGAGGGGAAGTGCTGTTTAAGCTCGACCCAACGCCCTATCAGGTCGCTGTCGATACGGCGCAAGCCGCATTAAGTGCCGCTATCCGTGAACAAGATTCAGCCACCGCAGCCATCGGCACCGCAGAGGCCGGTTTGCAGCAGCGCATAGCCCAAGCACAATTAGCGGCAGAGCAATTGCAGCGCTTGCTGAACATTAACAATAAACAGTTTGTTTCCGCGCAAGATGTGTCGAACGCCAGATCGGCCGTTGCGGTGGCCGAGGCTGCGGTGAACCAAGCGCGGGCGGCACTCACGCAAGCCAAGGCAACCGCCGGCGCGCCCGGCGCGCAAAATGATCGCGTTAAATCAGCCGAGGCCACTTTAGCCGGCGCGCAATACAATTTGAGCAAAACCATCGTTACAGCCCCTATGACAGGGCGATTGGCCAACTACACCATTGAACCGGGGCAACCGGTTAGCGCCAACCAACCGCTGTTTTCGATGGTTGCCACCCAGCAACTCTGGGTGGATGCGAATTTCAAAGAAACCGATCTGGCTGAAATTAAATTGGGCGCACCGGCTGAAATTGATTCCGATGTTTATGGCAAGCGGGTATTTAGAGGGAAAGTCACCTCGATTGCAGCGGGTGCGGGCACGGCGTTCTCATTGTTGCCGCCTCAAAACGCCACAGGCAACTGGGTTAAAGTCACCCAGCGCGTGCCGGTTCGAATTACGCTAGACGATACCGATACGGCCAAATTATTACCCATTGGCACGAGCGCAACGACCCGAATTTTACTCACCCCGCAGCCCAAAAGCTTCTGGCAATCGGTCTTGGGCGTCATCGGCTTGGCTGGTTTAGCGGATGCGGGGGGAAGCCCGCCCACCCCCGCATCAACCCAAAACCCGTAGGCACTCCATGTCATCTCGGCCACTTTTTGATGCCAGCAAGCTCACCTCATTTGAACGGGTGATGATTACGGTCGCGGTAATGGCCGCCACCGTCATGCAGGTATTAGATACCACTATTGCCTCGGTTGCCTTGCCCTATATGGCGGGTGATTTAGGCGCATCGCCCGATCAAATCTCGTGGGTTTTAACAAGCTATCTCGTGGCATCGGCCATCATCATGCCGCTCACCGGCTACTTCACCGATAAAATTGGCCAGCGTGAATATTTAATGCTCAGTGTGGGCTTGTTTGTGGTGGCATCCGCCCTGTGCGGTTTATCGGAAAGCCTGCCGCAAATTATTGCGTTTCGCTTATTGCAGGGCTTGGCGGGGGCGGCGCTGGTGCCGCTCTCCCAAGCGATTATGGTGCAAGTGTTTCCACCCGATCAGCGCGGCAAGGCCATGGCCATCTGGGGTATTGGTGTCATGGTGGGGCCCATTTTAGGCCCCACCATCGGGGGCTGGATTACCGAAACTATTAACTGGCGCTGGACGTTTTACATCAATTTACCCGTAGGCTTATTCGCGCTTGCGATTATTAGCCGCTTTGCCCCCAAAATGCCCCGCAAGGCCGAGCGGCGCATGGATTGGGTGGGGTTTACCTTATTGGGACTTGCCATTGCCGGCCTGCAATTTGTGCTCGATCGCGGCAATCAGGATGACTGGTTCAGCTCCACAGCCATTGTGAGTGCCTGCATTATTGGGGTTGTTGCGTTTGTATTTTTTATTTGGCTCAGTTTTGTGCCCAATCGCGAGCCTGTGTTCTCTTTGGCTATTTTCCGCGATCGGAATTTCACCTTAGCTAATGGCGTCATGATGCTGATGGGGCTTGGGATGTTCGGGGCTATTTTTGTTCAGCCTTTAATGCTGGAGCAGGAAATGGGCTATCCGGTGCTTACCACCGGCATGGCGTTGGCTCCTCGGGGTATTGCCAGCATGATCGCGATGATTATTGTGGGGCGAATTATTAATTTCGTCGATATTCGGCTGATTATTCTCACCGGGATTGGCCTAAGTATTATCGGCAGCTGGGGTATGACGCAGTACAATTTGGATGTCAATACATGGCAAATTGTGTGGCCTTTATTGTTCCAAGGCGCGGGCATCGGCATGATTTTTGTGCCCTTATCCACCGTGGCATTTTCAACGTTATCACCGCAATATGCCGCTGAGGCGGCCGGTTTATATAGCTTAATTCGCACCGTGGGCTCATCGGTGGGCATTTCGATTGTGGCAACGCTCGTGAGCCGCCACGCCCAAGCCGCTTGGAATCAACTCGGCGGCGGCATTAGCTTAGATAACCCGCTCGTTTGGCAATATCTTGCTCCCTTGCATTTAACACCCGACACGCCTCAAGGCGCGGCCATCTTGGCCAGCACGCTCGCATCGCAAGCCAATATGCTGTCGTACCATGATGCGTTTGTGCTGATTTTATTCAGTTTCATTGTGATGCTACCCATTGTATTCGCGCTAAAACCGAAAAAATCAGGCGCACAAAAATCGGCGCCACCACCCGCTCTGGATTAACGCCCGCCGCCGCTTCAGACGACAACGCGCAATTTGGTTATACTCCGCGAACCTTATCTATAACCGCTTCCGAGAACCTCATGCCACGCAAATTCTTTAAGAGATGGGCGCCGAGCAAAGAAACGGTGTTATCCCCCGCGTTTATGCAGCCCTTTGCCAAATGGCTCTCCCACCCAAATTTATGGCATTTTAATCGCCGCTCGGTTTCGGGCGGCGTGGCGGTGGGTTTATTTATTGCGTTTATCCCCATTCCCTTTCAAATGGTATTAGCCGCCATTGCCGCCGTGTTAATGCGGGTTAATGTGGCGCTGGCTGTTGCCATGGCATTGATTTCAAACCCATTTACCATGGTGCCGATTTTCTGGTTAGCCTATACCATTGGCGCGTGGCTCACCGGTTGCCGCATTGCCCTGCCCCAAGCCGGCATCTCATTTGAATGGGTGATGGCGCAAATCCATACCCTTTGGCTACCCATGCTTTTGGGCTTGCTAACCATCTCCACCGTGAGTGCCGTGGTCAGTTTTGTCACAATTCGGCTGCTGTGGCGGCTCAATGTAATTTTGCACAAACGTCGCAAGCAATCTGAACGGCCCCCAAGCGTTAGATAAAAACCCCTAACAACCGCACAAAACTTTCAACCCATCACTGCCTAAAATTTGCCCCCATGTATAAAAAACCAACTGAGCACCCTATTTTCACCCCCCTTCGCGACCTGATGCGGGCGCGTATTTTGATGCTCGATGGTGCGATGGGCACCATGATTCAAAAGCATAAGCTCCAAGAAGCCGATTATCGGGGGGAGCGCTTCAAAGATTGGCACATCGACCTTAAAGGCAATAACGACTTACTGGTGTTAACCAATCCCCGCGTCATCGAAGGTATCCATAACGGGTATTTGGATGCGGGCGCGGATATTTTAGAAACCAACACCTTCAACGCCACCCGCATTTCGATGGCCGACTACGAAATGCAAGAATTTGCGCGCGAAATTAATGTAGCGGCGGCCAAACTTGCCCGCGCCTGCGCCGATGCCAAAACCTTACAAACCCCCGACAAACCCCGCTTTGTGGCCGGTGTGATTGGGCCTACCAGCCGCACGGGCTCCATCTCGCCCGATGTGAACGACCCTGGTTTTCGCAATGTTACCTTTGAGGAACTCGTCTCGGCCTACCGCGAATCGGCGGAGGGCTTAATTGAAGGCGGCGCGCATATTTTGATGATCGAAACCATTTTCGACACCTTAAACGCCAAAGCGGCTGTGTTCGCGCTTGAAGGCCTGTTTGAATCGCTCGGCCAGCGCTGGCCGGTGATGATTTCCGGCACCATTACCGATGCCTCGGGGCGCACGCTATCGGGGCAAACCACCGAAGCGTTTTACAACAGCCTGCGCCACGCCCAGCCGTTATCTATTGGTCTAAATTGCGCGCTGGGACCGGATTTGCTGCGCCAATATGTGGCCGAACTCGCGCGGGTGAGCGAGTTCCCCGTATCCGTGCACCCCAACGCGGGCTTACCCAATGAGCTCGGTGAATATGATCTTGAAGCAGACCCCATGGCGCGGCAAATCGGCGAATGGGCAAGCTCTGGCTTAATTAACATCGTGGGTGGTTGCTGCGGCACCACGCCCGAGCACATCGCCTACATGGCCAAACAGGTGGCGCCCCACCCGCCGCGCGTGCCGCCCGTGCCTGAACCCGCTTGCCGTTTATCGGGGTTAGAGCCGTTCAACATCACCGCCGAATCGTTATTTGTGAATGTGGGTGAGCGCACCAATGTGACCGGTTCCGCGCGCTTTCGCCGCTTGATTAAAGAAGGTGATTACACCACCGCGCTGGATGTGGCCCGCCAGCAGGTTGAAGCCGGCGCGCAAGTTATCGACATTAATATGGATGAAGGCCTTATTGATGGCGAAGCGGCCATGGAGCGGTTTTTAAAGCTGATTGCCTCAGAACCCGATATTTCGCGCGTGCCGATCATGATCGACAGCTCAAAATTCCACGTTATCGAAAAAGGCTTGCAGTGGGTGCAAGGCAAACCCATCGTCAACTCCATTTCCATGAAAGAAGGCGAGGCAATGTTCCTTGAACACGCCCGCTTGGTGCGCCGCTACGGTGCGGCGGCGGTGGTCATGGCTTTCGATGAGCAAGGCCAAGCCGATACCGTGGCGCGGCGCATCGAGATTTGCACCCGCGCCTACCGGCTCCTCACCGAAGAAGTCGGTTTTCCTGCCGAAGACATTATTTTCGACCCGAATATTTTTGCGATTGCCACCGGCATTGAAGAGCATAACAACTACGCCGTTGAGTTCATCGAAGGCACGCGCTGGATCAAGCAAAACCTGCCGCACGCGCTCATCTCAGGCGGGGTTTCTAACGTGTCGTTCTCGTTTCGGGGCAACGAGCCGGTGCGCGAAGCCATTCACAGCGTGTTTTTGAATCACACCGTCGCCGCCGGCATGGATATGGGCATTGTTAACGCGGGGCAGCTCGTGCTGGTCGATGATATACCCGCTGAGCTCCGCGAAGCGGTCGAAGACATCGTGCTTAACCGCCGCCCCGATGGCACCGACCGCATGCTAGAAATTGCCGAAAAATATCGCGGCACGGGCACCGGCGAAGCCAAATCAACGATGGATATGAGCTGGCGTGAATTGCCCGTCAACGAGCGGCTCGCGCATTCCCTCGTTAAAGGCATTGATACCTTTGTGCTGGAAGATGCCGAAGAAGCCCGCATGGCCGCCGCCCGCCCCTTGCATGTCATTGAAGGCCCCTTAATGGACGGCATGAACATCGTGGGCGATTTATTCGGCGCGGGCAAAATGTTTTTGCCGCAAGTGGTTAAATCGGCTCGCGTTATGAAAAAAGCCGTCGCGCACTTAATGCCGTTTATGGAGGCCGAAGCTGCTGCCGGTGGCTGCGCCGCGCAATCCGCTGGACGCATTTTAATGGCCACCGTCAAAGGTGATGTGCACGACATCGGCAAAAATATTGTCGGCGTGGTGCTGCAATGCAACGGGTTCGAGATTGTCGATTTAGGCGTGATGGTGCCCACGCAAAAAATCCTCGATACCGCCATTGCCGAAAAATGCGACATCATCGGCTTATCGGGGCTTATTACCCCCTCGCTTGATGAAATGGTCACCGTGGCCAGCGAGATGCAGCGCCAAGGCTTCACCCTGCCGCTCATGATTGGCGGGGCAACCACCTCAAAATTGCACACCGCGCTTAAAATCGCGCCCATGTACCAGCAGCCCGTGGTGCATGTGCTCGATGCCTCGCGCGCGGTGGGGGTCGCCGCGAGCTTGCTCGGTGCTAACAAAGCCGCCTATGCCGCCCAAATCACCGAAGAATATGAGGCGCTCGTCGCTCGCCGCAAAGCCAATCAGGCCGAAGATAAACGCGTCTCGCTGCCCGAAGCCCGCGCCAACAAACAGCTATTAGATTTTTCCACCTACACACCCACCGCCCCCCAAACGCCCGGCATCACCGTGTTTGAGGATTATCCGCTCGAAGATTTAGTGGCGTGTATCGACTGGACCCCCTTCTTCCAAAGCTGGCAACTCTTTGGCAAATACCCCGATATTTTGACCGATAACGTGGTGGGCACCGAGGCGCAAAAGTTGTTCGATGATGCGCAAAAAATGCTTAAAACGATTGTCGAAGAAAAATGGGTGCGCGCCAGCGGCGTGATCGGTTTTTGGCCCGCCGCCAGCATCGACGATGACATTCGCATTTTCACCGATGAAAAGCGTCAAGCCGTGCACACCACCCTGCACAATATTCGCCAGCAAATGCCGCGCAGCGGGGGCAAACCCAATCAATGCCTATCGGATTTTATCGCCCCAACAGGCCGCAAAATTAAAGACTGGATTGGCGGCTTTGCCGTCACCACCGGGCATGGCATCGAGCCGCACATTGCCCGCTTTGAGCAAGCGCTGGATGATTACCACGCCATTTTATTAAAAGCCCTGGCTGATCGCTTGGCTGAGGCCTTTGCCGAACGCCTGCACCAACGCGTGCGCACCGAGTTTTGGGGCTATGCACCCGATGAGTCGCTCACCAACGCGGAATTAATTACCGAGCAATACCAAGGCATTCGCCCCGCGCCGGGCTACCCCGCCTGCCCCGATCACACCGAAAAAGGCACGCTGTGGTCTTTGCTTGAACCCGATTCCCGCGCGGGCATATCGCTCACAGAAAGTTATGCCATGTTCCCCGGGGCTGCGGTTTCAGGCTGGTATTTAGCGCACCCGCAAGCGCGCTATTTTGGCACCGGCAAAATTGGCCGCGATCAAACCCACGATTACGCTGAGCGCAAAGGCTGGCCACTCAAAGAAGCCGAACGCTGGCTGGCACCCATTTTGGGCTATGAGCCAGAATGACCTATCATAACCAATCCATACGGGGCGAACCCTTAGCCAACAGGCCGCTTTAACAAATCAAACCATTGATTTAAAAAGGTAATTTATAAAAAATGACGCCGTCATTCCATATTTTTGAACAGCCTTTAAACGAGCGTATTCGCGCCTGTTTACGGCTGGAATACCTCTTTAGCCGCATGGATTATCACCTAAACGATGAAAGCGCCGAATCCACCCTTTGCGCTATTTTAATTTTAATTGAAGCGACCGATGTTTTGGGGCGAATTGATGTCAAACGCGAACTCATCAAAGAGCTAGAACGGCAACAAGCCAAGCTCTTGCACGTGGCCAATACGCCCCGTGTTAATGCCGATAAGCTCCATCAACTCCTTGATCAACAAGCCCATTTACTCGATGCGCTCCACCGCTACCCCGGCACACCCGGCGCGCACCTTAAAAATCATGAACTGATTAACGCCGTACGCCAACGCGCCTCCATCCCCGGGGCATTGTGCGCTTTTGATTTAACCGCCCTGCATTATTGGCTGAGCCTGCCCCCAAGCGAGCGCCAAGCCGATATAGCCGCTTGGATTGCGCCACTCAGCCTCATGCGAACAGCCAATGATTTGGTGCTTAGCCTAATCCGCACCAGCGTGGCGGAGGCTTTATTTAGTGCCGAAGAAGGTTTTTTTCAGCTCAATCTGGAATCGGGCCTGCCCTATCAGCTGACCCGTGTATTATTGCCGGCGCAGGCTAATGTGTACCCTGAAATTAGTGCCAGCAAACACCGTGTCACGATTCGGTTCATGCGGCTGGATCGGGAAACCGGCCACCCCTATCAAGTCAATCACGATGTATCCTTTCAGATGGCGCTATGCCAGTTGTAGCGCGCCCTTGCCTGTCACACCGCATCCCTTAAAATTTATGAAAAATCTATGAGCAACGCCCCCGTTTCGGCCAACTTCCCCGTGATTGAGCATGAGGCCTTCAGCCTGCAACAGATCCCAACGCCCCTATCCCGCTTGATACTACGCGAAACCCACCTTCTCAAATTAACCCGCGCGTTTAAAGACACCTTCGGCGGGCAAGGGGTATTCGCCCAACCCGAACCCATTGTGATCGACCTATCCGGCATTGAAAATAGCGGTAAATGGGTGGATTTTCCCGCGCTTGTAAGCTTGCTGCGCAATTACAAGCTAGACCCGATCGCCGTTATCGGTGGCAATGCCAAACAACGGGAACAAGCCAAGCTCGCCCGCTTGCCACAAATTGAATCCCGAGCGCAAGATGCCAGCCCCATCAAGCCGAATGCGCCCGCCCCCGCAGCACCCGCCGCTCTGCCAACGCCGCAAGCGCCTATTGAACCTGCCACCATAGCCCCCCCCGAAATGGACGCGGTGCAAGCGCCCAAAGAACCCCGGCTGTCATCCCATGATTTACACCCCCCGCTCGTGATTCGCCATCCCGTGCGCTCAGGGGCCGAGCTTTATGCCAAACAAGCCGATCTCATCATCACCAGCATGGTGAGCACCGGCGCTCGCGTGGTCGCCGATGGCTCTATTTATGTGCATGGCGCGCTCAAAGGCACCGCCGCCGCAGGCGTCAATGGCCTGATTCAATCGCGCATTTTTTGCGAATCATTTGAGCCTGAAATTATCGCCATCAACGGGATTTATCTTGATGGCGAGCAACTCGCCAATCATCCGGCCTGGGGCAAGCGCGTACTCATTGAGCTTGATGCCAAAAACCAAATCGATATTCGCTCATTTAATTAAGTTTTTATTGGCGCGCAGCCGCTCATCACTAGCGGCGCCTTAAACGCTTTCGAGTGAGGCGATAAAGCACCGCCCACCGTTACTTATTGATCCGGTTCGTTTTATCCGTGATTGTCCGCTAAGCCAAAGGCTTCATGGATTATTCGATCCGAATCAATAGCGCAGCGCCTATCGGCACGAAACTTAACCACGCGCTGCGTTCGCAGAAATTTGACTTGCATCAAAACTTAGCCTTATCTAAAATTCAAGTTAGATCAGACTAATAACGGAATTACGATGCACCCCACCGCCCTTACCCCACGCACCAGTCGGCGTGCGCGCGCCCTATTTCTTGGCCCCGCATTTGTCGCGGCCATTGGCTACATTGATCCCGGTAACTACGCCACCAATATTCAAGCCGGTGCCGATTTTGGGTACTTGCTGCTGTGGGTGGTGGTGTGGGCAAACCTCATGGCCGCGCTCATTCAAATGCTGTCGGCAAAATTGGGGCTAGCCACGGGGGAATCCTTAGCCTCGATGCTGGGCAATCAGCTGCCTTCATGGGCGGTTTATCCCTACTGGATTCAGGCCGAAATTTTGGCCATGGCCACCGATATTGCTGAATTCATCGGTGCGGCTTTAGGCTTCAAGCTCTTGTTTGGTTTCAGCTTAATGGAAGGCGCGATGATTACCGCGATTATCAGCTGGGCCGTTTTAAGTTTAGAGTCCCGCAATTTCAAAACCCTGCAAATCGTGATCGGCACCATGTTGTTGTCGGTGGCATTAATTTATGTGGTGGAATTGTTTTACAGCCACCCGCACCCCGCATCCGTGTTCGAAGGGGCGCTCATTCCCGGCTTTGATGGCCGCGATAGCGTGTTTTTAGCCGCCGGTATTTTGGGCGCAACGGTTATGCCGCACGTTATCTACCTGCACTCGGCCATGACGAAAGCCGAACTAACCAAATATGGCAAGCAGCATCGCAAATCGATGTTTCGCAGCATGAAATGGGATGTGGCGATTGCCATGACCATCGCAGGCTTTGTTAATTTATCTATGCTCGCCATGGCCGCCGCCGTGTTTTACGGCAACCCGAATGCGGAATCCGGCAGCATTGAAAACGCCTATGAAACCCTAACACCTTTACTTGGCCAAATGGCGGCACAAATTTTTGGCGCGAGTTTACTGATAGCGGGCTTGGCCTCGACCATTGTGGGCACGTTGGCCGGGCAAGAAATCATGAGTGGCTTTGTGAAATTCCGCATCCCCATCGCACTGCGCCGCGCCATCACCATGACACCCTCGTTCATCATCATTTATTTGGGCTTAAACGTCACGCAAGTGCTGGTGTACAGCCAAGTGGTTTTATCATTTGGTATTGCGTTTGCGCTGGTGCCGCTCATGCTCTTTACCAGCAATAAGCGCCTGATGCGCGGGTATGTTAACCCCGCATGGGTGAACTGGCTGGGATGGTCGGTGGTGGCCGTGGTGGTTAGCCTAAACAGTTATTTGCTGTTGACCAGCTAATCGAACACGCGGGCAGAATACGCAAGCCCGCGCCACGGCCAAAACCCAAAGTTAAGGCGCGGTCACAACCGGCAAAGCGTCAAGCTCGGATTTAAGCGCGGCGGGCGAACAAACCGATTGAATGGCGGCAATAACGCCCGCGTTCAGCGTCAGTACATTGGCGCAATCTTTAGCAGGTGCGGGCAGGCCGGCAAGTGCTTTTTCTTCATCATTGCGAATCAAGGCAGCGGAATAGGACCGCTCACGCATTTGCGGCAGGGCGATCATTTTGCTCACCATCCAAGGCATGCGTGAAATATCTGATAAATAAATCACGTGTTTTGCACTTAAATTGGCGGGCCCAAAATCAGTTAAAACCGGGTTTACCCACTCATCTACCGCTTTGGCGTTGGCATACACAATGGCATGAGCGGCGCCCGGCAAGGTGACCGGCTTATCGTGCTGATCGGTTAACGCCAAGGCAGGAAAAGGGCTGCCTTGCGCCAACGGGGCGGGGGTTGCCGCCTCATCAGCCGACGGGGTTTGCGCCAGCGCTAAAGGGGCATTAAGCGCACCGAGCGCCACTAAAAGAGCCGCACCGAGAACGCGGGATTGGGTAAACAGGGGCATAAAAAATCTCCGGTAATCAATTGAGCCCATGGATTCTAGCGGAATAAATAAAAAAAATTAGGTATTTGTATTTCAAATAGCCAAACACGCAGGGAACCCCACTACATGGTTTCAAAAAATGCCTTCGCCCCACCCTTCATAAACCAATACTGATGTGTGCCCGATTCTTGCAAAAAATATTGCAACCATTGCACTTGATGGCCCGTTTCATCAATAAAATAAATGGCTTTATGTTCGGCGTTGGCCTTTTTTACCCAATCGGCCAAACGGGTATTATCGAGCGGCACATGGACATCGCGCATTTGAAAGAGCGACACACCGGCGCGCTGCGCGGCATCCCGAATATCCAGCACAATCGCATTGGGATCGGCCAATACCTGCTCATAAAAATCACGCGGGCTGAGCAGATGCGATTCAAAATTGGCCTTATCGATCAATTGGCTCGCATTGGTCATAAGCGTGCCCATTAAATCTGTTTTAGTGGGGTGCGCTTGCGCCCAAGCCAAAATACCGGCATCAAAAACCCGCACCGGCTTCACCCCCGCCTTTAACGCACGCACTGCCGCCTTGTACGATTTATCGCAGGTTGTGCCGTTACAGTAAAACACCAGCGTTTTAGGGCTCTTTTCGCTCAACTTCTGAATTTGTTGATCGAAATCAGCATCAGAGAGCGGCACCGATTGCGCGCCTTCAATATGCAAGGTTTGAAATTCATAAGTTGAGCGCACATCGATAACCGTGCTGTTCGCGAAATTGGCGAATAATTCTTCGATGCTTATGGGCTTTACGCCCACCGTTTCATACTGCGCGCGCAGCGGAAACGCGTTATCAGCAGCCATTGAGGGCGCTGCGGCCAGGCCGCTGATTAACCCGAGCGATAACACTACAGCGATGGTTTTATTTTTAGGTTTCATAATTAACTTCCTGATTTATAACTAGGCCATGCCTAAAACTCGACTGAAAACGAACCCGTCTTCACACAATAAAGCGCCCAGACCAACGCCTAGCTTAGCGAGAAGACACCCCGCTTGCGCCCCGCTTCTGCTACATTGCAGCCACATTCTTATGCAGTTTCTGGGGTCACGCAAATGTTGCATCACCTAATTCGCCCTTCCCTTCGCGTTTTGCGCCAACTCGGATTGGGCGCGTTTATCGCGCTCATTCTCGCCGCATGCGCCAGCAAAGCGCCCGATCACCCGTTTTTACCGTGGGACATTACGCTGTTCCCCGATGGAACCAGCGCGGTGTTTGGCGCGCACTTGGGCAAAGATTCTCTGTTGGATTTCAAACGGCTTTATAACCAAAAAGCCGATTTGGCGATTTTTGTTGATCCGGATAAAAAAACCTCGCTAGAGGCGTATTTCGGCCCGACCGATGTGGGCGCGCTATCGGCTAATGTGGCCATTGTGGCGCAGGTAGACGAAAAATTGCTCCAAAGCTGGATTAGTGCAGACCACGCCAGGCCTGACCCCACCCCCAGCGGCGCCTGGAAATATCCGATGAGTGATGAGCAAATTCGCACCGCCCAAAACTTTCCCATTGAATCAATCACCTACAAGCCATCGGCGGATTATTCAGAAAGCCTGATTGAGCGGCGGTTTGGCAAACCCGAATCGATCGAGCATGCCAAAGAACCCAATGCATACTGGTTGTATCCCAACAAAGGCCTACTCATTACGGTGAACAAAGAAGGCCGCGATTTATTCCAATATATTTCGCCAAAAGATTTTGCCAAGCTGAGCGCCAGCATTCCGCCCCAAGCGCCTGCCAGCCCGTAATCCCGCGCGGTTATTCCACCACGCTGGTGTAATCGCCATGCTCGCGGGTGGATAAAAACCGCACATCCTTCCAGCGCTCTTGCGCCATTTGCAAGTTGACTCGCGTGGGGGCAACGTAGACCAAATCGCCCGCGTGATCGAGGGCAAGATTCAGCTCGTTTTTGGCTTTAAATTCTTCCAATCGCTTCGGGTCATCGCACTCAATCCACCGTGCGGTGGTTACATTCACCTGCTCGAACTGACAATCCACCGAATACTCGGTTTTAAGCCGCTCAGACACCACTTCAAACTGCAAAACCCCCACCGCCCCTAAAATTAAATCATTATTAATTAATGGCTTGTAAAGTTGGGTGGCGCCCTCTTCGCACAGCTGGCTTAACCCTTTCAATAATTGCTTGGATTTAAGGGGATCACGCAGGCGCGCCCGGCGGAATAAATCGGGCGCAAAATTCGGGATACCCGTAAATGCCAGCCGCTCGCCCTCGGTAAAGGTATCGCCAATGCGGATGGTGCCGTGGTTGTGAATGCCAATAATATCGCCCGGATACGCTTCCTCTAATCGCTCCCGATCGGACGACATAAACGTTAAGGCGTCGGGGATTTTTATATCGCGGTTCAAGCGCACATGCTTGGCCTTCATGCCGCGCGTAAATTTACCCGAACACACGCGAAAAAATGCAATGCGATCACGGTGCTGCGGATCCATATTCGCCTGAATTTTAAACACAAACCCCGAGAATTTTTCTTCCAGCGGCGATACCTCGCGCGCCGTGCTGGGGCGCGGTAACGGGCCGGGCGCGGATTCAATAAAGCCATCAAGCAATTCTTGCACGCCAAAATTATTCATGGCCGAACCAAAATACACCGGCGATTGCTCACCGCGCAGATACGCTGCATGGTCGAACTGATCGGCCGCGCCTTGCACCAGCTCAATTTCCATGCGTAGCTCATCGGCCTGATCGCCCAATAACTCATCGAGTTCAGGATTATGCAAGCCCTGAATTTCGGTTTTCGATTGCGCCCGCGTGGGCAGCGAAGGGCCGTATAAAATCACGCGGTCTTGATACAGGTGATAAACCCCCTTAAACCGCTTGCCCATGCCAATCGGCCACACAATGGGCGCGCAGCGGATTTTTAGCACCGATTCCACTTCATCCAGCAATTCCAGCGGCTCTTTACCCTCGCGATCCATCTTATTGATAAAGGTAATAATCGGCGTATCGCGCAGGCGGCACACGTCCATCAATTTAATCGTGCGCGCCTCAACGCCCTTGGCCACATCGATCACCATCAAAGCCGAATCCACCGCCGTAAGCACGCGATAGGTATCCTCAGAGAAATCTTCATGACCGGGGGTATCGAGCAAATTGATGATGCGATCTTTATACGGGAATTGCATCACCGAACTTGTCACCGAAATGCCGCGCTCCTTTTCCATCGCCATCCAGTCGGAGGTGGCATGACGGGTTGATTTGCGCCCCTTAACCGTACCGGCCATCTGAATGGCACCGCCGAATAAAAGCAGCTTTTCGGTAATCGTGGTTTTGCCCGCATCGGGGTGAGAAATAATCGCGAAGGTGCGCCGACGTTGGGTTTCGGCGGCAAAATCAAGAGCAGTCATAGCATAGGTATCCGCTAGCGGAAGGGAATAAAGGCCGGGCATTCTAACAGCCTACGGGGATTAACAGCAGAAAAGCCGAACCGCACGCCCGTCATTAAATCAAAAATAACCCTATACAGACTAAGTATTAACCAGACAAAATACCGCACTACCCCAAACCCACCGGAGACGGTATGCCCAAACGCGCGCGGATTCTGATTTTGCTCCTGATCGTAATGGCTGGGGGCGTTTTGGCTGGAATGTACTGGCTTAAGAAACCCGTCGCCAGCGCCGCAAACCCGCTGACCCTGTACGGCAATATCGATTTACGGCAGGTTAACCTAGCGTTTAATGATGCCGCGCGTATTGAGCATATTGTGGTGCAAGTGGGCGATGCGGTGGTGCCCGGCCAAGTCATTGCCACCCTCGATGCGCGGCGCTATGCGGCGGCGCTGGCCGCAGCCAAAGCGCAACTGGCGGCTAATCAAGCGGTGCTGGACAAGCTCATTCATGGCTCGCGCCCCGAAGACATCGAACGATTGCGCGCCCTTGTGGCGGCAGATCAAGCCGATTTAACCAATGCAGAATCCACCTACCGCCGCATTGCCAATTTAGCCACCCAAAAAATGGCCTCGGCACAAGATCGAGATGTGGCCCGCGCCACGCGGGATGCCGCCCGCGCAAGGCTCCAAGCGGATGAAGCCTCGCTTAAACTCGCCATTATCGGCACGCGGGTAGAAGACATCCATCAAGCCCAAGCCGCTGTGGATGCCGCCCGCGCTCAAGTGCAAACAGCCCAAATTAATTTAGATGACACCACACTCAAAGCCCCCTCGGTGGGCATTGTGCGCAATCGGATTGTTGAGCCCGGAGATATGGCCTCGCCGGCACAGCCCATTATCACCTTGGCATTAACCGATCCGATATGGGCGCGCGTGTACCTCTCTGAACCGGATTTAGGCTGGGTGCAAGAAGGCATGCCCGCCACAATCATAAGTGATAGTTTTCCGGGCAAAACCTTCAAAGGCTGGGTGGGTTATATTTCACCCACGGCCGAATTTACCCCAAAAACGGTTGAAACCACCACGGTGCGAACCGATTTGGTTTATCAGGCCCGCGTTTATGCCTGCAATCCCAACCACGAGTTGCGCCTCGGCATGCCGGTTACGGTGCAGATTACCCGAAGCGCCAAGCCCATTGCGCGAGGTGAAACCCCCTGCGCCCCACCCAATCCTGCGCGCTGAGTGCCTATGCCCTCGCTTTTACTGAAAAACGATACCCAGGCCCTCGGAACCCAGGGCCCCGAAACCCAGGCTCTCGGAACCCAGGCCCTCGTGATCCAGGGCCTATATAAATCCTTTGGCAAAGCCCCCCGCAGCACGCAGGCGGTCAACAACGTCTCATTTTGCGTACCGATGGGCGCTATAGTTGGGTTGATTGGCCCCGATGGCGCGGGCAAAACCACCCTGATGCGGCTCATGGCCGGGCTACTCACCCCGGATGCGGGCAGCCTTCAGGTTTTAGGGGTTGATGTTCAAAAAGATCCGCTCACCGTGCAGGCCAGCATCGGCTACATGCCTCAACACTTTGGTTTGTATGAAGATTTAACCGTTCAAGAAAATTTAACGCTCTATGCCGACTTGCAAGGCCTGCCGTTTAATCAACGCCCCGACCGCTACCAACAATTGCTCGCCATGACCGGCCTAGGCGCATTTACCGATCGGCTCGCAGGCCAGCTATCGGGCGGCATGAAGCAAAAGCTGGGGCTGGCCTGCACCCTCGTGCGCCCGCCAAATCTCTTACTGCTGGACGAGCCCACGGTGGGGGTAGACCCCGTATCACGGCGTGAACTCTGGGCCATTGTGATCCAACTGGTGCAGGAAGAAGGCATGACGGTGCTGCTATCTACAGCCTACCTCGATGAAGCCGAACACTGCGATGAGGTGATTTTGCTCCACGAGGGCCAAATTTTAGGACAAGACACCCCCGCCGCCTTCACCCAACATTTAGCGGGACGCGTGTGGGGTGCAAAACGCCATCAGGGTTTGCGCCGACATTTGCAGGCAGAGCTCAGGCAACAGCCCGGCATCCTTGATGCCGTGATCGATGGCGATTGGGTGCGGGTTCTCTTAGCCGAACAAACCGCGCCGCCCGCGTTACCCGATGGGGTGTGGCAGCCCCTCCCCCCACGATTTGAAGATGCCTTTGTGCTGATGCTGCACAGCCAGCCCGCGCCACAAACTGCGCCGGCCTTGGCACCCCCCGCCAGCCCGCCTATTGAGCCAACCCCGCGTGAGCGCCCTGCCGAAGTGATTGCCGTTCATGGGTTGACCCGCCGCTTTGGAGCATTTATTGCGGTTAATGCGATTAGTTTTTCCGTTCAGCGCGGGGAAATTTTTGGCCTGCTCGGTGCCAATGGCGCGGGCAAATCCACCACCTTTCGGATGCTCTGTGGGCTACTACCTGCCAGCGGTGGCGCGCTCTCGGTGGCTGGTGTCGATTTATTCACCGCCGCCGCCAAGGCACGCGCGCGCATCGGCTATATGTCGCAAAAATACGCGTTATACGAGGTATTGAGTGTGCTGCAAAATCTCAAATTTTTTGCCCGTGCCTATGGGCTCAAGGGCGCGCACTTAAGCCAGCGCCTCGCGTGGGCCTTGGCCGAGTTTGATCTTGACCAATACCGCGATACCAACAGCGGCCTGTTGCCCCTAGGTTTTAAGCAACGGCTGGCCATGGCTTGCGCTTTAATGCATGAGCCGGATATCTTGTTTCTCGATGAACCCACCTCAGGGGTGGATCCCATTGAGCGGCGGGCTTTTTGGGCGCGAATCAACGGGCTTGCGGATCTGGGCGTCACCATCATGATTACCACGCATTTTATGGATGAAGCAGAATATTGCGACCGGCTCGTGATTATGAGCCAGGGGCGTATTTTAGCGGCAGGCACGCCCGCCGTAATTCGCGCACAAGCCCAAACCGAAGCTGCACCCAATCCCAGCATGGAAGATGCGTTTATCACACTCATCACAGCGCCCACCCAGCCAGCAGGCGCAGGCGCATGAGCCCGCCCACCCCACGGCGGGGCAGCAGCTGGATGCGCATGGGCGGTTTGATTCGCAAAGAGTCCCTGCAAATTCTGCGTGATCCCGCCAGTATCGCCATTGCTTTTTTACTGCCGGTGGTTTTATTGCTGATTTTTGGCTACGGGGTGTCGCTCAATGCCAAACACATCCCGCTGGCCTTTGTGGCCGATGCCCCCGATAAGGAAAGCGCCGCGCTGCTGGCCTCGTTTAATCATTCGAGCTATTTCAGCCCGCGCATTGCCCCTAACTTAGCCACGGCCGAGCGTTGGTTGCTCAATCGACAGGTCGATGCCATCGTGCATGTACCCAGTGATTTTTCAGCCCAACTGCATACCGCAAGCCAGAGCGCCCCGCTGCAACTGATTATCAATGGGGTGGATGCGAATCAGGCGCGGCTCACCCAAGCCTATATTCAAGCCGGCTGGCAAAGCTGGCTTGCCGCACGCACCCAAGCTGCCGGCCTTGAACACAGTGCCGCCGCCGCGCAACCGGTAGCTTTGGCCGCGCGGATCTGGTTTAACCCAGAACTGCGCAGCCGGGACTACCTCGTCCCGGGATTAATCGCCGTGATTATGACCTTGATTGGCGCGCTGCTCACCGCCTTGGTTATGGCGCGCGAATGGGAGCGGGGCACGCTAGAGGCGCTGATGGTCACCCCGGTGCACATCAATGAGCTGCTTATCGGCAAACTGGTGCCCTATTTTGTGCTCGGCATGGGCGGCATGGCGCTCTCAGTTGCGATGGCCGTGTGGCTGTTTGGCGTGCCTTTTTTAGGAAGTTGGTGGCTATTGGTGCTCACATCCGCCCTGTTTTTACTCACCGCGCTCGGCATGGGGCTATTTATCTCGATTGTGGCGCGCAATCAATTCGTGGCGAGCTTGATTGCGATTATCACCACCTTTTTACCGGCCTTCATGTTGTCGGGATTTATTTTCGATATCGGCAGCATGCCGGGCTGGCTACAAAACCTAACTTACCTTGTTTCGGCGCGTTATTTCATTGTGATTTTGCACACCCTATTTTTGGCGGGCGATGTTGCCTCTGTTCTCTGGCCGAACACACTCGCCCTGCTCGCGATTGCCCTTTTTTTTATTGCGGCCAGCCGTCGCAAAATTCGCAAATCACTCGAATAGGCCGGAGCTCACCCCATGTGGCAAAGAATCATCGCCTTGGCGATCAAAGAATTTCAATCGCTTTTGCGCGATCCCAAATCTCGCTTTGTGATTGTAGGTCCGCCGCTAATTCAACTCCTGGTCTTTACTTTTGCCGCCACCTTTGATCTCTCAAATATCCCCATCGCCATTTATAACCAAGATGGCGGGCAAGCAGCCCAAGCGTTAGTGGCGCGCTTTGAAGGCTCAGGGCATTTTAAAAATGTGGCAACTATCCACCGTGAATCCGACATCGCACGCGTCATTGATAGCCGGGAAGCCCTCATGGTGCTAACCATCGGCCCGCGCTTTGAAGCCGATTTACGCAGCCACCAACCCACCACCGTGCAACTAATTATTGATGGGCGCAACTCCAACACGGCTGCCATCGCATTAAGCTACGCCAACACCCTCATTGCCGACTTTAATACCCAATGGCAAACCCGCCATCAACTGCGCGCACCGCCTTCGGTTATCGTCACCCGCGCCTGGTTCAACCCGAATTTAGAGAGCCGCTGGTTTATCGTGCCGGGCATTGTGGCCATCTTGATGCTCGTGGTCGTCATGGTTGTGACCGCGTTATCCGTTGCGCGCGAACGGGAGCAAGGCACGTTTGATCAACTGCTGGTCACCCCCCTACGCCCGGTTGAAATTTTGATCGGCAAAGCCATTCCAGGCTTTGTGATTGGTTTATTAGAAGGCAGCATGATTATTTTACTAGCCGTAAACGCCTTCGCGGTACCGTTTGAAGGCCATGTACTCACGCTGTACATCGGCATGGGATTATTTTTACTTTCAGCCATTGGCATCGGGCTTATGATTTCAGCCCTTGCCGCCACCTTGCAACAAGCCGTACTAGGCGTGTTTTTATTTTTGGTACCCGCCATTATTTTATCGGGCTTTGCCACGCCCATCGCCAATATGCCGCCTTTCGTGCAGGATTTAACCCTCATCAACCCCATGCGCTACTTTATGATTATCTTGCGTGGTATTTTTTTAGAAGGCAGCTCATTTCAAAGTCTGCAAAATCAATTTTGGCCACTCGCAATCATCGGGTTAGTAACACTCGCAGCCGCCGGATGGTTATTCCGGCATCGAATGAATTAAGGAATCAAAAACGCATTGATCGGCACCGGCCTTGCAATGCCATAACCTTGATGATAATAAACGCCAATTTGCCGCAACACTTCCATTTGCTGGATATTTTCAACAAACTCAGCCACGGTAATGGTATTCATCTCAAAGGCAATGGCTTGTATCGATTCCACAATAGCTCGATCAATGCGGGAATCTGTAATATGCCGAATAAACTCACCATCAATTTTTAAATAATCGAAAGGAAAACGCTTTAAATAAGAGAAGGTTGATAACCCTGTGCCAAAATCATCTAACGATATTTTGCAGCCCATCGCTTTAATCGCTAAAACGGCTTGCCGAGCAGCTACCGTATCGGCAATCACCATGGTTTCCGTGATCTCAAAGCAAATTTGCTCCGGTCGGCAGCCACTTTGCTTTAAGGCGCTCGCAATATCTCGCGTTAACGTGGGGCTCACTAAACTGGCGCCCGATAAGTTAATCGATACTTTACTAATGGCCGATACCCAAGGCGAGGCGGCCAATTGCGTTAAGGTGGTTTGTAACACCCATAAATCAATTAATGTCATTAATCCATAACGCTCGGCGATGGGTAAAAACCCTGCGGGTGGAATAATCTCGCCATTCGGCTCTTGCCAGCGCAGCAATACTTCAAACGATTTCACATCGGGGTGGCGCGTATCGCGAATGGTTTGGGCATATAAAATGAAATGTCCATTCAGCCCATCGCCATTCAAAGTAGCCCGCATGCGTTGCACCCAAGAAAGTTCAGCCACGCGCTGATCCAACAAACAGGCTAAATCATCTTCAACATGTACGGGATGGTCGCGATTCGTTAGTGAAAGCTGGCACCCGGCCAGCACCGCCGAGGTAAGCAAGCCAATATCCCGTGTTTTTGCCCGATGAAACACTGTAAGCCCCACCCGCAAATGGCGCAATGCCTCACCGCTGGTAGTGCGTTCCCACTCAATGCGGGCTCTTAATTGTTCAGCCAAATCTGCCCCGCGCGAGCCCATAATCACCGAGGATAAACACGCCACAAATAACCCCGGGCGCACCCGCGCGACCGATGACCGCATGCCCTGACGCTCGAAAATCTGGCTGACCTGTTCCTCAATGCGGTTACTTCGTTCGTGGCCCATCAAGGCATCAATTTCCTCAAGATCCGGCAAATGAACGCCTATCACCACCATCGGCTGCATGTCCCCATTGGCCTCTTTAGGCCATTGCGCTAACTGCTGGGCCAAACCCAAATCATTTGGCAAACCGGTGAGCGGATCGGTGTGCAATCGCTGGGCGAGTTTTTGCTCAGATAATCGATAAGCCTGCACCATTTCAATGGCGATGACCGCCAATAATGCCGCCACAAACACCAAGGCTTGATCGCCAAGCAACTGGGACGATTCCCAGCCTGCTCGGGCATTCACGAGTACATTAAGCACGCTCCAAATCGAGAGATACCCTGCAATTAACATCCGCGCGACTAATATGGGCAGTGAATGCGCCGCCAAAACCACCACAACCAAACCCAATAAGCTGGGCGCATTAAAATCTAAAGCGCCCCAATGGCGCAACCCCGCGATAACCACCAAAGATAACAGCGCCAGCGCTAACCAAACGCCCAGCCAAATATAATGTTGCGCTGTTTTAGATAATTGATCAATTAATGGCCGGCAGCCCTCGTGCAAGCACGCCATAACCAGGGGTGTGAATGCCAGCAAGGCAATAGATTCTGCCAACCAAAATAAACCGACCGTTTGATAATGCGCCGTCCATTGCGGATTTTTCCACACGCCCACCACCGTAATCACACTCGATAACATTAATACCGTTAGCGGAAAACCAATTAATCGGCGGCCATAATCACTTGAAATCACCCGCTGCAATCCAGAGCGCAGTCCCAAAGCCACCGAAAAGCCCAAACCCAAAGCCAAGCTGCCAAGTAGTGAAAAGGGTAGTGAATGACCCACCACGCCCCAGTTCCAAATAAAAACCACCCCTAACAGCGGCACAATGACCCGATACCCCCAAATCAGCACAAAACCCAAGGCAATGGCGTCCGCAGGCCAAATGGGGTAAACCGATTGATTGGGCATAAAAGCAAATACCCACTGCGTGAGCCCTGCGCACAGGAGCCATAACGCGGCCACACCCACTGCCCGCAGCCCTTGGTTGCGGGGGGCGGCACTTGATATTTGATCGGGGGGAAGCAAAAAAGTCATCCTTAAAAATCCCTAAAGTAATTCCATAATTCCCCGTTCAACGCGGGGAGATAGCCAGTCTATCAAGGAAAAAACGTCTTATTTCACCCAATTTTAATTTTTTGCTTACAATTGGAAAAATTGCCTCACCATTGAGTGATGCACCCGCATCAAGGCACGAGTCATTCATCATGGATCATTTTTTAATGATGGCACCGCCCGATACGCTGGATCGTTTACCGACCAGCGTCATTATTGTTGTCCACGATAAATTTCTTTACGCCAATCCGGCCGCTTTGCATTTAATGCAAGCCAAAAATCCGGCTGATTTACTGGGTCATTCCATTAATGAGTTTTTGCATCCGCTAGATCAGCCCCGCGTCTTGGCGCGCGTGCGGCGGGCTGAACGGGAGCAGGTCACCAATCCTGTGAGCGAATACCGAATTTACACCTGTCGGCGCAAGCTCTTGGTGGTTGGCATGATGAGCGTGTCCTATTCGATAAGGGGAGAAACTGGCCTTCTGGCTGCCTTTATGGATTTAACCGAACGCAATGCCTTGGAAAATCGGTTGCGCGAATCCGAAGAGCACTTTCAACGCATGATGAACACCATGCAAGATGTGTTTTATCGCACCGATGCCGCCGGCATTACCCGCTATGTCTGTCCGGCGGTCAAGCACGTATTGGGGTTTGAGGCCGATGAAATTATTGGCAAACCGGCAAGTGATTTTTATCCTAACCCCCAAGACCGAGAGCATTTAAAACAAACCATTCTCAGCCAAGGCTTTGTGCGCGATTTTGCCGGCCAAATGAAGTGCAAAAATGGCGCTATTATCGACATTTCAATTAGCAGCACGCTTATCCTCGATGAAGAAGGCAAGTATGCGGGCGTTGAAGGCATCTGGCGCGATATTACCGAACGCCGCACCCTTGAGCGCGAGCTAGAGCGGCGAGCCACCACCGATGAATTAACCGGCATAGCCAATCGCCGCACAATTTTAGAGCAGCTTGATCACGCCCATAAACGCTTTTTGCGCTTAAACCAGTCGCTGGTGATTTTTATTCTGGATTTAGACTTTTTCAAACGCATTAACGATCAATTTGGTCATGTGGCCGGCGATAAGCTCTTAAAAGAATTTATTCAAACGGTGCAGCAACAAATTCGGGAAATTGATCAACTCGGCCGGCTAGGCGGCGAGGAATTCGTCGTCATTTTAGACGACACCCCTCAAAACAAAGCCGCCCAAATTGGCCAGCGCATTTTAGAGGCCGTGCAAGCAACTTTGTTTGATATTGGCATGACGCACCCCGTATCCATCACCGTAAGCATTGGCGCCACCTGCGCGCTACCCACCGATTTAACCCTAACAAGCCTACTTGAGCATGCCGATGCGGCGCTGTATACCGCTAAAGCGCAAGGTCGCAATCAACTCTGCTGGCACTGCGCTTAAATGCACTTTCAAATTACCCCAAAAAAAAATTTAGCCTTGTTTGGTTTTATTGATCCGGCTCGTTTTATCCGTGATTATCCGCTAAGTCGTAGGGTGCGCCATGCGCACCGATGGGTTCAATGGTGCGCATGGCGCACCCTACGGTTTCATGGATTATTCGTGCCGAATCAATAGCAGCGCGGGGGGTAGGTAATCTAAAACTGGGCTTCTAAATCTTTTAAAATTTGCTCTAACGCTTGGCGCACTTGGATTAATGGCTTAACGCTGGGTGAAAAAAACGCGGGCTCAGCAGCATTAGGGGGCAAGGTGGCCGGCAGGGTGACAGGCAATGCCGCCCCATAGTCAGCCTTGTTAGACACCGCCGGTAATACGCCCGCCGTTGACCGCAAATTAGGTGCCAACCGCTGGGGTGGCTCTCGCTCATCACCAGACACAACCAACACAGGGTCCCATCGCGGTTCGGATAGGGCACTATCTTTTGCCAGCGCCGGCCAATCGAGCGTTGGCTCACGGGGGGGGGTAACGGGGGCGGGGGCGTCTGCGTTCAGGGCATTTTTTTGCGCCTGCGCCAATTGTTGGCGCGCACCGGCAATCGTAAAGCCTTGATCGTACAATAGGGTACGAATAAGCCGAATCAGCTCAATATCGTGCCGCTGATAATAGCGCCGATTGCCGCGACGTTTGGTGGGTTTAAGCTGGGTGAATTCTTGCTCCCAATAACGCAATACATGCGATTTCACATCGCACAGGCCGCCCACTTCACCAATAGTAAAGTAGCGTTTATTGGGAATCGGCGGCAGGGGCGATTCAGGAAGCGACTGAGCCGTCATAGGCCTCGACCATGGCTTTAAGCTTTTGCCCGGCTCGGAAGGTGACAACTCGGCGCGCTGAAACGGGGATCATTTCGCCTGTGCGCGGGTTGCGCCCCGGGCGCTCGTTTTTATCGCGCAGTTGAAAGTTACCAAAACCAGAGAGTTTAATTTCCTCGCCTGATTCTAAGGTGGCACGCAATTCTTCAAAGAAAATATCAACAAAATCCTTGGCTTCGCGTTTATTTAAACCCAAATCCATGTGGAGCTTTTCGACCATGTCGGCTTTAGTTAAGGCCATAAAATACAATCCTTCAGGTACGCAATTGAATGTGATGTTGCGCTAGTTTAGCGCGTATGTTGCTGATTATACCGACGATTTCATCATCCGTCAGGGTACGTTCAGATTCTTGGAAAATTAGCTTCACGGCAACGCTTTCAAAACCGGGCTCAATGCCGGCGCCTGTGTAGCGATCAAAAATAGCGACCGACTGCAAACAAGCCGGGCGATCGGCTTCAATAATGGCGAGCAACTCGGCGGCGGTTAATGCCACAGGCTTAAGCAAGGCAAGATCGCGCCGGATATGAGGAAAGCGTGAGCGCGACCGATTGGCGGGTAATCGGCGATTTTTCACCGCATCAAGATTAAGCTCAAGCAGAAAAATAGCGCCGGTTAAATCAAAGCGCTCGGCCACGGCAGGATGCAAGGCACCTAACCGCCCACAAAGATGACCCTCAATTTCGATGTCTGCACTTTGCCCCGGATGCAAGGCTTTGTGCCCCGCTTGGGTCGGTGCACGGAAGGTGACCACCGGGCGCTCATAGGCCGCCCCTTGGGCGGTTAATGCCAGCCCCATCGCTTGCAATAGGGCTTCACAATCGCCTTTGAGGTCGAAAAAATCAACCGCCATTGGCTTTTCAGCCCACTGTTCGGGCAGACGCGAGCCACAAATGACGGCCGCTAATTGATCGGTTTCTTGCACGCCATCCAAATTTTGTGCATTCAAGCTGCCCGTAAAAATGCGCCCCAGTTCAAATAAACGTACCCGCGTTTGCTGCCGACTCTGATTGTATTTGACCGCACTCAATAAGCCCGGCCACAAGCTTTGACGCATAACCGCCATCTCGCTTGAAATGGGGTTAGCCAAGGCGATAGCAGGCGCCTCATCAAATAGCGAGGCGATCTCCGGATCGATAAAACTGTAGGTAATGGCCTCAAAATAACCGCGTTTCACCATAAAGTCGGCAAGTTGCGCGGTGCTGTTTTCAGTTTCAGGCCGCGTGCCAATCGTGAGTGGCGCACGCCCCATGGGGGAGCGAAAAGCATCGTAGCCAATCAGGCGCGCGAGCTCTTCGAGTAAATCTTCGGGAATCGATAAATCAAACCGGTGACTCGGCGGGGTCACTTGAAACACACCAGCCCCTTGCGCCACCAGACCACACCCGAGCCGAGTTAGCAGTTTTTCAGCCAGCGCGGGCTCAATCGCCAACCCCAAACGCCGCTCTGCCCACGCCATATCCAATTCAATGGCGGGGCGCTGCGCTATCACTCCACCGGCCACTGCTACGACGCCGGCGGCTCCCCCACAAATCGATAAAATCAATTCGGTCGCACGGGCTAACGCGCGCGCGGGTAAATTCGGATCAACACCCCGCTCAAAGCGAAAGGCCGCATCGGTCGTTAAGCCTAAGCGGCGCGCCCGTCCGGCAATGACTTCGGGCGTAAAATGTGCCGATTCGAGCACTATGGCGGTGGTTTCATTGCGCACGGCAGAATTTTGCCCACCGATAATCCCCGCCAGCGCAACAACGCTGTGGGCATCGGCAATCACAAGGCATTCGGCATCTAAGCTCAGGGTTTGTTTATTTAGAGCCAGTAACGGCTCTTGTGCGGTGGCCCGCCGAACCTGTAATTCGCCCTGAAGCTCGGCGCGATCAAAGGCATGCAGGGGTTGCCCCAATTCTAGCATGACGTAATTACACACATCGACAATGGGGTCGATTGTGCCCATGCCAGCTCGGCGCAGGCGTTCACTCAGCCACAACGGGGTGCGGCGCCCCACCGCAATCCCTTCGATGACTTGGGTTAAATAGATTGGGCAATCGGCGAGCGATTGAATTTGCGCTTTTTGTGGGGCAACGCTTGAATCCGTCACCAGCACGCTGGGCGGCGGCGGGGTGATATCCAAATCGAACAAGGCGGAGCAATCCCGCGCTAAACCGAGAATCGATAGGGCATCGCCCCGATTGGGGGTTATGCCCAATTCAATGACGGCATCATCTAGGTTTAACCAATCTCGAATCGAGGCACCCAAGGGCGCATCATCGGGCAATACCCACAGGCCATCGACCGCGCTTGGCAACCCCAATTCGGTCGCTGAGCACAACATGCCCTCAGAGGCCACGCCCCGCAATTGGGCAGATTTTATCACCAAGCCATCGGGCAATTGCGCCCCGAGCGTTGCCAAGGGCACCCGTATTCCGGTGGTGACATTCGGCGCGCCACACACAATTTGAAACTCTGATGTGCCATCGCTAACTCGGGTAATTTTGAGCTTATCGGCCTCAGGATGCGGCTCAACCGACAACACTAACGCCACGACCACCCCCGAAAACGCCGGCGCTGCCCGCTCAATGGCATCAACCTCAAGCCCAATCATGGTGAGGCGATGCCCCAATTGAGGGGTATCAACCGGGGGATTGATCCATTCACGCAACCAAGACTCTGAAAATCTCATAACATTCTCGCGATTTTAAGCGGTAAGGAGTAACGGTGCCGTTTTAAACGAATTGTTCAAGAAACCGCAGGTCATTATCAAAAAAGGCACGCAGGTCATCCACGCCATAGCGCAACATAGCGAGGCGCTCGACCCCCATACCGATGGCAAAACCGCTCACCTTGGCCGGATCATGCCCCACTGAACGCAATACATTGGGGTGCACCATGCCACTGCCCAGCACCTCAATCCAACCGGTTTTTTTGCACACGCGGCAACCTTTGCCGTGACAGTGGACGCATTGGATATCCACCTCGGCTGAAGGCTCTGTAAACGGGAAAAAAGAGGGACGCAAGCGGATGGGTAAATCATCTTGCTCAAATAACGCGCCCAAAAATTGCTCTAAGGTGGCGCGCAAATCGGTAAAGCGCACCGCTTCATCTAAGTACAGCACCTCAATTTGATGAAACATCGGCGAATGCGTCATATCAGAATCGCAGCGGTACACCCGACCCGGCGCAATGACTTTGAGCGGCGGCGAATTCGCCTGCATAGCACGAATTTGCACCGGCGAGGTATGGGTGCGCAATAAGCGTTGTGCATCAAAATAAAACGTATCGTGCATCGCCCGCGCGGGGTGGGTTAGCGGAATATTGAGCGCGGTAAAGTTATGCCAATCATCTTCAATTTCAGGCCCTTCTGCCACGGTGTAGCCCATGGAACCGAAAATATCTGATACCCGACGAATCATACGGTTAACCGGATGAAGCGCGCCCGGCGGGCTGCCACGACCCGGCAAGGTCACATCAATGCGCTCGCCGGCCAGCCGATGCGCCAAGGCCGCACCCGCTAAATCATCTCGACGGGCGGTTAAGGCGCTCATCACCGCGTCTTTTAATACATTGATTTCAGCGCCTTGCGCGCGTCGTTCTTCCGGCTCAAGCCCTCCCAGCGCTTTCATCATCTGAGTGATAGCACCTTTTTTGCCGAGATAGTGCAGGCGCACATCTTCGAGTGCGGCGCCGTCTGCGGCATCGGCAATGCGTTTAGCTGCTTCAGCTTGGATATTTGCCCATTGATCTGTCACGCCGCCGCTCCTTATCTTTTTGCTCGACTTATTTACTCGGTTGCCCACGCTTTTTGCAAGCCCTGTGCTAAGCACCCGCCAAGGGCACTGAGCACAGAGCATCGGCTTAAATTAATAAGCCATTGGCTTAAGGAACCTCTGATCAAATCCCTTGTGGCCGAGACGGGCTTTTTTGGATTCGTAGAATAACTACGACCGGCGGCCTCTGCCTCGTTTTGCGGCTTTTGGATCAGCAACTCGGCTCACAAAGGATTTGATCAGAGGTTCCTTAATTAAAAAGGCGCTCATGTGAGCGCCTTATTGTATCCAAGTCTTACCCCTTAAGAGGACAAAACTTACAGACCCAACGCCGCCTTAGCTTGTGATGCAATGGCAGCAAACGCAGGCTTATCGAACACAGCCAAATCTGCCAATACTTTGCGATCAATTTCGATATTCGCTTTATGAATACCATCCATCAAACGGCTGTAGGACAAGTTGTTGTTGCGCGCTTCGGCATTAATGCGGGTAATCCACAACGCACGGAACACGCGTTTTTTGGCGCGACGGTCGCGATACGCATATTGGCCGGCTTTAATGACCGCCTGGTGCGCAACGCGGAAGGTGCGTGAACGGGCACCGTAATAACCTTTGGCTTTCGCTAAGATTTTTTTATGTTTTGCGTGGGCGTTAACGCCCCGTTTTACTCTGGCCATGGTTCAGCTCTCCTTACGCGTAGGGCAACATGATGTGAATTGAAGGAACATCACGCTCGTGCACGAACGCGGGTGAACCCAACTGCCGCTTACGCTTGGATGACTTTTTGGTCAGAATATGACGCATATGCGACTGTTTACGCTTAACACCGCCAGCGGTGATTTTAAACCGCTTGGCAGCGCCGCGATTAGATTTGATCTTCGGCATGATCGACTCCAGTTTTACCGTAGTGTTGTGACACCCAATGCGTCGGAGTTAATGAACGCAGTTGAGGCTATTTTCCCAATCCTTGAACTTTGCATTAAAAAATCCAAAGGCAAGTCAATGGCGAAAAAGGAATGAACCCCTTAACGCCACGGGGAAGCGCATAAACCCTAAGCATAGGGGGAAAACCCCATAAGCTCACAATTCAGCGGCGCGAAACTATAAACGCAACCTCAAGAAAAATCAAGTGATTTCCCTTGCTTTTTTCCCTTGCTTTTGGCGCGTTAGCTGGTCTTTTTAGGCGCCAATACCATCGTGACTTGACGGCCTTCCATTTTCGGGCGCTGCTCTACAACGGCCAGTTCGAGCAAATCTTTTTCGATTCGATCCAGCAACTCGCCTGCAATTTCCTTGTGCGCCATCTCTCGCCCACGAAAACGCAACGTGATTTTGGCTTTATCACCCTCTTCCAAAAATCGGATGATGCTGCGCATTTTGACTTGATAATCGTGGTCTTCAGTGCCGGGGCGGAATTTAATTTCCTTTACTTCGATTTGTTTTTGTTTCTTGCGCGCTTCAGCCAGCTTTTTGCTCTGCTGATATTTAAATTTACCGTAATCCATGATTTTGCAAACAGGGGGATTGGCGGTTGCGGAAACTTCAACCAAATCAAGGGCGACCGCAATGGCTCGATCTAACGCATCGCGCGTGCGCACGATACCGGCTTGTTCGCCATTCTCATCGACGAGTCGAACTTCACGGGCGGTGATTTCACCATTGATACGCGGTTCATCAGAATCACGCGTGGCGGGGGGCGTTTGTGCACGGAGCTGAGCTATGTTCTTATCCTCAAAATACTAAAAATGTAACCTTCAGGCACAACCCGATTAAAAGGAGCTGCCGCATGAAGATCGCCTTATCGACTCGGCGTACCGCCTAATCTCAGAAGTTGGCCATGTTAATACGCATTGCCACCCATTGAAACAAGCAATTGCGCAACACCCTGCGCGAAAGCGTACAAGCACCCGATTGTTATCGACCCAATAGCGGCTATTTTGCCAAGCAAAGGCATTCGCCCCACCCGGCTCAACGCATTTAATGTAGATGCGTTGATTGATGCGCCGCTTTTGTTTTTAACCTTGCGCTTGTTGACGCGCCTCGGTTGTGAGCCGCTCGATCAAGGCATCGATGGTGATTACGCCCAAATCTTGGCCTTCGCGGGTGCGCAGCGCAATGCTGATGGTTTCCACTTCGCGATCACCGGCAACCAGCAAATAGGGCACGCGCTCGAGCGTATGTTCGCGGATTTTAAAACCGACTTTTTCGTTGCGCAGATCTTCTTCAACCCGCAACCCCACAGCCTTCAAACGCCGAGTGACTTCTTTCACATACTCGGCATGCTTGTCGGTAATCCCCATCACCACCACCTGCACGGGCGCAAGCCACAAGGGCAAAAACCCGGCGTGGTGCTCGATTAAAATCCCGATAAAACGCTCCATTGACCCCACAATCGCGCGGTGCAACATCACGGGATGGCGGCGCTCGCTGTGCTCATCGACATAGGTGGCACCTAAGCGCTCTGGCATCATGAAATCGACTTGGATGGTGCCGAGCTGCCAAGTGCGGCCAATCGCATCTTTTAAGTGATATTCAATTTTCGGCCCGTAAAACGCGCCCTCCCCCGGAAGCTCTGTCCAGTGCACGCCAGCGGCGGCCAAGGCGCCGCGCAAGGCCGCCTCGGCTTCATCCCAGACGGCATCGGTGCCGAGGCGTTTTTCAGGGCGCAAGGCAATTTTGACTTGAATATCGGTAAAGCCGAAGGTGGCATATACCGCCAGCGCCTGTGCGTGGAATGCCCGAACCTCTGGCTCAATTTGGCTTTCCATACAAAAAATATGGCCGTCATCTTGCGTAAAACCGCGCACACGCAAAATGCCGTGCAGCGCGCCCGAAGGCTCGTTGCGGTGGCAAGCACCGAACTCACCATAGCGAATGGGCAGATCACGATAACTATGCAACCCGTGATTAAACACTTGCACATGACCCGGGCAATTCATCGGTTTAACCGCAAACGTGCGCTTTTCCGACTCGGTAAAGAACATATTTTCTTGGTAATTATCCCAATGACCCGATTTTTTCCACAGGCTCACATCTAAAATTTGGGGGCAACGAATTTCCGCGTAACCCGATTGGCGATACACACCACGCATGTGTTGCTCGATGACTTGCCACAAGGCCCAACCCTTGGGGTGCCAAAACACCAATCCGGGCGCTTCTTCTTGAAAATGAAATAAGTTTTGCTGCTTACCAATTCGGCGATGGTCGCGCTTTTCGGCTTCGGCCAGCTGCGTTAAATGCGCCTTGAGTTCTTTATCGGTCGCGAAGGCGGTGCCATAAATGCGGGTCAGCATCGGGTTTTTGGAATCTCCGCGCCAATAAGCGCCCGCCACTTTCATGAGCTTAAATACACCGAGTTTATTGGTATTTGGCACATGCGGCCCCCGACAAAAGTCGGTGAAATCGCCTTGGGTATAAAGCGTTAGCTCCTCGTTGCCGGGGATGCTTTCGATAATTTCCACCTTAAAGGCTTCACCCAAATCATGGAAATAGCGGATGGCATCGGCCCGATCGACCACCTTGCGAACCAGCACATCACCTTGAGCCGCCAGCGCGTGCATGCGCGCTTCAATCGCTGCTAAATCGTCGTCATTAAAGGGGCGATCAAAATAAAAATCATAATAAAAGCCGCTGTCAATCACAGGACCAATCGTCACCTGCGCCTCTGGGTATAACTGCTTGACGGCTTGCGCCATGAGATGCGCGGTAGAATGCCGAATTACCTCCAAGCCCTCGGGGTCTTTGGCCGTAATGATGGCGATGTGGGCATCGGTTTCAACCACGCGGGATAAATCGACCAATTTGCCCTCTATTTTTCCGGCAAGGGCGGCTTTAGCTAAACCCGCGCCAATATTGGCGGCAATATCAGCCAAGCTAACGGGGTGATCAAAATGGCGCTGTGAAGAATCAGGCAGGGTAATCGTCGGCATGACGCTCTCCTTTGGCAGTGGCGGCTCCTACAAAAAACCGCGTGTTTCAGGGGCGATACGGGGTGGGTTGCCACAATGTGGCAGCGTGTTCCGAATCTGGAATTTATTCACTTATTCCGCCCGGATACGGGCCCGGCAAGAAATAAGCGCGCTCATTATAAAGCAAATTAATCACCATAAGCACACCAAAGATGCTCATCGCCTGCCATAAGGATCTGCCGAGCTTAAATAGGCCACAATTGCAGCTCAGCCAGATAAAGGTTAATGTTCAACAAAGCCTTTGTTTCGGCGCATATTTAAGATAAAAATTCATCATGACAACTGAAGCTACCGCCCGATTGATTTTAACCACAGACCCGACTCCAGATGCGCGCAGTTGGTCTGATTTTTTGACACATAACCCCGATTTTTTGGCCACGCACTGCGCGACCGAGCTTTCATCCGTGCTGCAAGCCTTAGCGCTGCAACAGCCCGATTTATTCGCTGATCTCAGCCTGCCCAAGCCGCCCGATGGCGTGGCCTCATTGCCGCATACGCAACTGCGTCTTTGGCGCGAAAAACTCAGCCGGCTAAATTTTGCGATGGATACGTTGCGTGCCACAGCAGAAGCGAACGCCGCGCTTGATAGCGTATTGCATCAATTCGCCTGCGCCTTGCTCAATGCAACCGAGCGAACGGCCGAACAGGTGGTCGCGTTAGTGCATCAACATTTCGCGGTTGATGCCGCCCAGTTAATTGCCATTGAATCCCTGAATCATCCAACCCAACACCTGCTCGAAGGCTGGCTTGCCAGCCGCGCGCCCCTGTGTGGCCGCTTAAGCGAGGCTCAACGCCGAGCCCTGTTCGGCGCGGCATTACCCGACACCGGTTCGGCGGCGTTAATCGCCATCGGTTCAAATTTGGCCAAGCCGCGCTGGATTCTCGCATTAGGCCGAATCACGCCTGATGGCTTTAACCCGAGCCAAGGCACCTTATTTTTAACGCAAATTGGTGAGTTGGTAACGGCGTACTTAACCTGTGAACACACGAGCGCCTCATGACAGATGCGCCCTTGTTGCCCGCCTGTGCTGAGTTTTCTGCGGCCATGGCGCAGGCGCGCTTTGCCCTGCTTCACAGCGCCCCCTTGGCGCCCAAAACCCGCTCGGCTTATCTCATCGATTGGCAACAATTAGAAGACTTCGCGCAGGCGCAAACCCTCTCGTCGCCCGCCGCACTTAACGATATACACCTGCGCGCTTATCTCGCGCATTGCCGTGAAACCGGGCTGACCAATCGCAGCATCGCCCGCAAATCCTCTGCGCTACGCTGGCTATTGCGTTATTGGCAGAGCGAATTGATCCCCTGCCCCGCCAACCCCGATGCCCTCAAAGCGCCCAAAGCCAGCAAAAAACTACCCAATGCGCCGGCGATTGAAACGCTCAATCAACTCCTCGATCAACCCGTGGCAGAAAACCTCTTGCTGCACCGCGATCGCTGCATGTTTGAATTGCTGTACAGCAGCGGCTTGCGGGTAGCCGAACTCGTTGGCTTAAATTTAAGCGATATTGATCGAACTGAGGGCATTGCCCGGGTGACCGGCAAGCGCGATAAAACCCGGCTCGTGCCCGTGGGCAGCCAAGCCATTACCCGCATTGAAGCCTGGTTACCCCTGCGAAGAAGCCTGCTGCGGGATGCAAGCGAACCGGCCTTATTTGTGAACCAGCTGGGCGCACGGCTCACCACCCGTTCGGTTCAATACCGCTTAGCCCGTTTATCGCAGCACACCGCGCTCGGGCAATCGCTTCACCCGCACCAGTTGCGCCATGCGTTTGCAACCCACTTGCTGGAATCGTCAGGCGATTTACGGGCGGTACAAGAGCTGCTCGGGCACGAAAGCCTGGCCACCACACAAATTTACACCCATCTGGATTTTCAGCGTTTAGCCGCGGTCTATGAAGCCGCGCACCCCCGCGCACAACGCCAAAAACCCAGCAGCCCGCCGAACCTGCCATAAAAAATTAAGCACAGCGATTGATATTTTACTGAAGCAACCCACATTAATACGGCGCGCGCAAATTGCGCCTCATCCGTTAAAACTCCGCAGCAAAGGCTCTAAATGGAAAATTTTCACGGCACCACTATTTTGTGTGTGCGCAAAAACAACCAAACCGTGATTGGCGGCGATGGCCAAGTAACCCTCGGCAACACCGTCATAAAAGGCAATGCCCGCAAAGTACGGCGGCTATACAACGGTGAAGTGTTGGCGGGATTTGCCGGCGCCACCGCCGATGCCTTCACCTTATTTGAAAAATTTGAAGCTAAACTCGAAAAATACGGCGGCAATTTATTGCGCTCCGCCGTGGAGCTTGCCAAAGAATGGCGCACCGACCGCGCCATGCGCAGGCTTGAGGCCATGCTCGTGGTGGCCGATCGCACCCACATGCTCACCATCAGTGGCAATGGCGATGTGATAGAACCGGAAACCGATCTGATTGCCATCGGTTCAGGCGGTGCCTTTGCCCAAGCCGCCGCCACGGCCTTGCTGCGCCATAGCGATCTTGAAGCCCGCAGCATTGTTGAATCGGCGCTCACCATCGCCGGCGATATTTGCATTTATACCAATCATAATTTCACTATTGAAGTACTCGACGCATGAATTTAACACCCCAACAAATTGTGGCTGAACTCGATAAACACATCGTCGGCCAAGCCGCCGCCAAGCGCGCTGTCGCCATTGCTTTGCGCAATCGCTGGCGCCGCCAGCAAATTCCCGAACCCTTGCGCGGCGAAATCACCCCAAAAAACATCCTGATGATTGGGCCTACCGGCGTGGGCAAAACCGAAATTGCGCGGCGATTGGCCAAACTAGCCGATGCCCCCTTTTTAAAAATCGAAGCCACCAAATTCACCGAAGTGGGCTATGTGGGGCGCGATGTGGAATCCATCATCCGCGATTTAGCTGATGTCGGTTTGAAAATGCAGCGGCAAATTGCCATGCTTGACGTGCGCGATAAAGCCAAGCTCGCCGGTGAAAACCGTGTGCTCGACATTTTGTTGCCCGCCCCACGCGCCAGCGATTGGCCCAACACGGCCGATACCCATCAAGACGAGGCCTATCGCAACACCCGTGAAAAATTCCGCGACAAACTGCGGGCAGGTGAATTGGACACGCGCGAAATCGAAATCGAATTGCGCCAGGCGCCCGGCAATATCGATATTCTCTCCCCGCCCGGCATGGAAGATATGGCCAGCCAAATACGCGGCATGTTTCAAAACATCAACCAAGGCAAAACCAATAAACGCCGCCTGCCGGTTTTAGAGGCGCTCACGCTGCTAACGGAAGAAGAAGCCGGCAACCTACTCAATGAAGAGGAGGTCCGCGCGAGCGCACTCGAGCGGGTAGAACAACATGGCATTGTTTTTATTGATGAAATCGACAAGGTCGCCAAACGCGGCGAACAAGGTGGCGGCGAGGTATCACGCGAGGGGGTGCAGCGCGATTTACTCCCCATTATTGAGGGCTCAACGGTCAACACCAAGCTCGGCATGGTCAAAACAGATCATATTTTGTTCATCGCCTCAGGCGCTTTTCATTTAAGCAAGCCCTCCGATCTCATCCCCGAATTACAAGGGCGCCTGCCCATTCGGGTTGAGCTTGAGGCGCTCTCGGCCCATGATTTTGTACGCATCCTAACCGAGCCCGATGCCGCCTTAATTCGTCAGCACACCGCCCTTTTAGCTGCCGAGCAGTTTCATGTCACCTTTAGTGAATCGGCCATTACCCGCATCGCCGAAATTGCATTTGAAGTGAACCGCCGCACCGAAAATATTGGCGCCCGACGGCTGCACACCGTCATGGAGCACTTACTTGAAGCATTAAGCTTTGCGGCCGATACCCAAGCCGGCGGCAGTAAAGCCATTGATGCCGACTTTGTCGAGCAGCGCCTGGGTGCGCTGGCTAAAGATGAAGACCTCAGCCGCTTTATTCTCTAAACTCAATCCATGATTCAATTAACAACCCTCACCTGGCATAAAGCGCAAAACACCGTTTCGCTCAAGTTCAGTGACGAAACCTGCGGCACCTTAAGCGCGGAATACTTGCGTATTTTCAGCCCCTCCGCCGAAGTGCGCGGCCACGGAGGCGGCGAGCCTATGTTGGTGCTGGGAAAAGAGCAGGTCAAAATCATGGCGATTGAACCGGTCGGCCGCTACGCCCTCAAATTCACCTTTGATGATGGTCACGATAGCGGCTTGTATGATTGGCGCACCCTGCAAGGCCTTTGCCAGCAACATAGTGAACTCTGGCAAGGTTATTTGGCTCGGTTAGCAAAAGTCGGTTATGACCGCGCAACCCCCTTAAAACCCAAAAACACCTCCATCATTGATGTGCTTGCCGCATCAAAACCCGCCCAAGGCACCGAGAAAGCCCCCCATGACTGAAAAAACCCATTTCGGCTACACCCAAGTCCCCATCGAAGACAAAGCCAAATTAGTAGGCCAAGTGTTTGATTCTGTGGCCAATCGCTATGATGTGATGAACGATGCCATGTCGTTTGGCATTCACCGCCTCTGGAAGCGCGTAGCGTTAGAGCACACCGGTTTGCGCCGAGGGATGCAAGCGCTCGATCTCGCCTCGGGCACGGGGGATTTAGCCCTCAAAATGGCGGGATTAGTCGGAGAAAAAGGCTTAGTGGTGCTTTCCGACATCAATCAAAGCATGCTCAGCGAAGGGCGCAATAAACTCGACAATGCCGGCGTGGTCGGCAATGTAGATTACTGCCTCGCCAATGCGCAGTATTTGCCCTTTCCCAGCCGCCATTTTGATTGTGTCACCATGGGTTTTGGCCTGCGCAATGTCACCGATAAAGGCATGGCGCTAAACGAGATGGCACGGGTGCTTAAACCCGGTGGGCGCGCGGTGGTCTTGGAGTTCTCAAAGCCCATCTCCCCCCTAATCAGCAAAGCCTACGATTTATATTCATTTACCGCGCTGCCCGCTTTAGGCAAAATTTTGGCCAAAGATGCCGATAGCTATCGCTATTTAGCCGAATCAATCCGCATGCATCCCGATCAAGAAGCCTTAAAAGCGCTCATGCTGGCCAAAGGTTTTGATCGCGTCGATGTGATCAATTTAAGCTTAGGCGTTGTCGCTTTGCATATCGGTTATGTCTATTAACACTCGGCTTTGGCGGCGGGCGATTTTTTCGTGACAAGCGCCCCCGAAAATCATCCGAACGCCACCCAGCAACCTTGGTGGCTTCGGTTACTCGGGGTCGGCGGCTTAGTGCTTTTACCGCTGATTTGGTGGCTTGCAACCTACCCGCCGAGCACGTCGCTCAGTTTGAGCGAAAATGCGGCCCTCAGCCAATCCTTTGCAAAAACCCCCCAGCTCGATCAAATCAAAGCGCGGGGCTATTTGCGGGTCGCCACGTTAATTAGCCCCACCATTTATATTCCCGATAAAACGCAGCCCCAAGGGCTTGAATACGATCTGGTGACCCGCTTTGCGCACTATTTGGGGCTCGGCGTGCATTTTATCGTGGCTAAAAATATTGATGAGGCTTATGCCCTGGTCGCCAGTAATCAAGCCGACTTCGCTGCGGCCGGGCTTGTGGTTAGCCTCGGGCGTGAAGCGCAATTTCGTTATGGGCCAAGTTATTTATCCGTTCGCCGGCAACTAATTTATCGTCAGGGCGTTGAAAAGCCAAAATCCCTGCAAGATATTGGCAATGCGCCCTTAGCGGTTGAGCAAGGTTCCAATAGCCAAAACTGGCTAACCGAGCAATCCAATAAAGGCTTACTCGATGTGCCCTTTAGCAGCCTGCCAGAGGCAACGCCCCCTAAAACACCCCATGAAAAGCCCGACTATGCCATTCGCATCCAACTTGAAGATAGTGGCATTAATACCTTGCAAGCCCTTGAAAATGGCACGGTAGATTACGCCGTTGTGCTCTCGCACGAGGCCATGCTCGGGCAAAAAATGTCGAATAAAATTCGTGTAGCCACCGATTTAGGCCCGCCCGTTTCCTTTGCCTGGGCTTTTGCACGCGTGGCCGATCATTCGCTTTATAACGCGTCGGTTCAGTTTTTTGCAAAAATCCGCCAGGACAACGAACTTAAAAACCTGATCGACCGGCACTATGCCCAATTTGAGCAACTCGATCAAAAGCTCGCCCAGCAGTTTGTCGATGATGTCGATCAGCGTATCTCACCCTATTTGAGCGCATTTAAGGCAGCGGGGAAAAAATACCACATCGATTGGCGGCTCTTGGCCGCCATGGGCTATCAGGAGTCCAAATGGCAGCCCGATGCCCAATCACAGCAAGGCGCCTATGGCATGATGCAAATCATGCCCCCCACGGCCGCCTATATCGGGCTCACTGACCCGGGCAACCCCGTGAAAAATATTACAGCGGCAGCCAAGTATCTGGATTATTTGCGCAGCCAAATTGATGATGAGGCGCCCGAGCCCGACTTAACCTACCTCGCGCTTGCCGCCTACAACATCGGCATTGGGCATTTAAACGATGCGATTAAACTCACCCGCCAGCAAGGCGGCGACCCGAATCGGTGGCGGGATATTCGCGAACGCTTAGCGCAGTTATCGAACCCAAAAATTTACCCCAAATTACGCAACGGCTATGCGCGGGGTGAAGAAACGATTCAATACGTCGAAAACATCCGCGCCCTGCACGATTTAATGATTTGGGTAGAAATTCATAATCAGAAAATGAATGGCACGTTCGGCATCGATTCAAATGTTGAGGCAAATTGATTCCATTTGAGTCAACACTAAAACACCCGCGCATCTTGGGGTTTTGACCACAGAAACACGCTCAAACCGATGCGCTAACGGCGCCCTTAACACACCCGCGAAGACTATCGCAAACTGGCCAGAATCGCCTGAACCACCGCAGCCGGATGGCTTGCACGCGTAATGGGGCGCCCCACAACCAAGGCAGTGGCCCCTGCCGCCATGGCATCAGAGGGCGTCATAACCCGCGATTGATCATCTAAGGCTGAACCCAGCGGGCGAATACCCGGGGTGATAATGGCCGGATTAGGCCGATCAAACAGGCTGCGCATGGCACGGGCTTCCCACGCCGAGCAAACCACCCCATCTAAACCCGCCTCATAAGCCAAAGCCGCCAAAAGCTGAACTTGCTCGGCCAGCGGGCGCTTAATACCCACCTCCGCCAGCGCAGGCTCATCCATCGAGGTTAATACGGTCACGGCAATCAAGGCGGGGACACCCGCTGCTTGAGGCACCGCCGCACGCGCTGCGGTGAGCATAGCGCGACCACCGGCGGCATGCACATTAACAACCCGCACGCCTAAATCACAAGCCGCTAAACACGCTTGTGCCACGGTATGCGGAATATCGTGAAATTTAAGATCGAGAAACACATCAAAGCCTTGGTCAACCAAGCTGCGAACTAAGCTTGGCCCACCGCGCACAAAGAGCTCTTTGCCCACTTTTAAGCCGCAGCTTTGCGGATCTAACTGATCGGCGAGGGCGTGGGCTTGCTTGGCTTCAGAAAAATCTAAGGCGACGTAGAGCTCGGACATGGACCGCCTCTTATTCGCTTCGAATAATTTGGCCGGCTTTTTCATTCACCCGTTCACGCAGCTCTTTACCGGGTTTGAAATGCGGCACATATTTCGATTCAAGCGAGACGCTTTCGCCCGATTTAGGATTGCGACCAATCCGGGGCTGGCGAAAATTCAAAGAGAAGCTACCAAAACCGCGAATTTCAATGCGTTCACCGCGCGCCATTGCGTCGATCATTTCTTCCAACATTAGCTTTACCGAGGTATCGATATCGCGGATAGAAAGATATTTCTGCCGATCAGCCAATCGGTCAATCAATTCTGATTTTGTCATGCCAGTCATCCCATTTTATTGATTTTAGTGACTATAAAGAGATAGAAGCGCCAAGCGCTGCTGTTGTGCCGTAAACCAACCCAGAAAAAACACGTAAAAACTGCTACCTGATTTTTCGGCGTCGCTTTTAGCGGCGGATATCAACCCGCATCAATGCAACAAAAAACGCCATCTCGAATGATGGCGTTCGTTTAATACTAAACCGGCGGATTAATCAGCGCGATTCAGTTGTTCTTTCAACAAATCACCCAAAGTTGGGTTGCTGACCGTGGTACGGCTCATTTCTTCCATCGCTTCAGATTCTTCTTGTGAATCTTTGGCACGGATTGACAGGCTCACCATGCGGTTTTTGCGATCAACGCCCATGACTTTCGCTTCAACCGCATCGCCTTCTTTAAGCACGGTGCGGGCATCATCAATACGATCACGCGAAATATCAGAAGCGCGCAAATAGCCTTCAACGCCATTACCCAAATCAATCACGGCGCCGCGTGCATCCACTTCACGCACGGTGCCGTTAATGATTTTGCCTTTTTGGTTATCGGCAGAGAAATCACCAATCGGATCGCTTTCGAGCTGCTTTAAGCCCAATGAAATACGCTCGCGCTCAGGATCAATGGCAATAACAACGGCTTCGATCTCTTCACCTTTCTTGAATTGACGCACGGCTTCTTCGCCGGTTTCATTCCAAGACAAATCAGATAAGTGAATCAGGCCATCAATACCGCCTTCAAGGCCAATAAACACGCCAAAGTCGGTGATTGATTTAATCTGACCGCTGACTTTATCGCCTTTTTGATGGGTCGAGGCAAACGCATCCCACGGATTGGCTTGGCACTGTTTCATGCCCAAAGAAATGCGGCGGCGCTCTTCGTCGATATCCAGAATCACGACTTCCGTTTCATCGCCAACGGAGACCACTTTGCCTGGGTTAACGTTTTTGTTGGTCCAATCCATTTCGGATACATGCACCAAGCCTTCAACGCCATTGTCGATTTCAACGAAGCAACCGTAATCGGTTAAGTTGGTGACTTTGCCGAAGAAGCGAGCACCAATCGGGAAGCGGCGCGCTAAATCGCTCCAAGGGTCTTCACCCATTTGCTTCATGCCCAATGATACGCGGTTGCGATCACGGTCGAATTTCAATACTTTGACATCCACTTCATCGCCGATCGCGACGACTTCAGAGGGATGTTTAACGCGTTTCCACGCCATATCGGTAATGTGGAGCAAGCCGTCGATGCCGCCCAAATCGAGGAAGGCGCCGTAATCGGTGAGGTTTTTAACCACACCGCGCAATACCATGCCTTCTTGCAGTTGATCGAGCAGCGCATCCCGTTCGGCGCTGTACTCTTGTTCAACCACGGCACGACGAGAAACGACAACGTTGTTGCGTTTTTGGTCGAGTTTGATGATTTTGAATTCGACATCCTTACCTTCAAGGTAGGTGGTGTCGCGGATGGGACGCACATCAACCAATGAGCCCGGCAGGAACGCACGGATTTCGCCCATTTCGACGGTAAAGCCGCCTTTGACTTTACCGGTGATGCGGCCGGTAACAATTTCTTCGTTTTTGAAGGATTTTTCGAGGGTAGTCCACGCGCGGGCACGCAAGGCTTTCTCGCGGGAGAGCTTGGTTTCACCAAAGCCATCTTCAACCGATTCGAGCGCCACATCGACTTTATCGCCGACTTTAACGGTCATTTCGCCGTTTTCATCGAGGAATTCGATGGCGGGGATTACGCCTTCAGATTTCAAACCGGTATCAATTACGACGTAATCGCCGTTAATCGCAACCACGGTACCTTCGATAATGGCACCTGGCTGCATCACTGCATTTTTTTGACTTTCTTCAAAAAGATCGGCAAAGCTTTCAAATTGAGCTGACATGTAAGCATCGTTCCAAAAAATACGACCAGACGCTCCGAATGACTGTCTGTCGTGGTGGTTAAAAGGCTGGCCAGTCCGCATCCTTGGGTTGGCAGTCCGGAAAAAACGTTAAACAACACCTTGAGCGTGAATGAAATCCATCATCAACGCTTCGACGGCCTCAATCGTTAGATGAGTTGAATCAATAACCAAAGCATCAGGGGCGGGAACGAGCGGCGCAATCGCCCGATTTCGATCCCGATCATCCCGAGCCCGTATCTCTTCGATGAGGGCGGCTAAATTAGCACTTAAACCATTCCCGATCAACTGTTTATAACGCCGATCCGCGCGAATTTCCGCACTGGCATCTAAAAATATTTTTGCAGCAGCGTTGGGGAAGACCACGGTGCCCATATCCCGACCATCGGCCACCAGCCCCGGGGCTTGTGCAAAGGCGCGTTGCCGTGCGAGCAAGGCCGCACGCACATCGGGGCGAGCGGCAATGTGCGAGGCCAAGGCGCCCGTTTGCTCGGTGCGGAGCATCAAATCGACGCAAACCTCATCTAAATACGCCGCGCCATCGCTATCAAAGCGTACGTTTAGGGCTTCTGCCACGGCGGCCACCTGAGGCGAGTCCAGATTAATCGCTTGTTTTTGTGCCGCCAGCGCCGTTAACCGATACAACGCGCCGGAATCCAGCAAATGAAAGCCCAGCCGATCGGCCAGCCGTCGCGCCAGCGTG